>NZ_JAGPXP010000013.1:0-170224 GCF_018070485.1 Micromonospora sp. C41 | reverse complement strand
GAACAGCAGCCGCACGTACCGCGTCGAGGCGGTGGGCACGGTGACCGTCACGGTGTTGCCGCCGCGCCGGGTCAGGAGGCGTACACCTCGAACTCGGACAGCTGGCCGGCCGGCCAGCCGGTGTTGCCGGTGAACGTCAGCCGCACGAAGCGGCGGTCACCGGCGGGCAGCGCGATCGACACGCTGTTGCCGCCCGCCGGGTCGAACGTGTAGCCCGCCGCCGCCTTGAGCGTCGAGAACGACGAGCCGTCGGTGGAGCCGAGCACCGCCACGGTCTGGGTACGGGTCTGCCAGGCCGCCGACGGGGGCAGTTTCAGCACCACCCGGGCGACCGGCCGGGCGCTGCCCAGGTCGACCGTCACCGACTGGGGGAAGGCGTTGTTGGCGCTCTCCCAGTAGGTGTTCGCGTTGCCGTCGACGGTGTTGGCGGCGCCGTACACGTCGGCGTGGCTGGTCTCCGCGACCGGCCGGCCCGCCGCCAGGTTGCCGGTCGGTGGCGCGGTGGTGGGCGGCGCAGTCGTGGTGGGCGGCGGTGTGGTGGTGCCGCCGCCGTACACCTCCAGTTCGGCGAGCTGGCCCGCCGGCCAGCCGGTATTGCCGGTGACGGTGACCCGGACGAACCGCCGGTCGCCGGACGGCAGCGCGATCGACACGGTGTTGCCAGCGGCCGGGTCGAAGACGCGGCCCGCCGACGCGGCGAGCGTGCTGTACGAGGAACCGTCGGCGGAGCCGAGCACGGACAGCGTCTGGGTACGCCGTTCCCAGCCGGGCGGGAGCTTCAGCACCACCCGGTCGACGGTGCGGGACGTGCCGAGGTCGACGGTGAGCGACTGCGGGAACGCGTTGTTGGCGCTCTCCCAGTAGCTGGCCGGGTTGCCGTCGACGGCGTTGCCGGCGGCGTACGTCTGGGTGGTGCTGGTGGCGGTGGCCGGGCGGCCCAGGGCCAGGTTCCCGCCGGCCGGCGGCGGTGTGGTCGGCGGCGCGGTGGTCGGCGGGGCCGTCGTCGGCGCTGCCGTGGTCGGCGCCGGGCTGGTGGGCGGCGGGCTGGACGGTCCGTTGCCCCACTGCGGCTGCGGCCACGGCCCGCAGTACGGGGTGGGCGTGTACCAGCCGGAGTTGCCGGCGCCCTGGGTGATCTGGAAGCCGCTGCCGACGCAGTTGTGGATCGGGTTGGACTGGGCGATGCCGGTGGCCCGCACGTTTGTGAACCGGACCTGGCTGGGCGCCTGCACCTGGAGCGCGTACGTGCCCGCGCCGTCGATGCGCACGTTGTCGAACGAGATGCCGCTGGTCTGCCCCTCGATCCAGTGCAGCGCCGCGTACGAGCTGTCCAGGATGTCGGTGTCGGTGACGTTGATCGCGGCGCCCTGGATCGGCTCGTTGAGCGCGGAGAACCAGATCGCGCCCACGCCGAACTGCCAGTTGTAGTCGGAGTTGCCGTTGCGGATCAGCGTGTTGCGGGCCACCGTGATCGTGCCGGCCACGGCGGTCGGCCCGGTGACGCCCGGATAGCGGTTCGCCACGTGGATGCCACCGCCGTTGGTGACCGAGTCGGCGGTGACGTTGTCGGCGATGGTGATGTCCCGCCCGCCGTACGTGACCAGGTGGTTGGCCAGGATCGTCACGCCGATGGTGTTGCGGGTGAAGGAGTTGCCGACGTTCGGCACGCTCTGCGCCCACATGGCCAGCGCGTCGTCGCCGGTGTTGCGGACGAACGTGTTCGTCACCGTCGAGTTGGTGACGCCCCAGTGGAAGTTCACCCCGTCGGCGGTCTGGTCCAGGATGCGGCTGTTGCGGATGGTGAAGTTGTCCATCGGCCCGTCCATCCAGGCGCCGACCTTGGTGTGCTGCAACCACAGGTTGTCCACCACCGAGTTGCTCATCGCGCCGCCGATGGCGTTGACCTGGTCCTCGTCGACGCGTTCCCGGATGTCGCCGATGATGGCGAAGTCCCGCAGCGTGACGTTGCGGCTGGGCCCACCGGCCTCGTGCGGGCGGATCTCGCCGGAGTAGCCGCCGCCCGGCACGTACTTGCCGTAGATGCCGGCGGCGCGTTTGCGGTCGGTCGGGTGCCGGCCGCCGAGCACCGAGTACCAGGGGCCGGCGCCGCGCAGCGTCACGCCGTCGACCACCACGTGGTCCCAGAGCGTGAACGTGCCGGCCGGGATCCACACCGCCCGGCCCTGCGCCCTGCCGGCGTCCACCGCGGCCTGGAACTTCGCCGTCGAGTCGGTGGCGCCGGTCGGGTCGGCGCCGAAGTCGGTCACCACGTCCAGCACGCCGGACGGCTTGGTGATCTGCGCGCCGACCAGCTCGAAGTCGGCCAGGTCGATGGTGAACGTGGGTGACTGGGCGGTCGAGGACACCTGGAGGCGGATCTTCGTGCCGGCCGGGTACGTGGTGCCGAACATGGTCCGGGTCTCGTCGTAGAAGTGGTGCGGGTTGGTGTCGCCCGGGTTGTTGTTGAACGGGTAGCCGCCGTAGTACCAGCCGTACCGGGAGGTGACCGGCACCGCCTTGACCAGCGTGCCGTTGGCGCGCAGGTCGATGGTGGCGTCGCGGCCGGTGCCGGCGGCGTTGTCCGGCAGGCTGTACCGGAACGTGACCGCGTTCGCGGGGGCGGTGAGCGTGAACTCGACGTACTCGCCGACGGCGTCGAGCGTGACCGCCTCCCGGCCGGACGCCTCGGACGGCAGCGTGCCGTAGCGCCGGTCGGGGCCGATCTTCGTGCCGTTGTGGGTGGCCTGCTCGGCTTCCTGCTCGCGGAACGGCACGGTGGCGCCGCGTCCGCTGATGTCGAACGGGGACAGTCCGGCGGCGTACGCCGGGGTGGCGGTCGTGGTGAGCGCCACGACGACGAGTGTCGAGGCGGCGAGCGTGACGGCGGCGAGGGCGGCCACGCCGGTGCTGCGGTGGCGGTGCGCGGTGCGGTGCTCGGCCATGCGGGGTGTGCTCCCTTTCGTCGGTGGCCAGATCCCCCCGTGCGGCGTTGCCTCTCCTTCCTCCTCCCCAGGTGTGCGGCGTCTGTGGCGGCCGGGACGGGCCGCCGGGTGGTTCGGCGGCGCCGGCGGCGGGACGGGGCCGCCGGCGCCGCGGTCAGGCCGATCGGGTACGCAGCCAGACCGCGGTGTCCGGTGGCAGCCGGTCGTCGTCGAGTGGGCCGCTGGCGAGCAGCAGCTCGTCGTGCGCGGGCAGCGGCACGGCGGCGTCGCCGAGGTTGACCAGGCAGGTGAAGCCGGGTTCGCGGGCGAACGCGAGCACGCCGTGCGGTGCGGGCAGCCACGCCAGGGTGCCGTCGCCGAGCGCCGGTTCGGTGCGGCGCAGCGCCAGCGCGGCCCGGTACAGCTCCAGCATCGAGTGCGGGTCGCCGGTCTGGGCGCGGACCGTGCGGTCCTTCCAGTCGGCAGGTTGCGGCAGCCACGGCGCGGCGGACGCGCCGTCGGGGCTGAACCCGAACGGCGGGGTGTCGCCCTGCCAGGGCAGCGGCACCCGGCAGCCGTCGCGGCCCGGGTCGACCCGTCCGGACCGCTCCCACATCGGGTCCTGCCGAAGCTCGTACGGGATGTCCTCGACCTCCCAGAGGCCCAGCTCCTCGCCCTGGTAGACGTAGGCGGCGCCGGGCAGCGCGAGGGACAGCAACGCGGCGGCGCGGGCCCGGCGGGTGCCCAGTTCCAGGTCGGTGGGGATGCCCTCGCGCTTGGCGGCGAAGCTGAACCGGGTGTCGGCGCGGCCGTACCGGGTGACGTGCCGGGTGACGTCGTGGTTGGACAGCACCCAGGTGGCGGGCGCGCCGACCGGGGCGTGCGCGGCCAGCGTGCCGTCGATGCTCTCCCGCAGCGCGGTGGCGTCCCAGGCGCAGCCGAGGAAGTCGAAGTTGAACGCGGTGTGCAGCTCGTCCGGGCGCAGGTAGTTCGCGAACCGCTGCCGGTCGGGCAGCCACACCTCGCCGACCAGCGCCCGCCCGCCCGGGTACGAGTCGGCGATGCGCCGCCACGCGCGGTACACGTCGTGCACGCCGTCCTGGTCGCGGAACGGGTGCGGCCGGTCCGGGTGGACCTCCGGCAGCGTGCCGTCCTTGACGAGCAGCCCGGCCGAGTCGATGCGGATGCCGTCCACGCCCCGCTCGAACCAGAACCGCAGGATGTCCTCGAACTCTTCGCGGACGCGGGGGTGGTCCCAGTTGAAGTCGGGTTGCTGCGGGGCGAACAGGTGCAGGTACCAGTCGCCGGGAGTGCCGTCCGGGTCGGTGGTGCGGGTCCAGGTCGGGCCGCCGAACTCGCCGGTCCAGTCGGTGGGCGGCAGGTCGCCGCCGGGCCCCCGGCCGGGGCGGAACCAGAACAGGTCCCGTTCGGGCGCGCCCGGCCCGCCCGCGAGCGCGGCCCGGAACCACTGGTGCGCGTCGGAGCAGTGGTTGGGCACCACGTCGACGATGCTGCGGATGCCGAGCGCGTGCGCCTCGGCGATCAGCGCCTCCACCTCGGCGAGCGTGCCGAAGACCGGGTCGATGTCGCGGTAGTCGGACACGTCGTAGCCGGCGTCGGCCATCGGCGACGGGTACCAGGGGCTGAACCAGACGGCGTCGACGCCGAGCGCGGCGAGGTGATCCAGGCGGGACCGGATGCCGGCGACGTCGCCGATCCCGTCGCCGTTGCCGTCGGCGAAACTGCGCGGGTAGACCTGGTAGATCACCGCGGAGCGCCACCACGGGCTGTTGTCGGCCATGGACACGGGCACCTGCTTTCTGCGGGGTCGGTTCTGCGGCGGCGGGCGGTACGGCCGGCGGCGGGCGGCGCCCGGTCAGCCCTTGAGGCCGCCGGTGGTCAGGCCGGACATGATGTTGCGCTGGAAGATCAGGAACAGCACGACGGTGGGAATGGCGGCGATCACCGACGCGGCGATGACCACGTTCATCGGGGTGCCGCCGGCGAAGGCGTAGATGCCGACGCTGACGGTCCGCGTCTCCGGCGACGGCATGACCAGCTTCGGCCAGAGGAAGTCCTTCCAGACCGCCGTCACCGCGAAGATCGCCACCACGCCGAGGATCGGGCGGGACATCGGCAGGACGATGGACCAGAGCGTGCGCAGCGGGGTGGCGCCGTCCATCACGGCGGCGGCCATCAGGTCCTCCGGGATCGAGTCGAAGAACCGTTTCAGCAGGAAGATGTTGAACGCGTTCGCCACCAGCGGCAGCCAGATCGCGAACGGCGAGTCGAGCAGGTTGACGTGCACGATCGGCAGGTCGATCACCGTCACGTACTGCGGGACGATCAGCACCATCGCCGGGATCATCAGCGTCGCCAGCATCATGCCGAGGATCAGCCCGCCCAGCACCGGACGCAGCTTCGACAGCGCGTACGCGGCGGCGGTGTCGAACACGAGCTGGAACACCACCGCGCCGGTGGCGTAGTAGAACGTGTTGAACAGCAGTTTCGCGAGATCCAGGTTGGTCCAGGCGTCGACGTAGTTGCCCGGCTGCGGGTCGCGGGGGAACAGCGTCGGCGGGGTCTGGGCGATCTCCTGGCCGGACTTCAGCGCGCCGGTGACCATCCAGTACAGCGGGCCGAGGAACACCAGCGTGAACCCGGCCACGACCACGGTGAGCACGGCCCAGTAGAGGACGCGGCCGCGACCGCGGCGCAGCTGGGCGTGGGAGATGAGGGTACGGGTGGTGCTGTCGGCGGCCATGTCCTAGTCCTGTCTCGCGGTCAGTCGCAGGTAGACGGCGGAGAACCCGGCCAGCACCACCAGCATGATCACGCCGAGCGCGGCGGCGCCGTTGAGGTCGTTCTGGAAGAACCCGTGCTGGTAGATCAGGTACGCCACGGAGGTCGCCGAGTCCTGCGTACCGGCGCCGTTGGCGAGGATCAGCGGCTCGATGAACAGCTGCATGGTGGCGACGATCTGGAGCATCGCCAGCAGCGCCAGGATCAGCCGGGTCTGCGGGACCGTCACGTGCACGATGCGCCGCCACACCCCGGCGCCGTCGATCTCGGCGGCCTCGTACAGCTCGCCGGGGATGTTCTGCAGCGCGGCCAGGTAGATCAGCACGGCGCCGCCCATGTTCATCCAGGTCGACGCGATCACCATGGCCGGCATCGTCATGGTGGGCGACTGCATCCACTCCGACGTGGGCAGTCCCAGCGCGGTGAGGACCGCGTTGAACAGCCCCGCCTCGCTCGGGTCGTAGGCGTAGAACTTGAACAGGAACAGCGCTGAGGCCGGCGGCAGCATCACCGGCAGGTAGACGAGCACCCGCAGGTAGCCCTTGGCGTGGCGCAGCTCGTTGAGCAGGATCGCCACGAAGAACGGCACCAGGTAGCCGAGGACGAGCGCCAGGCCGGTGAAGACGAACGTGTTCTTCCAGGCGGTCCAGAAGCTCGGATCGGCGATGATCCGGCTGTAGTTGTCCCAGCCGACCCAGGTGGTCTCGCCGCGACGGGTGCGCTGGAAGCTCATCACGACGCCGCGGACCATCGGGTACCAGGAGAAGACGGCGAAGCAGATGACGGCGCCGATCAGGAACGTGTGCCCGGTGAGGTTGTCCCGGACCTTGCGGCCGAGACCGGCGCGGCGTCCGGCGGTACGCGACGGCGTCGACGCGGCAGGACCGGTACGGCGGGTGGCGCCGGGGGCGGTGGTGAGCGCCAAGGCGACTCCTGCGGTGCTCGGGGAGGTGGGGCCGGTGCGCCGGCCCCACCTCCGGTCGGGTCAGCTGTCGGCGGCCAGCAGCTGGTTGACCTTGTCCTCGGCGGTCTTGAGCAGCGCGTCGATGTTCGCGTTCGGGTTGGTCAGCACCCCGGACATCGCCGCGTCGAGCACCGCGTAGATCGCCTGCGCGTTGCGCGGCTCACCCTTGATCGGCACCGGGTTGGCCTCGAAGACCGCGAAGTTCGTGGTGTCCACGTTGGCGTTCGCCTTGCGCAGCTCCAGTTCCTGCTTCTGCGCGTCGCTGCCGTTCGTGAACAGCAGCGGCTGGGGCAGGCCGACCGGGTAGTTCTGCGGCTTGGCGCGCACGTAGTCGAACTGGCCCTTACCCGGGGTGAGCTTCTGGTAGGCGAGCCACTTCAGGCCGGCCTTGACCTGCTCGGGGCTGAGGCCCTTCTTGAAGAAGTAGCCCTCGCCGCCACCCAGCGTGGCCTTGGCCGGGCCGTCCTGGCCGGGCAGCGGGCCCATCGCCCAGTCCTGGTACTTGCCCTGGAACTGGCTGACGATCGCCTGGGTCGCGTCCGGCGCGCCGATGAACATGCCGACCTTGCCGGCGCCGGCGTTGGTGAGCAGGTCACCCCACTGGAGCAGCTGCCGGGCACCCATGCTGTTGTCGCCGTAGCGCATGTCCTTGAGGTTCTGCAGGACCTGCTTGCCCATCGCGTTGTTGAAGTCGGCCTTCTTGCCGTCGGCGCTGAGCACCTGCCCGCCCTGCGAGTAGAGCAGCGACGTGAAGTGCCAGCCGCCGGTGTTGCCCGCGCTGTACTCGGCGTACCCGGCGATGCCGTCGCCGAGCGCGGAGATCTTCTTGGCCGCGGCCCGCACCTCCGGCCAGGTCTTCGGCGGGTTGTTCACGTCGAGCCCGGCCCGCTGGAACAGCGCCTTGTTGTAGATCAGGCCCATCGAGTAGTTCTTCACCGGTACGGCGTAGAGCTTGCCGCCGTCGGTGAAGACCTCCTTGAGCGCCGGGTCGACGCTGTCCCAGGTGGGGATCGTGTCCTTCGTGGCGTACTGGCCGATGTCCATCGCCTGGCCGGAGTCCAGCACCTGCTGCAGGTCGGTCATGTAGCCGTAGAACACGTCGGTGACGGTGCCGCCGGCCAGGCGGGCGGTGAAGTCCGGCGGGTTGTTGCACTGCTCGCCGACGCTCACGCTCTTCACGACGATGTCCGGGTTCTGCCGCTGGAACTCGGCGACGTCGTCGTTCCAGTTCTTCAGCAGCTCCTTCTGCGCGCCGACCGGCTGGCAGTCGACGGTGATGGTGACCTTGCCGCCGGCGTCGCCGCTGTCGTCGCTCTTGGTGGAGCACGCCGCAAGGCTGAGCCCGAGGCCGGTCGCGAGCGCGAGCGCCGCGACCTTCCGATACTGCGGTACGGACATCTGTCCATCCCTTCGGGAACGGGTGTATCCATGGCCTTCACTGATGTGCGGTGACCGCGCGGCTGCCTCTGGTGGTGGAACGGCAGCCGGCACGCGCCCTGCCTCCGGAAACCGCGCCCCGGGTCAGGTGTGAGTGGAGTCACTGTAGCGACGCGAACCGAATCCAGCAAGATGCCGACTGGCAAACGCAAGAATTCGACTTGACCTCGGAAGTACGCGGCTCCAGTCGGCCGGACCATCGATCTTGGAGTTGTGGCGCCTCACATACCGGCATCAGTGCCGCATTCCGGGCACCACAACTCCAAGATCGACGGATGCGGTGGGGTGGGGTGAGGCGGCGTGGGGGAGCGGCGTGGGGGCGGCGTGGGCCCCGGGGTCAGCGGCGGGGGGCGGGGGCGGTGGAGCCGCGTACCACCAGCTCGGGCTCGAACAGCAGCTCGTCGTGCAGCACCCCGGCGCCCTCGATCTGGGTCACCAGCAGGTCCACGGCGGCCTGGCCCATGGTCTCGATCGGCTGGCGCACCGTGGTCAGCGGCGGGTCGGTGCAGGTCATGAACGCCGAGTCGTCGAAGCCGACCACCGAGACGTCGGCCGGCACCGCGCAGCCCAGACGCCGGGCGGCCCGGATGGTGCCCAGCGCGAGCACGTCGCTGGCGCAGACGATGCCGGTCGCGCCGCGTTCGATCAGCTTCGTGGCGGCGACCCGCGCGCCCTCCATGGAGAAGCTGGACCGCTCCACCATGGACCGGTCCTCGCCCCAGCCGGCGGCCCGGACCATGGCGTCGAGCTTGCGGCGCGAGGGCACGTGGTCGGCCGGGCCGAGCACCATGCCGATCCGGTCGTGGCCGAGCGAGCGCAGGTGGCCGTACGCCTGCTCGACGGCGACCGCGTCGTCGGTGGACACGCGCGGGAAACCCAGCTCCTCGACGCCGGCGTTCACCAGCACCACCGGCAGGCCCCGGTCGGTGAGGCGCCGGTAGTGCTCGTGCGAGGCGTCGGCGAGCGCGTACGAGCCACCGGCGAAGATGACGCCGCTGACCTGGTGGTCGAGCAGCATCTCCACGTACCCGGACTCCGGTACGCCGCCGATGGTGCGGGCGCACAACGCCGGGGTGAAGCCGCGCTGCGCGAGGCTGCCGGTGACCACCTCGGCCAGCGCCGGGAAGATCGGGTTCTGCAGCTCCGGCAGCACCAGGCCGACCAGGCGGGCGCGTTCGCCGCGCAGCTTGCTCGGGCGCTCGTAGCCGAGCACGTCGAGGGCGGTCAGCACGGCGGTCCGGGTCGCCTCGGACACGCCACCGCGGCCGTTGAGCACCCGGCTCACCGTCGCCTCGCTGACGCCCGCCTTGCGGGCCACCTCGGTCAGGCGCTTCGTCACGGCGGCAATCGTACGTCGGATTCTTGCAAGAAATGAACAGCCGGACAGGTCGGTTCTTGCCAAGACAGGCGACAGGAGGTCCGAAAGATACGAGCAGATTGATGCTTGAAAGGCAGCAGAACACCGGAATAACATGAGGGCCCTTGTCGATGGCCTGCGCCGCCGAGGCCACCCGTCCCCCGAGAAAGTGGGTGCTCCGATGTCGCGGAGCGTGCCGAGGATCCTCGCGGCGGCGCTCGCCGCCGCCCTGCTCGTACCGCCCGGCGCTGCCACGGCCGGCCCGCCGCGCGGACCGGCCCCCGTGGTGACGCGCGCCGGGCTGGACCCCGCGCTCGTCGCCGGTCGCGGTGCGACTGTGGACTACGTCGAGCAGGAGGCGGAACACGGCCGGACCACCGGCACCGTGATCGGGCCGGACCGGTCGGCGTACACACTCGCCGGTGAGGCGTCCGGCCGCCGCGCCGTGCGCCTGCTGCCCGGCCAGCACGTCGAACTCACGCTCCCCCGGCCCACGAACGCGCTGACCGTGCGCTACAGCATCCCGGACGCGCCGGGCGGCGGCGGGATCACCGCGCCGCTGCGGGTGTCCGTCGGGCACGCGCCCGCCCGCACCATGACGCTGACCTCGCAGTACGCCTGGCTCTACAACCAGTACCCGTTCACCAACGACCCCGGCGCCGACCTGCTGCACCCGGACTGGTGGATCACCGAGTGCTCCTGCGTCCCGGCGGCCACCACGCCCGCGCCGGTGATCAGCAAGCCGTTCCGGCCGCACCACTTCTACGACGAGCAGCGGCTGCTGCTCGGCCGTACCCATCGGGCCGGTGAGGTGGTCCGGCTGACCGCGCCGCGCGGCACCGCCGCCGCGTGGACGGTGATCGACCTGGTGGACGCGCACCTGGTCGCGCCGCCGCGCGTGGTCCCCCGCGCGGTGAACGCGCTGTCCTTCGGCGCCGACCCGACCGGCCGGCGGGAGTCCGCAGACGCCCTCGACCGGGCCGTCGCGTACGCCCGGCGGGTGGACCGCCCGCTCTACCTGCCGCCCGGCACCTACCAGGTCGACCGGCACATCGTCGTGGACGACGTGACGATCGCCGGTGCGGGCAGCTGGTACACGATCGTGCGGGGACGCGAGGTCACGCTGGACACGCCCGCGCCCGACGGCTCCCGGCACACCGGCGTCGGCTTCTACGGCCGCGACGCCGCCGACGGCGGCAGCAGCGAGGTGCACCTGTCCGGCTTCGCGATCGAGGGCGACGTACGCGAACGGATCGACACCGACCAGGTCAACGCCATCGGCGGGGCGCTCAACCACAGCACGATCGACGGCCTCTACCTGCACCACACGAAGGTCGGCATGTGGTTCGACGGGCCGATGACCGGGCTGCGGGTCACCAACACCGTGATCGCCGACCAGATCGCCGACGGGCTGAACTTCCACACCGGCGTCACCCGCTCCTCGGTGACGAACTCGGTGGTCCGCAACAGCGGCGACGACGCCCTCGCCATGTGGTCGGAGGGCACGGCGAACGCGTCGAACACGTTCGCGTACAACACGGTGCAGTCGCCGGTGCTCGCCAACGGCATCGCGCTGTACGGCGGCGCGGACCTGACCGTCGCGCACAACCTGGTCGCCGACCCGGTACGCGAGGGCAGCGCGATCCAGGTGGGCTCCCGCTTCGGGGCGGAGCCGTTCACCGGCCGCCTGCGGATCACCGGCAACACCACGGTCCGGGCCGGCACGTACGACCTGAACTGGAACATCGGCCTCGGCGCGATCTGGTTCTACGCGCTGGACCGCAGCATCGACGCGGACATCCTGGTCAGCGGCGACGCGTACCTGGACAGCACCTACAACGCGATCATGCTGGTCAGCGACTGGCCGGTGAAGGACAGCGTCCGTATCGACAACGTCCGCTTCCGGGACATCCGGGTCGACGGCGCCGGGACGTCGGTGGTCAGCGCGCGTACGGCGGGCGGGGCGAGCTTCGCGAACGTGGACGCCCGCAACGTGGGCGCGGTCGGCGTGAACAACTGCGGGTCGTTCCACTTCACCCCGGCCGGGTCGGAGTTCGCCCTGACCGACCTCGGCGGCAACGACGGCGGCTGGCTGGCCCCGTGGCTGCTGCCGAACACCATCACCTGCGACGACCGTCCGCCGCTGGTGCCGCCGCCACCGCCGTCGCGCTGGTGACACACGACGCGACCCCCGCCGTCACGGGCCGGCGGGGGTCGCGGTACGTGTGTGGCTCAGGCCTCGGTGAGCTGGCCGCGCAGCTTGGTCAGGGCGCGGGCGAGCAGCCGGGACACGTGCATCTGGGAGACACCGACGCGGGCCGCGATCTCGCTCTGGGTCAGGTTGCCGTAGAAGCGCAGCGTGAGGATCTTCTGCTCCCGCTCGTCGAGCGTGGCGAGCGCCGGGCCCAGGGAGGCGCGCAGCTCGGCCAGCTCGTACTCGTTGTCCTCGGCGCCGAGGGTGTCGCCCAGCTCGGTGGCGCTGTCGCCGTCGCCGATCGGGGTGGACAGCGAGACCGCGTTGTAGGCGCGGGCGCCTTCCAGGCCTTCGAGCACCTCTTCCTCGGTGACGTCGAGGTGGGCGGCGATGTCGGCGACGGTCGGGGCCCGGTTGAGCGTCTGGGTCAGCGTGCTGTTGGCCTCGGAGATGCGCAGCCGCAGCTCCTGCAGGCGGCGCGGAACCCGGATGTTCCAGGTGCGGTCGCGGAAGTGCCGCTTGATCTCGCCGAGGATCGTCGGGATGGCGAAGCCGGCGAAGTCGACGCCGCGCGAGGCGTCGAACCGGTCCACCGCCTTGATCAGGCCCAGCGCCGCGGTCTGTGCCAGGTCGCCGGCCGGCTCGCCGCGCCCGCTGTAGCGGGCGGCCAGGTGGTTCGCCAGCGGCAGCCACGCCTCGATGACCTGGTTGCGCAGGGCGGCCCGCTGCGGGTGGCCGGCGGGCAGCGCGGCGAGCGCCGCGATCAGCTCGCTGGCACGGGACTCCTCACCGGTCTGCGGCGCGCGCTGCACCTCGGTCGCGGTCGATGCCATGGTCATCGTGGTCATGCTGCCCTTCCTGTCCTCGGAGAACGGGTGGCCTCCCACACCGGTCGTGCCAGCCACACTAGACCAAAGGCCATCGCCAAATCAACCGAACGGACGATGGAGATTTAGTGTCATATCCGGACATAGGGGCGAGCAACGGCGATCAGCGTGGCATCAACGGGCGGTAGTCGGCAGCCGTGAGCGGCAGCACCGAGAGGCTTCCGTCCGCGCGCGGCACCTCCAGCGGCTGCCCGCCGCGGCGGAACGCGACGCTGTACACGTCCGGTCGCTGCGTGAGGCTGCACACGATCTGCCCGAAGGCCAGCACCTCGTCGTTGCGGCCGGTCTCCTCACCGGCCTGGCGCACGTCGACTGTCGCCACGGTGCCGGCCAGCGTGGCCCCGGCCACCGCCACCGTGCCCGGCAGCGCCGTGGACAGCCCCTGGCGGCGCTCCCCCGGACCGGGACCGGCCAGCAGGTGCTGAAGGTGCGTGTCCACCCCGGGCAGCCCGTCCACCCGGCGGTTGACCACGACCAGGCCGTCGTCCCGGACGAAGCAGAACGGCTCGTCCACCCGCCCGTCCCCGTCGGCGGTCGAGGACACCGCAGGCGTCGGGAAGGCCCCGGGCGGCGTCTGCACGAGCCGGGGCTCGTCGTCCACCGGCACCCCGCAGCCGGCGAGCAGCGCCACGGCGAGCAGGGCGGGCGCGAGCCGCCGCCGGCTCACCGGAGCGCTCCGGGCAGCTCGACCCGGAAACGGGCGCCGGGCGCGCGGTCCAGCACCCGCGCCGACCCGCCGTGCGCGTCGGCGTGCTGCGCCACCAGGGCGAGGCCGAGTCCGGTGCCGTCGGTGCCGGCGCGGTCGTGCGCCGCCCGGCCCCGCACGAACCGGTCGAAGATGATCTCCCGGTCGCCCGGCGGCACGCCCGGTCCGTCGTCGTCGACCTCCAGCACGCCCACGCCGTCGCCCCCGCCCAGGCGTACGGCGACCGGGCCGCCGCCGTAGCGCTCGGCGTTCTCCACCAGGTTCAGCAGCGTCTGCGCGAACCGGCGCCGGTCGACCCACCACTCGTGCGGGACGTCGCCTGCCACCTGCACCAGGCTCTCCGGCAGCGATCGTTCCCGGCAGGCGGCCCGGGCCAGCTCCACCACGTCGACCGTCTCGCGGTGCGCCGGCTGCTCGGTGCGGGCCAACTGGATCAGGTCGTCGACGAGGCGCTGGAACCGGGTCACCTCGTCGGCCACCAGGCCGGCGGCGGTGGCGGTGCGTTCGTCCTGGTGCTCGCGGCGGCGGTGCAGCACGCTCGCCGCCGCGGCCAGCGTCTGCAACGGCGAGCGCAGCTCGTGGCTCACGTCGGCGGCGAAGCGCCGGTCCCGCTCGATGCGGTGCACCAGCTTGTCGACCATCTCGTTGAACGAGCTGGACAGGCGGGTGAGGTCGGGGTCGGTGGTCGGATCGAGCCGGGTGGCGAAGTCCCCGCCCGCGATCCGTTCCGCCGCGTCGGCGACCGCTGTCAGTGGCCGCAGGCTGTGCCGGGTGGCGTACCAGCCGAGCGCCGCGCCCGCCCCGGCCACCATGATCGCCACGGCGATCAGCGCCAGGCCCACCACCTGGAACGTCTCCTCGACCTCCCGCAGCGAGGTCAGCTCGTAGTAGCCGAGCGCGCCGGGCAGCGGCACGCCGACCAGCAGCGCGGGCTGCCCGTCGAGGCGGATCCGCTGCACCGCGGGCTTGCCGTCGGCGACCATGCGCTGCAACTCCACCGGCACGGAGCTGGCGCCCACGTCGGCGGTGCGGGCGTACCAGCCGTCGGGCAGGTGCAGCAGCGGGCGGCGGGCGCTGCCGGTGTCGAGCGAGCGCAGCACCGCCACCACGTCCGGCGTGCCGGTGTCCAGGCCGGAGCGGACCACCGCCGCGTCGTAGTAGGCGGCCCGCACCGCGGTGCGCTCCCGCTCGTCGAGCAGCGAGCGCCGGGTCAGGTCGTACGAGAAGAGGGCCATCAGCGCGGACAGCAGCAACGCGCCGACGGCGAACGCCGCGGTGACGCGGGCGCGCAGTCCGGGACGGGTCATCGCTGCAGCTTGTAGCCGAGGCCGCGGAGGGTGACCAGGTGGCGGGGGTTCGCCGGGTCCGACTCGATCTTCTGCCGCAGCCGGCCGACGTGCACGTCGACGAGCCGCTCGTCGCCGGTCTCGTAGCCCCAGACCCGGCTGAGCAGCTGCTGGCGGGACAGCACCCGGCCGGCGTGCTCGGCCAGCTCGCAGAGCAGCCGGAACTCGGTGCGGGTGACCGGGACCGGCCGTCCGGAGCGGCGCACCTCGCCGGCCTCGGCGCTGATCTCCAGCTCGCCGAAGAACTGGGCGGGGGCGGGCCCGGACACGGTGCGGACCCGCCGGCGCAGCGCCCGCAGCCGGGCCGACAGCTCCTTGATCGCGACCGGCTTCACCACGTAGTCGTCGGCGCCGGCCTCCAGCGCGGCGACGATGTCGTGGGTGTCGTCGCGGGCGCTGATCACCACGACCGGCACGTCGTCGTCGCGGCGCAGCTGGCGGATGCAGTCGAACCCGTTCATGCCGGGCAGCATCAGGTCGACGAGCACGTAGTCGGACGGCTTCTCCCGCTGCCGTCGCAGCCCGTCCTCCGCGGTCGGGGCGCCGTACGCCTCGTAGCCCTCCTCCTCCAGGGCGAGCTGCAGCGCGAGCCGGATGCGGTCGTCGTCCTCGATCACCAGTACGGCCGTCATATGGGCATCATGACCGGCCCGGCACGGGTAGCCCAACCGCGTGGGCCGTTCGTGGTTTTTGTCATCGAACCGTCATACAACCGTCCGGGGACCTCCAAGATCGCTGCGCAGAGTGGGGATCGACACTGAACCCGCCACGGAAGCGACCTGATGCCCGCTACCCTGCCGTCCCCGCCGGAGTCCGCCGTGCCGCACGTGCGGGTGGACATCACCGACGAACTGGACCTCGCCGGGCTGCCCGAGGTCGCGCACGTGCTGGACCGCATCCTCGCGCTGCGCCCCCGCGAGCTGACGATCGACCTCGCCGGGTGCCGACATGTGGACGCCGCCGCGGTCGCGCTGCTGCTGGACGTGCACCGGCGGCTGGCGCGGCAGGACGGCGTGCTCACGCTGAGCAACCCGCACCCACGGATCCGGCGCATCCTGCAGACCTCCGGGCTGGGCGCCGTACCCGTCGTCGACACGCCCCGTCCGGCCGCGCGCGGCCGGGCCCGGGTCGCGTCCGCACCCCGCTGAGGAGGGGCCGTGACCGGAAGCACGCTCGTCGGAGCACTCGTGGTGGGTCTCGCCGTCGGTGGCGTGGGCCGGCTCGTCGTGCCGGGACGCAAGGCCGTCCCGGTCTGGCTGACGCTGGCGCTCGGCGTGGCCGCCGCGCTGCTCGGCGCGATCGTGGTCGGGCTGGTGGACCGCCGCCCCGACGCCTCGCCGCTGCTGTCCCTGGTGACGCAGACCGCGTTCGCGGCCGTGGCGGTCGTGCTGGCGGTGGTGACGGCGGGCGGCACGGGCGCGGACCGGCAGGCGCCCGATCCGGGCGCCCGACGGAAGGAGGAGGTGTGACAGTCGTCCCCGCGGACCACCTGATGATGCTCATCTGCGACGGCTGCGGCGACAGCGTCACCGGCGCGGGCGCGACGCTGCCCGACGCCGAGGTGGTGTGGACGCTCGTGTTCGAGCACGACTGGGTCGGCTCGCCCTTCGCGTCCGGCCCGCACCACTGCCCCCGGTGCAGCGTCCGGGCCACGGTCGCCGAGGACGGCCTGGGCACCGAGGACCTGGAGCAGGTGGCCGGCACCCCGGCCGCCGCCGACGTCGATCCCGCCGAGGCGGTACGCCGGGCGCTCGCGGAACGCTCCGTGCGCGGCGACCGCGAACTGGTCGACCTGTCCGCGCTCGAGGTGATCGACTCGGCCGGGCTCGGCCTGCTGGTGCGCGCGCACCAGGACGCCCGGCGCGACGGACGGCGGCTGTGCCTGCTGTCGCCGTCGCGCTTCGTGCTCACCGTGCTGCACACGATGCGGCTCGACGGCGTCTTCACAGTCGTCGACGGCCGCGCCCCGGCGCCGGGGCCCGCGTCCCGGCGCGCGGTAAAGACCGAACAGAAGGAGCCCTCCCCGTGGTGATGCCCTGGCCGTACCCCGAGTTCCCGTACACCGGCCGTGAGCCGGAGCCCGACGACGCGGACACCCGGCTCGCCTCGCTCGTCGCCCAGCGGCTCAGCGCCGACTGGACCACCCGGCGGCAGCAGATCACCGTCACGGTGCAGAACCGGGTGGTGATCCTCGCCGGCCTGGTGGCCGATCCGGAAACCCGCCTGGTCGCCGCCGAGCTGGCCTGGGACGTGCCGGGCGTGTTCGACGTCTGCAACGCGCTGCGGCTCTACGGTGGGCGGCGCGGCGGCCGCTGAGCCACCGGCTGTTGCACGGATCGACATCCGCCTCTACGCTCGCCCTGGGAGCGCTCCCCCAGGCCGCCGCGTCGGGCTTTCCGGGCAGGTTCACGACGGGCACCGTCCGATCACCATCAAGCGATGGGACCTTCCCGTATGTTCTCGATTCCCCGCCCGTCCCGGCGGCACCTGCTCGTCGGCGGCGCGGTCGGCGCGCTCGCCCTGGCCGCGACGGCCGTCCTGCCGTCGCCGAACGCGATGGCCGCGACCGGCTGTGCCGTCACCTACACCACCAACTCGTGGCCCGGGGGCTTCACCGCCACCGTCGCGGTGACGAACCTCGGCGACCCGGTGAGCAACTGGACGCTGGGCTTCACCTTCCCCGACGGGGGCCAGCGCGTGGTGCAGGGCTGGTCGGCCACCTGGCAGCAGAGCGGCTCCTCGGTCACCGCGCGCAGCGCGGACTACAACGGCGCGCTCGGCACCGGCGCGAGCACCACTGTGGGCTTCAACGGCTCCTGGACCGGGTCGAACCCGAGCCCCACCTCGTTCACGCTCAACGGCACGGTCTGCACCGGCGGCACCGGCACGCCCCCGCCGAGCACCCCGCCGCCCAGCACGCCCCCGCCGCCGACCACTCCCCCGCCCACGACGCCGCCGCCGACCGGCACCACCCCGGTCGCGATCAACGGCCAGCTCCAGGTCTGCGGGGTCAACCTCTGCAACCAGTACGGGCGGCCGATCCAGCTGCGCGGCATGAGCACCCACGGCCTGCAGTGGTTCGCCAACTGCTACACCGACACCTCGCTCGACGTGCTGGCCGACGAGTGGCAGTCGGACCTGCTGCGCATCTCGATGTACGTGCAGGAGCAGGGCTACGAGACCAACCCGGCCGGCTTCACCGCCCAGGTGAACACGCTCGTGGACAAGGCCGAGGCCCGCGGCATGTACGCGCTCATCGACTTCCACACGCTGACCCCCGGTGACCCGATGTACAACCTGGACCGGGCCAAGACGTTCTTCGCCAACGTGTCCGCGCGCAACGCGGCCAAGAAGAACGTGATCTACGAGATCACCAACGAGCCCAACGGGGTCAGCTGGTCCACCATCCGCAACTACGCCGAGCAGGTCATCCCGGTGATCCGGGCCAACGACCCGGACGCGGTGATCATCGTCGGCACCCGCGGCTGGTCCTCGCTGGGCGTGTCCGACGGCAGCAACTCCGACGAGATCGTGAACAACCCGGTGCGGGCGCAGAACATCATGTACACGTTCCACTTCTACGCCGCCTCGCACCAGGACAACTACCGCAACGAGGTGCAGCGGGCCGCCTCCCGGCTGCCGCTGTTCGTCACCGAGTTCGGCACCGTCACCTACACCGGCGACGGCGCCGTCGACGTCGCCAGCAGCAACGCCTGGCTCGACCTGCTCGACCGGCTGAAGATCAGCTACGCCAACTGGACGTTCTCCGACGCCCCCGAGGGTTCGGCCGCGCTGCGGCCGGGCACGTGCGCGTCCGGCTCGTTCAGCGGGACGTCGGTGCTGACGCAGTCCGGCGCGTACATGCGCGACCGGATCCGCACCCCCGACAACTTCCCGACCTCCTGACCGGGCGGCCGGCGGCGATCCTTCCCCTTCGGGTCGCCGCCGGTCAGCCCTCGATCAACCCGGCCCGGCGCCACAGCAGCCGGCCCGGCCCGGCCACCAGACCCAGTTCGGTCAGATGCTCGGCGATCCGCTGCGCCGACCAGCGCAGCGTGGCCCGCCAGTGCGGGTTGGCCCGCGCCGCGGCGTGACCGGCCGCCGGGTCGATCCCGACCGACGCGTAAGCCCGCGGGTGCACCAGCCGCCGCGTGATCGAGTACGCGGCCCGCCCGATCACCAGCCGCGCGTACGTGAGCGCGACCGGCCCGGCCGCCTCCACCTGCCGGGCCAGCTCGTCGCGGGCGAAGCGCACGTGCCGGGCCTCCTCCACCACGTGGATGCGCGACACCATCCGGATCAGCGGCTGCAACGACTCGTCGGCCATGATCTCGCGCTGGAACGAGTCGAGGATCTCCTCGGCGATCAGGATGGCCGCGTACATCTGCGGGCCGGTGGCGGTGGCCTTGAGCCAGCGCCCGAGCAGGTGGTCGACGGGCTCGGCGCGGTAGACGGGCGCGCCGGTGGCCTCGATGAGCCGGCCGAACATGATGGAGTGCCGGCACTCGTCGGCGACCTCGGTCAGCGCGTACTGGGCGTGCCGGCTGGTCGGATCCGCGTCGTAGTAGTGCCGGATCAGCATCTGCATGAGGATCGTCTCGAACCAGATCCCGGCGCTGGCGGCGCTGGCCACCTCGTGCTTGGTCAGCTCGACCCGCTGCTCCTCGGTCAGCCCGTCCCACAGTGGCGTGCCGTAGAGGCTGCTGCGCGACGGCGGCAGCCAGTACGCGCCGGGCACTGGCGGCGCCGACCAGTCGACGTCCACCAGGGGGTCGTAGCTGGTACGCACGGAGGCGGTGAGGAGGCGGGCGGCTACCGCCTCGCGCGGGAATCCGGCCATGGCCCCTCCATATTGACGTAACTTCCAGTAACTGTTACGAGTGGTAGCATGCGACGCACCACCACCGATGTCAATGGCCCCGACCCCTCGCCGGAGCCGTCCCCGCCACGGTCCGGAGGGCGGCGTGACCGCTGGGCGGAGCACCGCGAACAGCGCCGCCAGGAACTGATCGCCGCCGCCGTGCAGGCGCTGCTGCGGCACGGCCCGAACGTCGACATGGACCAGGTCGCGGCCACCGCCGGGGTCAGCAAACCGGTGCTCTACCGCTACTTCGCCGACAAGGCGCAGCTCTGGCTCGCGGTCAGCGAGGTGGTCGCGGCGCGCGTGGTGGCCGCCGTCGCGCCCGCCGTGGAGCAGGTCCGCGAGGAGCGGGCGCTGGTCGAGGCGACGATCGACGCGTACCTGAGCGTGGTGGAGTTCGAGCCCTCGCTCTACCGGTTCCTGGTGCACGAGTCCGGCCATCCCGGCATCCAGCAGGTGGTCGCCGGCACCAGCCGGCAGGTGGCCACCGGGCTGGCCCGGGTCATCGGCGACCGGCTGCGCGCGCTCGGCCTCGACGCCGGGCCGGCCGAGCCTTGGGCGTACGGGCTGGTCGGGTTCGTGCAGGCGGTCGGCGACTGGTGGACCACGCACGGGCAGCCGATCCACCGGTCCGCGCTCACCGAGTACCTGACCACGCTGCTGTGGAGCGGCATCGAGGGGGTCCGCCGGGGCGCGGACCTGCCGCCGGAGCTGACCCGCGCGCACGAACGGATCGACAGGTGACCTGGCAGGGCACGGCCGAGATCGCCGGCACCCGGGTACGGCTGCACGCCGGCGGCCGGTTCGAGCCGGTCGACGGCCGCTACCACTGGGCCGGGCGCGTCGAGCCGGAGCCACGCCTGGTGCGGCTGCTGCGCTCCGGCCGCCGCGACGTGGAGATCCGCATCGGCGAGCGCGTCACCCGGGCCCGGCTCACCGAGGTGGACCCGTGGGGCGGGGTGCGCATCACCGGCGTCGGCACGCCTCCCTGGCCCCCCGAGGAGGAGTGACACGTACGGTGAGGGGATGACACCGACCGCCACCGTGCTGCTGGTCTTCGGCCGTGGCGTGGTGGCCGGCGACGACGGCTACCGGCTCACCGCCGAGAGCGTCGCGCGCACCGAGGCCGCTGTGGCGTACGTCCGCGCGCACGCCGACGAGTTCCGCCGCGCGCCCGGCGCCCGGGTCGTGTTCACCGGCGGCTGGCCGCACGGCCCGGCCGGGGCGCCCGGTCCGCCGCCCGGATTCCGGGAGGGCGAGCTGATGCGGGCGCTGGCGCGCGAGGCCGGCCTCGACGCGTACGCCCGGTCGGCGGCCGAGACCCGGTCCCGCACCACGCTGCAGAACCTGGCGCACACCGTGCAGGACGGGCTGCTCGGCGCGGCCGAGTTCACCGCGCGGCGCCCGCTCGGGCTGGTCACGCACCCGTGGCACCTGCCCCGCGTCCGGCTGCTCGCCGCGCGCGTGCTCGGCCTGACCGGCCCGGCGCTGGCCGACGTGCCGGTGACCGCGCCCGACCCGGTGCCGGCCCGGCGTGAGCGGGCCGTCCGGGCGCTCAGCCGGCTCGGCTATCTCGGCGTGCGTACCCCGGAGGCGTCGCTGCGCCGCGAGCGCGCGCTGAGCCGCGCGGCCGACCGGATCGGACGCCTCACGCCCCGGCGGTGATTCGCGGTCGCGGGCCCGGGGTACGACGCTCCTCGATCGACCCGGCGGACCGTGCCGGCGGGCGAGTCCACCCCGGGAGGTCCAGTGATCGTGCTCGTGCCCGTGTACCGGCCGGGTGACCGGCTTCCGCCGCTGGTCACCGACCTGCGGGCCGCGCTGCCCGGGGCGCGGGTGCTGGTCGTGGACGACGGCAGCGGCCCGGCCGCCGCCGGGGTGCTGCGCGCGGCCCGCGACCGGGGCGCCGAGGTGCTGCGCCGCCGGGTCAACCGGGGCAAGGGCGTGGTGCTGCGCACCGGTTTCCGGTACGCCGCCACGCGCCACCCGGGACACGATGTGACCTGTGTGGACGCCGACGGTCAGCACCGCGTGGAGGACGTGTGCCGGGTGGCCGGGCGGATGCGCGCCACCGGCGCGATGACACTCGGCGTGCGCCGCTTCGACGGCGAGGTGCCGGCCCGCAGCCGGTTCGGCAACGCCGCGACCCGGGTCGCGTTCCGGCTGGCGACCGGGCGGGACGTGCGGGACACCCAGACCGGGCTGCGGGCGTACCCGGCCGGGCTGCTGGACTGGCTGGTCACCGTCCCCGGCGACCGCTTCGAGTACGAGATGGACGTGCTGCTGCGCGCGGTGGGCGCCGGGCTGCCGGTCGAGCAGGTGGACATCGCCACCCGCTACCACGCGGGCAACGCGGGTTCGCACTTCTCCGCGCTCGCCGACTCGGTGCGCATCTACCGCCCGCTGGTCGGCTTCGCCGCGGCCCGGCTGACCGGCGGTGCCCACCCGGAGCGCATCCCGGACACCGCCGTCACGACGTCGCGTCCCACACCTGCGACTCGAACTCCCTGAGCTGCTCGCGCAGCGACGGCGGGCACGTGGTGCGGTACGGGTGACCGTCGTCGGCGGGCACCGCGCGGACCATCTCGTCGGTCATCTCCTGGGGGTCGCGCTGGTGGCCCAGGTAGTCGCCGAAGTCAGGGCGCGGCAGCAGCGCGGTGGACTCGTCCCACCACTGGGACATGGTCTCCACGCCGGTGTCGTTGTAGCCGGTCCGGTACGGGCCGGGGTTGATCACCGCAACGCGGACGCCGCGCGGTTCCAGCTCGCCCTTCATGGCCCAGGCGAGCGCCTCGATCGCGTGTTTGGTGGCGGCGTAGACGCCGATGAACGGCCGGGTTCGTACGCCGACCGCCGAGGACACCCAGACCACCTTGCCGGCGCCCCGGGCCAGCATCGGCGGCACGAGGTCCTGTGCCAGGTGCAGGTGGCCGAAGACGTTCACGTCGAACGAGCGGCGGACCCGCTCCATCGGGATCTCCACCACCGCGCCGGCCTCCTGCAGGCCCGCGTTGAGCACCAGGATGTCGACACGGTGGCGGGCGGCCGCGGCCCGGTCGGCCGGGTCGGTGACGTCCAGCTTGATCGCGTCCAGCGCGACGCCGGCCCGTTCGGCCTCGGCGCGCAGCTCGCGGACCTGCGGCCAGATCTGTGCCGCGGCGATCACGTGGTGGCCGGTGCGGGCCAGCCCGAGCGCCGTGCCCCGGCCGAGCCCGCTGCCGGCCCCGGTGATCAGGATGTCCGCCACCGGCTCAGCCCTGCCGGGCCTTCTGCCGCCGGTCGGACTTGTTCAGCACGAACAGCTTGCCCCGGCGCCGGACCACTATCGAGTCGGCCTTGCGCTTGAGTGCGCGCAGGGAGCTTCGGACCTTCATATCCGCTCCTTCGGTTCCCGCCGGTGTCCGTCCGGGACGGGTACCCGCCGCGGCGGTGCTCATGCCCGGTCCCGCGTGATCGCCACCGCTTCGCCGAGGTGGCGGCATCACCGTGTCCGGGATGCCGCCACCTCGGCGTACTGGCGTGCGGATCAGGCGGCCGTGCAGGGGCTTCCGTTGAGCGTGAACGAGCCGGGTTTACCGGCGTTGCCGGTGTGGGTGGCCTGGAAGCCGATGTCCACCGAGCCGCCCGGTGCGATCACCGGGTTGTAGGAGACGTTGCGGGCAGTCACCGCGCCGCTGGTGGGGCTGTAGGTGGCGTTCCAGCCGCCGGTGATCGTCTGGCCGCCCGGCAGCGTGAACGCGAGGCTCCAGCCGTTTATCGCCGTGGTGGACGTGTTGGTGATCGTCACCGAGGCGGTGAGGCCGTTGTTCCAGGCGTTCACCACGTACCCGACCCGGCAGGCCCCCGACGGCGGCGGCGTCGTGGGCGGCGGCGCCGTGGTGGGCGGGGGCGTCGTCGGCGGGGGCGTGGTGGGTGGCGGCGTGGTGGGGACGGCCGTGGTGGGCGGCGGGCTGGTCGGCGGCACGGTGTCCAGGCCGAAGAAGCGGATCGCCTGGGCCGCGTCCACCGGCAGGTTGTGCGTGACGCCCTGCATGCTGATCGCCTCGACGGTCGCGGTGCCGCCGGTGCCGCCGTAGCGGGTCCGGGTGTAGCCGGACTGCGGGCTGTCCGTGTAGTCGGGCGTCTGGCTCAGCCCGTGCACGTTCGTCCACTGGTCGATCTGCTCGCCGAAGTTCGGGTAGCGCAGCGTCTCGTCGTTGGTGCCGTGCCAGATCTGCATCCGCGGACGCGGGCCGGTGTAGCCCGGGTAGGCGTTGCGCACCAGGTCGCCCCACTGCTGCGGGGTCTTCAGCACCTGGCCGTTGGCGCACTCGCTGTTCCACTCCGAGCCGTTCGTGGTGGCGAAGCAGCCGAACGGCACCCCGGCGAAGGCCGCCCCGGCGCGGAACACGTCCGGGTAGTCGCCGAGCAGCACGTTCGTCATCATCGCGCCGGACGAGGTGCCGGTGGTGAAGATCCGCTGCGAGTCGACCGGGTAGCGCTGCCGCACGTAGTCCACCATGGACTTGATGCCCACCGGGTCGCTGCCGCCGTCGCGGCGCAGCGCCTGCGGTGAGGACACGTCGAAGCACTTGCTGCTGCGGGTCACCGACGGGTAGACGACGATGTAGCCGTACCGGTCGGCCAGCGACGCGAACTGGGTGCCGGAGTACATGGCCGGGCCGCTGCCGGTGCAGTAGTGGTTCACCACGAGCAGGCCGGGACGGGCCGCGACGGTGTCCGGGACGTACAGGTACATGCGCAGGTTGCTCGGGTTGGTGCCGAAGTTCGTCACCTCGGTCAGCGCGGCGGCCGAGGCCGGCCCGGGGACGGCGAGCGCCGCTCCGACGGCGAGCCCGGCGGCGGCGAGCGCCGCGCCGAGCAGCCGGAGTCTGCTCATTCTGGACAGCATGCTGTTCTCCTCGGTGGTGGGAACGCCGCACGGAGCGGCGTCCTCGCCGGCGAGGCGCCTGCGACGGGCGGCCCGGACCCTCGGAGACGAGATAGACAGTCGCGGATCGATGCGACTCGAATCGGAGTCTAGGCCGCGCCCGGCGGACGGACAACCGCCGCGGCCACCCGGCGGGCGCGGTCCGGGTGGGTGAGCACGTCCACGCTGTCGACGTACTGGTCCACCGCGCCGATCGGCGGCCGGTCGCGCAGCCGCGGGTCGGTGATCGCGGCGCGGAGCGCCTCGACGAAGCGGCCCGCGTCGAGCACCAGGAACGGCCGGTCGTGGAAGGGCCGGGCGGCCGGGTCCACCGGTGGCGCCAGCGCGACGTCGTTGGTCCAGCCGGCCGCCGTCTCCAGCGCCCGGACCAGGCCCGGCTCGCGGACCGCCCACTCGCCCGGACCGAGCGCGGCGGCGAGCCCGTCCACCACCGGCGCCGCGCCCGGCAGCGTCGCGAACACCGTGCCGAGCCATTTCGCGTACGGGGGCCAGCGGCGACGCAGCAGCAGCCCGAGGCGCATCAGGTCCCGGGCCAGCCCGGCGGCCACCACCCGGCTGCCCAGCTCGTCGCCGACCTCGGCGCACCGGCCCGCCAGGTGCTCGGCCTGCGCGACCCGCTGCCACCCGGCCGCCAGCACGTGCCGCCACACGTCGTCCGGATACCAGGCCAGCGCGGCGCGGGCGGCGGTGAGCGCCCCGTCGAGCCCGTCGTGGAACACCGCTCCCCCGGTCAGCTCCGCCAGCCGCTGCGTCGGTGTCGCCAGCCAGTCCGCCACCGACATGCCGGCGCGCGGGTCGGCGCCCAGCCGGTCCCGCCACCACGCGCCCAGCTCGTCCACGCTCACGCCGTGCCGGTCGCCGTCGGCGTGCACCGTGCCGAGCCGTACCGCCGGGCCACCGGCGTACCGGGTCGGCCAGCCGAGGAAGCGCGCCGGCAGGTCCGCGTCCAGCGCCGCCCGTACCGGCGCCACGTCGTGCGCGCTGCCCACGAAGACCTGGGTACGCGGACCCCAGTCGTGGTCGGTGGAGCGGGGCGTGTCGAGGCCGAGCAGCTCGGAGCCGCCGTCGAGCAGACCGGCGGAGTACCGCAGGCCGGGCAGCCGCCGCGCCAGCAGCGGACCCACCACCTCGTCGTGGAACCGGCGGGCCAGGGTCAGGCCGGGTACGAAGCTCACCCCGCCAGTCTGCGCATCCGGGGACCCGCGCGCGCCCGGGTTTCCGGTCCCGCGGTCGCCTCCCCCATCTCGTCAGAGGGCTGTGGAAGGCTTGTCGCCGTGGCACACCGACAGCCGATCCTCCTGATCGACTCCCCCAGCCTCTACTTCCGCGCCTACTTCGGCATTCCCGAGTCGGCCGCGAAGACCGGCGACGGCCAGCCCGTCAACGCCGTGCGCGGCTTCCTCGACATGCTCGCCCAGCTCGTCCGCACCCGCCGTCCCGACCGCATGATCTGCGCGATGGACCACGACTGGCGGCCGGCGTGGCGGGTCGAGCTGCTGCCGTCCTACAAGGCGCACCGGGTCGCGCCCGAGGGCGGCGAGGTCGTGCCGGACACGCTGTCCCCGCAGGTGCCGATGATCCTCGAGGTCCTCGACGCGCTCGGCATCCCGGTTGTGGGCGCCACCGGCTACGAGGCCGACGACGTGCTCGGCACGCTCTCGGTGACCCAGTCCGGCCCGGTCGAGGTGGTCTCCGGCGACCGCGACCTGTTCCAGCTCGTCGACGACGCGCGCCCGGTGCGGCTGCTCTACGTCGGGCGGGGCGTGGCCAAGCTGGACGACTGCGACGACGCGGCGGTGCGGGCCCGCTACGGCGTGCCCGCCGACCGGTACGCCGACTTCGCGGCGCTGCGCGGCGACCCCAGCGACGGCCTGCCCGGCGTGGCCGGGGTGGGTGAGAAGACCGCCGCCCGGCTGATCGACCGTTACGGCGGGCTCGACGGCATCCTGGCCGCGCTCGACGACCCCCGCTCCGGCTTCGCCCCGGGGCTGCGGGCCAAGCTCGACGCCGCCCGCGACTACCTGGCGGTGGCGCCGAAGGTGGTCCGGGTCGCCACCGACGTGCCGCTGCCCGAGCTGGACCCGGCGCTGCCGACGTCGCCCGCCGACCCGGAGCGGCTGCTGGAGCTGGCGCAGCGCTGGAACCTGGCCGGGTCCTGCCGCCGCCTGGTCGACGCGCTGGCGGGCGACCGATCGTGATCAGTTGATCACGAAGGGCGGTCGGTGCTCCGGCGGCTCGGGAACTGGGCGCCGGGCTGCGCCAGCGTCGACCGGGCACGCAGGCCCACCGGGTCCGGCGCGGGCTCGGCGGCGACCGTCCGCGGCGCGTCACCGAGCCGCGAGCTGACGTACGCGGCCCCGGCCCGGTCGTCGTCCGACGGCGCGGCGAGCAGCGCGTAGACGAGCCCCACCACGCCGAAGACCACCGCCAGCACGATCGGCACCAGCAGTCCGCTCACCTCGGTGCCGGAGGCCGGGCCGCGGCTCTCGTGCAGGTGCACCGACAGCGCGCTCATGCCGGTGAAGTGCATGCCGTTGACAGCGATGCCCATGACCAGCGCCGAGGCGGCGATGGCGAGCCCACGCCGGACGGTCATCGCCAGCCAGAGCGCGACGGTGGCGGCCACGATCGCGATGACCACCGACAGCGTCACCCGCAGCGGGTCGTAGCCGAACGAGCCGTCCAGGCGCATCGCGGCCATGCCGGTGTAGTGCATGGCGGCCACCCCGGCGCCGGTGAAGAACCCGCCGGCCAGCAGACGCGGCGCGGCGAGCCGGCCGGTGCCCACGATCGCCAGCCCGATGCCGACCGACGCCACCGCGATCGCGGTGCTGGCGGCCGTCAGCGGCACGTCGTAGCGGATCCGGGTGCCGGAGACGGCGAACCCGAGCATCGCCATGAAGTGCATGGCCCAGATCGCGGTGCCACCCAGCGCCCACGCGGCGAGCAGGCCCCACCAGGCGCGCTGGCCGCCGCTGGTGGCGGTCCGGATCCGCCCGGCGCAGACCAGTCCGAGCGCCGAGCCGAGCACTGACAACGCGTAGCTGAGCGCGGGTGTGATCCACCCGTACTCGAAGTGATTGATCTCGCCCACGACGCCCTTCCCTCACCATCGACGCAGCGCGACCCACGGCGCCCCGGGGCAATGATGGGATAGGCCCTGACCAGGGCATGCATCGACCCCCCGACAATTCGCGGGGTGTCAGCGCGGTGACGCAGCGATGCGTCGATTCCCGGCGACCGGTGACCGAAAGTGACCGTTAGGCGGAGGCGTGGTAGGCCAGCACGCCCCGGTTGACCGCCGCGATGGCCTGCCGTGCGGTGCCGCGCAGCTCGGCCGAAGCGCCACCCGAGTCGGCGACCTGCCCGAGCAGGTCGACCACCTGTCGCGCCCACCTGACGAAGTCGCCGGCCGGCATCTCCCCGTCGATCTGGTGCCCGCTGGCGAGCACCTTGGCCAGCGCCTCGCCGCGCGCCCACCGGTAGATCGGCCAGGCGAACCCGAGATCCGGCTCGCGGGTCACCGCCAGGCCGCGCGCCGCCTCGTCGGCCTCGATGTCGCCCCACAGCTTGAGCGTCTCGTCGACCGCGTCGGCGACCCCGCCACGCGGCAACGACGCCCGCTCGTCGACGTCCCGCCGGGCCTCGAAGACCACCACCGACACGGCGGCGGCCAGCTCGGCCGGGGACAGGCCGTCCCACACCCGTCGGCGCAGGCACTCGGCCACCAGCAGGTCCGCCTCGGTCCAGATCCGGGCCAGCATCCGGCCGGCGTCGGTGACCTCACCGTCGGCGGCCAGGTAGCCGCGCGCGGTCAGCAACGCCACGATCCGGTCGAAGGTACGGGCCAGCGAGCCGGTCCGCCCGGACACCCGCTGACGCAGCTCCTCGGTGTCGCGTTCCAGCCGGCGCCGCCGCTCCGCCCAGCGGGCGTGTTCCTCCCGATCCGGGCAGGCGTGACACGGGTGCGCGCGCAGCTCGACGCGGAGCTGGCTGAGGCGGTGGTCCTCCCCCGCCGCCTGACGGGACCGGCCGCCCCGCCGGCCGCCGTGCCGGTCCAGGCCGGTGCCGCTGACCGCCGCGGCCAGGTCCCGCCGGGCCGCAGGCGAACGGTGGTTGAAGTGCTTCGGCACCCGGATGCGGGTCAGCACCTCCGCCGGGGTGGTGAAGTCACCGGGGGTGACCCGCCCGGCCCAGCGGTCCTGGGTGAGCACCAGCGGCCGGGGCTCACCGAACCCGCCGGTGGCCGGGTCCAGCACCACCGCCAGGCCGGCCCGCCGCCCGGACGGCACCCGGATCACGTCACCGACCCGCAGCCGCTCCAGCGAGGCGACAGCCGCCGCCTTGCGCTGGCTCTGCCCCTGCCGGGCGATGGCCCGTTCCCGGTCGGCGATCGCCACCCGCAGCGCGAAGTACTCGTCGAAGTCGCCGTGGTGGCAGGCGGCCTCCGCGCCGTACGCCTCGATGGTCTCGGTGTTGCGCTGCACCTGCCGGGCCAGACCGACCACCGACCGGTCGGCCTGGAACTGCGCGAACGAGGACTCCAGCAGCTCGCGGGCCGGCGCCGCGCCGACGCTGCCGACCAGGTTGACGGCCATGTTGTACGACGGCCGGAAGCTGGAGCGCAGCGGGTAGGTGCGGGTGGAGGCGAGCCCGGCCACGTGCCGGGGGTCGGTCTCCGGCGACCAGACCACCACGGCGTGGCCCTCGACGTCGATGCCCCGGCGGCCGGCCCGGCCGGTGAGCTGGGTGTACTCGCCCGGGGTGAGGTCGACGTGCGCCTCGCCGTTGAACTTGACCAGGCGTTCCAGCACCACGCAGCGTGCCGGCATGTTGATGCCCAGCGCCAGCGTCTCGGTGGCGAAGACGGCCTTGACCAGCCCGCGGACGAACAGCTCCTCGACGACCTCCTTGAACGCGGGGAGCATGCCGGCGTGGTGGGCGGCCAGCCCGCGCTCCAGCCCGTCGAGCCACTCCCAGTAGCCGAGCACCGACAGGTCCTCGCCGGGGATGGCGGTGACCCGGGACTCGACCACCCGGCGGATCTCGGCGCGTTCCTCAGGGGAGGTCAGGCGCAGCCCGGCGGCCAGGCACTGCTGCACTGCGGCGTCGCAGCCGGCCCGGCTGAAGATGAACAGGATCGCCGGCAGCAGCCCCTCCCGGTCGAGCCGGTCGACGATGTCCGGGCGCATCGGACCGCGCCAACGCGGGCCGCGCCGGCCGCCACCGTGGCCGGCGCTGCGGCCCTCGCCCAGCTCCAGCCGGCGCATCGTGTCCCGGGTGTAGCGCAGCAGCTCCGGGTGCACGTCGTGCTTGCGGGCCGCGTCGGCGTCGTGGAACAGGTCGAACATCCGCTTGCCGACGAGCATGTGCTGCCACAGCGGCACCGGGCGGTGCTCGGAGACCACCACGGCGGTCTCGCCGCGTACGGTGACCAGCCAGTCGGCGAACTCCTCGGCGTTGGAGACGGTGGCCGACAGCGACACCAGCGTGACCGACTCGGGCAGGTGGATGATCACCTCTTCCCAGACCCCGCCGCGGAACCGGTCGGCCAGGTAGTGGACCTCGTCCATCACCACATACGCCAGGCCCTCCAGGGTGGCCGAGCCGGCGTAGAGCATGTTGCGCAGCACCTCGGTGGTCATCACCACCACCGGCGCGTCGCCGTTTATCGCGTTGTCGCCGGTGAGCAGGCCGACCTGCTCGGCGCCGTAGCGGTCCACCAGGTCGTGGTACTTCTGGTTGGACAGCGCCTTGATCGGCGTGGTGTAGAAGCACTTGCGGCGGGCGGCCGGCGCGTCGCCGCCGGGCCGTCCGCGCAGCGCCAGGTGCACCGCGAACTCGCCCACCACGGTCTTGCCGGCGCCGGTGGGCGCACAGACCAGCACGCCGCTGCCCCGCTCCAGCGCCTCGCACGCCTCGCGCTGGAAGTCGTCGAGATCGAACCCGAGATCCAGGGAGAATTCGTCCAGGGCCGGGAAGGCGGAGGCCTGCGCGGCCCGGCGGCGCGCCGCGGCGTACCGCTCGGCGGGGCTCGACATGGATCCAAGATTAATCGGTACGGCCGACGAGTACCGGTCAAGGCCATCCGGCAGGACGGTCGGAGCGGGTCGGTAGGGTGCACGACGTGCCGGACCGTACCGAACTGCCCCATGCCGCCAGCGGCGCCGACGACGTCGTGGGCCCGCGCCCGTCCCGCCGGCCGGTGGAGGCGGTGCTCTTCGACTTCCACGGCACGCTCGCCCAGGTGGAGGAGCCGCTGACCTGGGTGCTCGCCGCGGCGTCCGCCTGCGGCGTCGAGCTGGACCGGATCCGGGCCACGTCGCTGGCCGACCGGCTGCTCACCGCCGGGCGCGCGGGTGGCCCGCTGCCGGCCCGGGTGCCGCCCCGGCTGGCCGAGCTGTGGGCCGACCGCGATCTCTACCCGCAGGCCCACCGGGGCGCGTACACCGGGCTGGCCGAGACGGTGGACACCGGCATCGACGGGTTCGCCGACGCGCTCTACGAGCGGGTGCTGGTGCCCGAGGGCTGGGTGCCGTACCCGGACACCGCGCCGGTGCTCGGGGCGCTGCGGTCCGCCGGGGTGAAGGTGGCGGTGGTCAGCAACATCGGCTTCGACCTGCGACCGCTGTTCGCCGCCTGGGATCTCGACGGGCTGGTCGACGCGTACGCGCTGTCGTACGAGGTGGGGCGCTGCAAGCCGGACCCGGGCATCTTCCTGCGCGCCTGCGGGATGCTCGGCGTCGACCCGGAGCGCACGCTCATGGTGGGCGACACCCCGGCCGACGCGGGCGCGGTCGCGGCCGGGTGCGGGGTGCTGGTGCTGCCGTGCGCCGACGCCGGCCGCCCGAACGGGCTCGGCGCGGTGCTCGACCTGGCCGGGGGCGGCTGAGCGCACACCCCGCCAGCGGCGCGAACCCGTCCCGGCGCACCGGCTACGGTCAGGTGCATGACCGGTGTTCACCCCTTGCCGCCGCGTGCGCCGGGCCGGCTCGGCGGCGTCGCGCTGGTGCTCGGCGGGGCGCTGTCGGTGCAGTTCGGCTCCGCGCTGGCGGCGCTGCTGTTCCCGCGTACCGGGGTGGCCGGGGCGGTGACGCTGCGGCTGACCATCGGCGCGCTGGTGATGCTCGTGGTGTGCCGCCCCCGGGTGCGCGGGTACGGGCGCCGGGACTGGGCCGCAGTGGTCGCGTTCGGGCTGGCCCTGGCCGGCATGAACTCGATCTTCTACCAGGCGATCGAGCGGATCCCGCTCGGTCCGGCGGTGACGCTGGAGGTGCTCGGCCCGCTGGCGCTGTCGGTGTTCGGCGCGCGCCGGGCGGCGGCCTGGTTCTGGGCCGCGCTGGCGCTGGGCGGGGTGGCGCTGCTCGGGCAGGGCGGGTTCGACCGGCTCGACCCGGTCGGCGCGGCGCTGGCGCTGACGGCGGGCGCGATGTGGGCCGCGTACATCGTCTGCTCGGCGCGGATCGGCGCGCGGTTCCCCGGCGCGGACGGGTTGGCCCTCTCGCTGACCGTCGCGGCGCTGCTGACGCTGCCGTTCGGGCTGGCCGACGGCGGCGGTCGCCTCGCCGACCCGGTGGTGCTGGGGCTCGGTACCGGGCTGGCGCTGCTCGCCTCCGTGCTGCCGTACAGCCTGGAGCTGGCGGCGCTGCGGCGGCTGCCCACCGCGACGTTCGCGGTCATGATGAGCCTCGGCCCGGCGATCGCCGCGGTGGCCGGCTGGCTGGTGCTCGGCCAGGCGCTGCACCCGGTCGAGGTGCTCGCGATCGGGCTGGTGGTCGCCGCGAGCGCCGGCGCGGTCCGCGCCGCCGCCCCGTCCACCGCGCCGCCGCCCGTTCCCGGCCCACCGGACGCCGAGGGCGTGGCGGCGGTCAGCGCAGCAGCCGCAGCGCCGCCGGCACGGCCGTGACGGTCACCGGCAGGTCGAGGGAGCGTTCCCCGTCGGCGTACGAGGTGATCCCCTCGGCGGCCAGCTCCACCGTCCGCGCCCGGTAGACGCGCGCCAGCGGGTGCGTGACATGGGTGCCCCGGTAGATCTGCGGCTTGACCCGCATCAGCGTGCGCCTGTCGAACCGCCCGCCCACCACCACGTCCAGCAGGCCGTCGTGCGGGTCGGCGTCCGGGCAGATCCGCATGCCGCCGCCGTAGCTGGCCGTGTTTCCCACCGCGACCAGCACCGCGTCGACCTCCTGCGCCACCCCGTCGAGAACCAGCCGGTAGCGACGTGGCCGCAGCCGGGCCAGCTCGACCACTATCGCCAGGTCGTACCGGCGCGGGCCGCGCGGCCAGCGCATCCGGTTGGCGCGTTCGTTGACGATCGCGTCGAAGCCCGCCGCGAGCACCGCGCCGAACCAGCGGTCGGCCTCGCCGCGCCGGGACAGCCGCGCCAGGTCCACCGACCGGGCACGGCCGGCGGCGAGCGCGTCGGCGATCACCTCGACCGCGGCCACCGGGTCGGCCGGGAAGCCGGTGTCCACCGCGAAGTCGTTGCCGGTGCCCGCCGGTACCGGCCCGAACGGCACATCGGTGCCGGCGACCGCCTGCAACGCGCGGTGCATCGTGCCGTCGCCGCCCACCGCGACAAGCGCCCCGGCGCCGCCGGCGACCGCGGCGTGGCACGCCGCCTCCGCCTCCTCGGGGGTACGCGCGCGCAGCAGCTCGACCGGGCGGCCCGCTCCGGCGAGGCGCTCCAGGATCCCGGGCAGCAGACCGCGGTGCCGCCCCCGGCCGGCGGTCGGGTTGGCGAGCACGGCGACGGGGCCGGGCGGGACATGATCGTGCGCGGTCACGGCGAGCACCGTACGGCACCGCTCGCGCCGCCCACCAGAGCCAGGTCACACGGCGGGTGGGCGGCACACGCCGACGGCGCCCGGCAGGGGGTGCCGGGCGCCGTGGCGGGGGTGGTTCAGGGAAGGTCGATCGGGCGCAGCACCCGGTCCACCGCGTGCGCGATCTGCTTGTTGCCCTTGTTGATGTCGTACCGCACCACCTTGGCGTTGCGGTCGCTGGTGTCGGCGTCGACCAGGCGCACCTCGCGGCCGTACCAGCAGCGCTTCACGTCCACCTCGACGGTGGCGCCGAGCGCGGTGGTCAGGTCCGCGCCGTCCGCCTTCAGCGCCGCCTTCCGGTCGATCGTCGCGCCCGGCACGACGTGGTAGAGCAGGACGTCCTCCACCGTGTCCACGCCCAGGCCGGCGACCGCGTCGAACGCGGCCTTCTCCCCGGGCAGCTTCTTCGCGGCGGTGATGTCCCGGACCAGCTCGCGGAACGCGTAGTCGTTCGGCACGAACGCGGTCAGCGCGACGGTACCGTCGGTGAGCACCTTCACCGGCGAGTCCGGCTTGGCCTGCAGCACCGTCAGGACCGCCTTGGTGAGCACGTCGAAGTCCCGCGAGTTGCGGTCGAAGCCGCTCTTGTCCGCGGTGAGCACGGCGGCCAGCGACCGCGTGCCCGGCTGCTTGGCGCCGGCCTGGGCGGGCACGGCGACGGCGGTGGTGGCCACCGCCGCCGCGGTGGCGCCCACGGCCAGCCGGGCGGCGAGACGAGCGATGTTCATCGGGGAGCCTTTCGTCGAAGCGACCAGGTCCGTGACTGTCGTCACGACCAATGCTTCGCCCGCACCGTCCCCGGTGGATGCAGCCGGATCGATGGTGTTTTCGCGGCCGCCTCAGCGCACCACCAGCCGCTTGCTCACCGACGGCACGCCGTCGCCCTTGACCTTCAGCGACCAGTCCCCCGCCGCGCCGAGCGTCACCACCGTCTCGGCGGTGCCGTTGGCCTCCGCCTTCATCTCCGCGACCCGCTTGCCGTCGGGGTTGAGCACGTACAGCGTCCGGGCCCCGGCGGTCTTGTTCGTCACCTTGAACGCCAGCTTCTCGCCGGGCTCGGCGATCAGGGCGTCCACCCCGGTCATCGCGTCGTCGGTCAGCTCGATCGTCACCGACCGGTCGTAGGCCACCTCGGCTGCGGCGCTGGCCAGGTTGCCGTCGTCGGACACGGTGATCTTCGTACGCACGCCGTCGCCCTGCCGGCCGGGCTTGCAGGCCACCTCGTACGTGCCGGTCTGCAGCGAGGCCCGCAGGTCGCCGGTGCGGCCCGCCGGCACGTCCGCCACCTCGGCGATCACCTTGGTGAAGGCGTCGCCCTCGCGGCCGTAGACGTAGACCCCGGTGGCCTGCTGACCCCGGTTGGTCACGGTGAACGTGACGGTGCCCGGCGTGAACAGCGTGGTGGTGACCTCACAACTGGTGTCGGTGGCGGTCACCGGCACCTGCTGGCCCTTCGGCGCGGGCTCGTCGTCACCGCAGGCGGTGAGCGCGGTGGCCGCGCAGAGGACGGTCAGGACGGCGGCGGTACGGCTCTTCATCGGGTTCTCCGGAGCGCAGGTCAGACGGACTGACCGGAACGGGGCGCCGACGCACCCCGGCACACCGCCCGGGGGGCTCGGCGGAGTCAGCAGAGTCTAAGCGCGTACGGCGTGGCGGCAAGGCCCGAGGGCGACCCGATGTGCCCGCGCACCGGGCGGTCCGCGGGACCGGCATGATGGCGGCATGCGGCTGGTCTCCCTGCTTCCCTCCGCCACCGAGATCGTGTACGCGCTGGGTCTCGGCGACGACCTGGTCGGCGTCACGTTCGAGTGCGAGGTGCCCGCGTCGTACCGGGCGGGCACCACTGTGGTCGTCGGCGGCCGGGACACCCGGGGCATGAGTCCCGGCGACATCGACGCCTACGTCAGGGCGCAGGTCGCGGCCGGAGCCGACCTGTACACGCTGCACGCCGGGGCGCTGGCCGGGCTGGACCCGGACCTGATCCTCACCCAGGACCTGTGCCGGGTCTGCGCGCTGCCCTCGGGCCGGGTCGCCGACGCGGTGGACCACCTCGGGTGCCGGTCCGAGGTGCTGTCGCTGGACCCGTACACCCTGGACGACGTGCTGGAGTCGATCCGCGCGGTGGGCGCGGCGGCCCGGGTGCCGGAGCGCGCCGAGGCCCTTGTCGACGGCCTGCGCGCCCGGCTCGCGGCGGTCCGCGCGGCGGTGGCGGGCCGGCCCCGGCCCCGGGTCGCGGTGGTCGAGTGGGTGGACCCGCCGTTCGGCGCGGGACACTGGATTCCCGACCTGGTCGACGTGGCCGGCGGCGAGCCGGTGGGCACCCACCGCGGCGCCCGCTCCGGCCCGACCACCTGGGACGCCCTGCGGGCCGCCCGACCCGACGTGGTGCTGGTCGCGCCGTGCGGCTTCCGTCTCGACGGCGCGGCCGTGCAGGCTGCCGGCGTGGCCGGGCACTTCCCCGGCGCGCAGGTGTGGGCGCTGGACGCGGACGGCCTGATCGTGCGCGCCGGCCCGCGCCTGGTCGACGGCACCGAGACCATAGCCGCCATCCTCCACCCCGACGCGCTCCCCGCCGCCGCTCCCAACGCAGCCCGCCGCATCACCTGACCCCCCGGCCCCGGCCCGGCCCCGGCCCCGGCCCCGGCCCCGGCGATCTTGCACTTCCTGCCCGGGCAAAGTGCGGAAACCGGTCATCCGAGGGGCAGCAAGTCCATGATCAACGTAAGGGCGGGCCGTCGCGCGGGCATCGAGTTCAAGGTCGGCGGAGGGCACTCGGCGCGGCGGCGAGGGGCGGCTGCGGAAACGCGGACGCCGCCCCCGTGAGGTGGGGACGGCGTCCGGGTGAGCGGGGTCGGTCAGGTCATGTCGTCGTAGCGGCGTTCGATCGGCTTCGGGGCGACGACGGGCTCGGGCGCGCCGATCGGCTCGGACGCCTCGATCCGGCCCCCGGCGGGCACCGGCTCGGTCGACAGGTCCAGCGGTGACACCTCGTCGTCGGCGATGCCGGCGTACACCTCACGCCCGCGACCGCGCCGCTTGTCGTTGATGAACGCCACCCCCACCGCGGCGAAGTAGAGCGCGCAGAGGCAGATCGCCAGCGCGGTCATGCCGAACGGGTCGGGCGTCGGCGTGACTACGGCGGAGAACGCGAAGAACACGAACACCGCCACCCGCCACCAGCTGAGCAGCCGCTTGGCGCTGGCCAGGCCGACGAAGTTGAGCATCAGCACGATCAGCGGGAACTCGAACGCCACCCCGAACAGCATGATCAGGTTCGTGACGAACGAGATGTAGCGGGTCACCTCGAGGGTGGTCGCGATGTCGTCGCCGGAGATGTCGAGCAGGAACTCGAGTCCCTTGGTGGTGACGAAGAACGCCAGCACCGCGCCGGCCGCGAACAGCGGTGCCGCCAGGGCGGTGAAGACGTACGCGTACCGCCGCTCGTGCCGGTGCAGGCCGGGCGCGATGAACGCCCAGAGCTGGTAGAGCCAGATCGGCGCCGCGATGATCAGACCGACCCAGAGACCGATCTTGAGGTTCAGCAGGAAGACGTCGGCGACACCGAGCTGCACGAAGTTGCACTTGCCGGTGTCGGGGTCGAGCGACTGCGGCAGCTCACAGTAGGGCTTCGACAGCAATTCCCGGACCGGCTCGGCCAGCCAGATGCCGAAGCCGAAACCGACCAGGATCGCCAGCGACGCGCGGAACAGCCGGTTGCGCAGCTCACGGATGTGCTCCATGAGCGTCATCGAGCCGTCGGCGGCCCGCGCGAAGTTGCTCGGGCCGCGCTTCTTCAACCCGAAGGCCACGGTGGTTGGGGCCCTCTCGGATCAGTTCTCGCGGACGCGCTGCACCGGGTCGGCCGGCGGCGCGACCGGCTGCTGCGGCTGCGGCGCGTACGGCTGCTGCGTGTACGGCTGCTGCTGCGCGTACGGCTGCCCCTGCACCGGCTGCTGCGGCGGGAGCGGCTGGTAGCCGGCCTGCGCGTCCGCCTTCTCGGCGAGGTTACGGTCGTCGTCCTGCAGGCTCTTGGTCTCGGCCTTGATGATCCGCAGGGATCGGCCCAGCGAGCGGGCCGCGTCGGGGAGCCGCTTCGCGCCGAACAGCAGGATCAGCACGACCACGAGTACGGCGATGTGCCACGGCTTGAGGGCACCCATGGGAAGCTCCAGTCGCTCTGTGTCGGTGAGGGTGGGTCGCCGCCCATCGTACGTGCGTCGCAGCGGCTTGCCACCCCGGTGGGCCTGCTGGTGCGGGCCCGATCGGTGAAGTTTCGACCAACCCGAAGTGTCCCGTCAACCGTCCAGGTCCGCGCATTTCTGCGCGCAACCGCCCGGTTACGCGCAAACGACGCTCACCGGGCCGGGGGCCGTCGATCAGTCGCCGCGCTTGGCCTTGATCAACGTCATCCGCTCCTGCGCGACGACGATCCGTTCCTGGAGCGACTCGGCCCGCGCCTGCAGCTGTTCGGCGGCGGTCCGCAGCGACTCCGCCTCGGCCGCCCGGCGCTGCAACGCCAGCGCGGAACGGCGCAGCCCGGACAGGCGGCTCACCACCGGACGGACCGCCAGCGCCAGGACGACAAGCGCGAACAGCACGACTCCGAGCACGATCCACTTCACCACGGCGGTCAGCCTATCGGGTGACGCCGGCGGCCGCCGGGTCGGCGGTGCCGGCCGGGGTCGCGTACGCGTCGAGCGCGGCCACGGCCTGGGCGCGTACCTGCTCGGCCAGCTCGGCCGGGGCGACCACCGTCACCTCCGGGCCCAGCCCGAGCACGAACCGCCGGGCCCACCCGAGGTCGGTGACGCGCAGCGACACCAGCCACTGCTCGCCGTCGGCCTCGACGCGCTCGCACGGATAGTATTCGGTGATCCACCGCTCGCCCCGACCGATCCGCAGCGTGATCAGCGGCAGGTCGGCCGACGGGCGGAACACGCCGTCACTGAGGTCGTGCGGGCGGGCCTGCGGCGGCACGACCGCCTGCTCCGGCAGCTCGGCCACCGCGTCGATCCGGTCGGCCCGGAACAGCCGCACCGCCTCGGCACGGCGGCACCACGCCTCCACGTACGCCCGGCCGCCGACCATCAGCATCCGCAGCGGGTCGATGGTGCGCTCGGTGGTCTCGTCCCGCGCCGCGGTGTAGTAGGTGATCCGCAGCGCCCGGCCGCGCTCGACGGCGGCGCGCAGCTCGCGTACCCGGGCGCTGTCGCCGGGCAGGCGGACCTCCACCGGCGCGCCGGCCAGGTCACCGGCCGCGTTCTCGATCTTGGCGAGCGCCCGCTCGACCGCCTCCCGGTTGGCCACCCCGGGCGTCTCGGCGATCATCCGCAACGCCACCACCAGGGCCAGCGCCTCGTCGGGGGTGAGCCGCAGCGGCCGGTCGATGCCGGCGTCGTAGGTGATGGTGACCCGGTCGCCGTCGAACGCCATGTCGATCAGGTCACCGGGGCCGTAGCCGGGCAGCCCGCACACCCAGAGCAGTTCCAGGTCCTCCCGGAGCTGCTTCTCGGTCACCCCGAGGTCGTGCGCCGCCTCGGCGATCTCGATGCCGGGGCGGGCCAGCAGGTAGGGCACCAGGTTGAGCAGCCGGGCCAGCCGGTCGGCGGAGGCACGGCCGGCGCGGGCCGCCGGGCGGGTCACCGGGCACCCCCGGCGGTCGCCAGCTCGTCGTGCCGGGCGGCGACCTCCTTCAGCCGCTGGATGACCGCCTCCCGTACCTCCGGTGGCTCCAGGACCCGCACGTCCGGGCCGTACCCGACGATCTGGCCGGCCAGGTAGTCGGCGTCGGCGTACGGCAGCACCAGCCGGTCGCCGTCCGGGCCGGCCTGGCACTCCACCGCCCAGCGGCGCAGCCCGGCGGCGCGGCCCGGAGTGGCCAGCACCGTGGCCCGGCCGGTGCGCTCCACCGGCCCGGACCAGCGGGCCACGTGGCTGATCAGGTCGACGCCGACGGGCGGCTCGTAGGCGCCCGGCTCGCCGGTCGCCCGGACCGTGCCGACCACCCGGGACAGCCGGAAGCAGCGGGTCGCCGCTCGGTCCAGGTCGTGACCGACCACGTACCACCGGCCACGCCAGCAGACCACACCCCACGGCTGGAGGCGGCGCCGGGTCGGCGCGTCCCGGTCCGGCACCCGGTAGTCGAAGCTGACCTCGCGGCGGTCCCGCGCGGCGGCGGTCAGCGGCGCGAACGCCGGGTCGACCGTGACCATGGGCTCCAGGCCGAGCGTGGCCTGCGGGTCCACGTCGATGCCGGCGGCGCGCAGCTTCGCCAGCCCGGACGACGCGGCGGCGGCCAGCCCGGCGTGCTGCCACAGCCGCGCGGCGATGCCCACCGCCGCGGCCTCGTCCGGTTCGAGCGGAATGTCGGGCAGCGCGTACGCGCGCGGCGCGATCCGGTAACCCGGCTCGGCGTCGAAGACGCTCGCCGTGCCGGTCTCCAACGGCACGCCCAGCTCACGCAGCTCGGCCTTGTCGCGCTCGAACTTGCGCTGGAACGCCTCGTGGTCCTTGGCGTCGTCCGGGTCGTGCTCGTAGCCGGGCACGGTCGCGGCGATCTGCGCGGCGGTCAGGAAGCGTCGCGTCGACAGCAGGCAGATCACCAGGTTGACCAGGCGTTCGGTACGGGTCCGGGACACGTGCAAACGCTAGCAGCCCGCGCATGGCGCGCGGGCACCCGCGCGGCGCGGCGCGGAGGTCTTCCCGACCGGCGACGGGCATCGACCGGTCATAGGGTGAGCGCATGGTGGAAGCGGAGGTCAAGACCGAGAGCGTCGGCACGGTCGTGGTGGCCGGCGCGGCGAACCTCGCCATCGCCGTCGCCAAGCTGGTCGCGGGCCTGATCTCCGGCTCCGCGGCGATGCTCTCCGAGGCCGCCCACTCGCTCGCCGACACCACCACCGAGGTGCTGCTCTATCTGGCGCTGCGCCGGGGCGCGCGGCCCGCCGACACCCGGCACCCCTTCGGGTACGGCAAGGAGAGCTACGTCTGGGCGTTCCTCGCCGCGCTGTTCACCTTCGTCGCCGGGGCCGGCTTCGCCATCACCCACGGCGTCACCACCATCCTGGTGCACGAGCACAGCGGCGAGTACCTCGTCGCGTACGTGGTGCTGGCGGTCTCGTTCGCGATCGAGTCGGTGTCGCTGGCCCGGGCGGTGCGGCAGGTGCGCGGCGAGTCGCGCCGCTGGGGCACCACCCCGCGCCGCTACCTGCGCCTGACCGCCGACACCACGGTCAAGGCGGTCTTCCTGGAGGACAGCGCCGCGCTGGTCGGCCTGCTGATCGCCGCCGCCGGGCTCACCCTGTCCCACCTCACCGGCGACGAGTTGTACGACGGGATCGCCTCGATCCTCATCGGCGTGCTGCTGCTCGTGGTCGCCGTCGTGCTGGCCCGCAGCAACATCTCGCTGCTGGTCGGCCGTTCGGTCTCCGACCGGCTGCACCGGCGCATCGAACGGGAGCTCGCGGACGTGCCGACGGTGGACCGGATCGACACGCTGATGACCATGTTCCTCGGCCCCGACGACATCCTCGTCGCCGCCAAGGTCGACTTCCACGACGACGCCACCGGCGCCGACATCGAGGCCGCCGCCGACGAGGCCGAACGCCGGCTCACCGGGCGCTTCCCGGAGATCGCGTACGTCTTCCTCGACCCCACCCGCTCCCGCACGGCCGGGCGGCCCGCCCGCACCACCCAGGACGAGACGGGTCGCCCGCTCGACGGCGACACCTGACCCGCCCCCGGCCCGCCCGCACCCCGGCCGATACCGTGCACCGCATGGTGCGATGGCGGTCCGGCACGGTCACGGCGGTACGGCGACGGTGGTCCGGCGCCGTCGAACTCGACGTCGACCTGCCCGACGGCGTCCGGATGCGCGCCCTGGCCTACCCGGCGCTGGTCGGCGAGCCCGAGCCCGGCGACCGGGTGCTGCTCAACGCCGGGGCGCTGCTGATGGGCCTCGGCACCGGCGGCTACGCGCTGGTCGTCGCGCTGCCCGACCGGCTGCCCGCCGACCCGCCGCAGGCCGGCGACAGCCGCGACGCCGGCCACCTGGTCAAGGCCCGCTACACGCCGCTGCAGCCGATCCTGCTGGGCGTGGACGAGGAGGCGTCGCCGCACCACGAACTGCTCGCCGCCGCCGAGTCGGTCGACGGCATGCCGGTGGTCACCGCCGACCTGCACTCCGCGCTGCCGGCGATCCTGGCCGGGGTACGCGCCGACGCGCCCGACGCCCGGGTCGCGTACGTGCTCACCGACGGCGGGGCGCTGCCCGCCTGGTTCTCCCGCACCCTGGCCGGCCTGGCCGGTCACCTCGTGGGCACGGTGAGCGTGGGCCAGGCGTTCGGCGGCGACCTGGAGGCGAGCACACTGCACAGCGGCCTGCTCGCCGCCCGGCACGTACTCGGCGCGGACCTGACGATCGTCGCCCAGGGCCCCGGCAACCTCGGCACCGGAACCCGCTGGGGCTTCTCCGGCGTCGCCGTCGGCGAGGCCGTCAACGCGGTCGCCACGCTGGGCGGGCGCCCGGTCGGCTCGCTGCGCATCTCCGACGCCGACGCCCGGCCCCGGCACCGTGGCGTCTCCCACCACAGCCTGACCGCGTACGGCCGGGTCGCGCTGGCCCCCGCGGAGCTGGTGGTGCCGGACGGCCTCGACCCCGCCCTCGCGGCGGAGGTCGCCGCGGCGCTCGCGCCGCTGGCCGACCGGCACACGATCGTCACAGTGCCCACCGACGGCCTCGACGCGGCGCTGCGGGCCGGCCCGGTCGGCCTGTCCACGATGGGCCGGGGCCTGGACGCCGACCACGCCTACTTCCTGGCCGCCGCTGCCGCCGGCCGCCACGCGGCCCGCCTGCTGGGCTGAGCCCCGCCGCCCTCAGATCGCCAGATAGCCGTTCGCGACCAGGTGGTCGGCGGCCCGCGCGAACACCTCGGGATCCTGCGGCGTCCACGTGCCCAGCCCGTCGACGTAGCGGTTGAACATGCAGAACGCCGCCGCGATCAGCACCGTGTCGTGGATCTCCAGGTCGGTGGCGCCCGCCGCGCGGGCCGCCTCCACCAGCTCGGTGGTGACCTCCCGGCCGCTGCGCCGGACCGCGGCGGCGATGTGCAGCAGCGCCCGCAGCTTCGCGCCGACCGGCGCGGTCGCCACGTCCGCGCGCACCCGGTCGACGAACTCCATCCCCGTGGGCAGCTGCGCGGCGGCGAACGCCGCGTGTGACGAACAGCAGAAGTCGCAGTCGTTGAGGCCGGAGACGTACGCCGCGATCAGCTCCCGCTCCCCCGGCGTCAAGGTGGGATGCGGAGCGCGCAACAGCACCTCCGCCAGCTCGCCCAGCGGCTTCGCCGTCTCCGGACGGAACCGCAGCGGCCCCTGGATGCCCGGATAGGCCTTCTCGTCCAGCCCGAGATCGATGTGTGCGATGACGTCACGCTCCCCTGTCCGTGCCGGCCCGGTCACGCCGGCGGCCCGCCGTCCAGAGTGCCGCCACCCCCGCCGCCCGGGCCAGACACCGGAGACAGGTCAGCATGATCGAAGAACCAGGGCCCCACGCGGCCTCCCCATACTGTCCGGGAAATCGACTCCGGCCATCCCGTCACCGCCGTCCGCGCCAGGCAGCCGCGCGGGAAACGCGGCTGGCCGCCGTTAGGAGGCGACCCCCCATGGCACTGCGACAACTCCCGAACGCGGCCCCCGACGCCAGGATCTCCACCCACCGCCCGCCGCATCCCCTCCGACTCGCCCTGATCAGCGCGGCAGCCGGCGTGCTGCTGGCCGTCCTGTGGTCCTTCGAGCTCGTCGACAAGGTCATCGGCGACAACGTCGCCAACACCGTGCTCGGCCACGACGCCAAGGAGACCGCCATCACCGGCGCCGTCGCCGGGATGCTCTTCGCCTTCGTCTCCGGCTTCGCCGGCACCTTCACCGCCTGCAACATCGCCGTGGCGGCCTCGGTCGGGCCGATGAGCCAGGTCTCCGGCGCCGACCCCGCCGGCGGCACCCGGTCCGCGCTGCGCGCCCTGCTGCGCCCGGTCGGCTGGCTCGCGCTCGGCATGGTCGTCGTCTCGGCCGCCTACGGCATCATCGGCGTCCTGCTCGGCGACCGGCTGCCCCAGCTGTCCACCGAGACGGTCGGCACCGTCCCGGTACGCCTCATCCAGTCCTCGGTCGTCTTCGGCGTCATCGGACTCGCCCTCACCTACCTCGGGCTCGCCGCGCTCAAGCTCGTGCCGGACATCTTCGCGCACCGGCCCGTCGCCCGGGTGATCACCATCGGCGCGCTCGTCGGCGGGTTCCTCGTCGGCCGCCCCTACCCGATGTTCAACAAGCTGTTCCACTGGGCCGTCGACACCGGCAACCCGCTCTACGGGGCGCTGGCGTTCACGCTGCAGTCCCTCGGGAACATCCTGCTCGTCACGGCCGTCTTCGCCCTGGCCGTGGCGATCAGCCGCGGACGCTTCCTCGCCTGGATGGCGGACCCCCGCCGCGCCGCCGCCGTCACCGGAGCGCTGCTCGTCGCGCTCGGCGTCTTCACCGTCATCTACTGGGACATCCGAGTGCCGGCCATGTTCGGCTTCGGCTGGTTCCCCCGGATGCCGTACAACTGAGCCGAACTCAGCCGAGCAGCAGGATCAACGCCAGCCACCCGCCGACGATCAGCACCAGCGCCGCCGCCAGCACCCACGTCGGGACCGTGTAGTCACCGCGCCGGTTGCGCTCGATCTCGGCCCGGATCTTCTCCCGGCGGCGATCGATCCAGTTGAGCTTCTCGCCGCCGTCGCGGCCGGAGGACGTCTCACGGTCGGGGCGACCGGCGGATTCGGAAGTGTTCATCGCGACGACAGCCTACCCGTGCCACGGGCGGCCGGTGCCGGGCACCGGCCGCCCGTGGGCGGTCACATGCTGGCGATCAGGCGCTCCACCCGCTCGTCGTAGGCCCGGAACGGGTCCTTGCACAGCACCGTGCGCTGCGCCTGGTCGTTCAGCTTCAGGTGCACCCAGTCCACCGTGAAGTCACGCCGCTTCTCCTGGGCGTGCCGGATGAACTCGCCGCGCAGCCGCGCCCGGGTGGTCTGCGGCGGCGTCTCCTTCGCCTCGAAGATCTCCGGGTCCGTGGCCACCCGGTCCACCTCGCGGCGACGCTCCAGCAGCCCGTACAGGCCGCGCCCACGCCGCAGGTCGTGGTACGCCAGATCCATCTGCGCCACCCGCGGGTGCGACAGCGGCAGGTCGTGCTTGCGCTGGTACCGCTCGATCAGCTTCAGCTTCGTGACCCAGTCGATCTCCCGGGCCACCGGGTCCAGGTCGCCGGTCTCGACCGCGCGCAGCACCCGCCCCCATAGGTCGACCACCCGCTTCGCGGTCTGGTCACCGCCCCGGCGCTCCACGAACTCCGTCGCCTTGGCCAGGTATTCCTGCTGGATCTCCAGCGCCGAGACCTCCTTGCCGGCGGCCAGCCGCACCTTGCGCCGGCCGGTGATGTCGTGCGACACCTCGCGGATCGCCCGGATCGGGTTCTCCAGCGTGAGGTCCCGCATCACCACGCCCGCCTCGATCATCCGCAGCACGATGTCGGCGGTGCCGACCTTCAGCAGCGTGGTGACCTCGTTCATGTTCGAGTCGCCGACGATCACGTGCAGCCGGCGGTACCGCTCCGCGTCCGCGTGCGGCTCGTCCCGGGTGTTGATGATCGGCCGGCTGCGGGTGGTCGCCGACGAGACGCCCTCCCAGATGTGCTCGGCCCGCTGCGACAGGCAGTAGACCGCGCCGCGCGGCGTCTGCAGCACCTTGCCCGCGCCGCAGATCAACTGCCGGGTGACCAGGAACGGGATGAGCACGTCGGCGAGCCGGCCGAACTCGCCGTGCCGGGACACCAGGTAGTTCTCGTGGCAGCCGTACGAGTTGCCGGCCGAGTCGGTGTTGTTCTTGAACAGGTAGATCTCACCCGCGATGCCCTCGTCGTGCAGCCGCTTCTCCGCGTCGACGAGCAGCCCCTCCAGGATCCGCTCACCGGCCCGGTCGTGCGCCACCAGGTCGGTCACCGAGTCGCACTCCGGAGTCGCGTACTCCGGGTGCGAGCCCACGTCCAGATAGAGACGGGCGCCGTTGCGCAGGAACACGTTGCTCGACCGGCCCCACGACACCACCCGCCGGAACAGGTACCGCGCGACCTCGTCGGGGGACAGTCGGCGTTGCCCGCGATAGGTGCAGGTGACGCCGTACTCGGTTTCGAGGCCGAAGATTCGCCGCTCCATGATGAGACATTAGCCGCCCGGAGCCTCCGATGGGCATCGCCGACGCTCACCGCTTGCGATCTCCCCCACGCGGACCGCAAAGCCGGCGGCCTCCCGTACGCGAAATACCCCGCCACCGCGACGCGGCGACGGGGTATTTCGCGCAGGTGTCACTCGGCGGGCTTGTCCTCCGCGTTGCCCTCCAGATCGGCCGAGCCCGCCGACGTGGTCGGCTTCTTCGCCTCCTCCGTCGGCACCGTCGGCGTCTTCGCCCGGCCCGGCGCGGGCGCGGTGTCGGCCTCCGCGTCACCGTCCAGCAGCGCGGTCAGCGCCGCGCCGGTGACCCGCCGGAACGTACGCCCCACCCGGCGCCGGTCCAGGACCGCAACCTCCAGCTGGTTCGCGGCGATCGTGCGGGCCGCGCCGCCCTCGCCGCCGACGCTGCTCAGCGCCTTCATGGCGGCGCGGACCGCCTCCGACAGCGACATCTCCGGCCGGTGCTCGTTCTTCAGCACCCCGCTGATCGCCTCGGCCTGGCCGCCCATCGCCATCCGGCCCGGCTCGTCGTTCACCGAACCGTCGTAGGTCACCCGGTAGAGGGAGTCGTCCTCGGGCGTGGCGCCCACCTCGGCCACGCAGATCTCCACCTCGAACGGCTTCGACTGCTCGGTGAAGATCGCGCCAAGCGTCTGCGCGTACGCGTTCGCGAGCGCCAGGCCGGTCACGTCCCGCCGGTCGTAGCTCAGGCCGTTGAGGTCGGCCATCCGCACGCCCGCGCGACGCAGGTTCTCGAACTCGTTGTACCGGCCGACGGCGGCGAAGCCGATCCGGTCGTAGATCTCGCTGACCTTGTGCAGCGTGCTGGACAGGTTCTCGGCGACGAAGAGCACCCCGCCGGCGTAGCTCAGGACCACCGCGCTGCGGCCCCGGGCGATGCCCTTGCGGGCCAGCTCGGAGCGGTCGCGCATGATCTGCTCGGGCGAGGCGTAGAACTGCATGGCCACGGCGGCGGTTCTCCTTCGGACCTGATGGTGCGGGACTGCTGAGTCGGTGGACGGGAAGCGGGATCAGCCGCCGGGGTTCTCCATCCGGCCGGCCACCACGCTCTCCGCGATCGCCGCCGTCTCGGCGTCGGTGAGCCGGTGCGTGCCCTCGGCGGTAGCGGTCATCACGACCGGGTAGATCCGCCGGGTCAGGTCCGGACCGCCGGTGGCGGTGTCGTCGTCCGCCGCGTCGTAGAGCGCCTCGACCGCCAGCCGCGTCGCGTCCTCGACCGACAGGCCGGTCCGGAACCGCTTCTTCAGCGCCGACTTGGCGAACAGCGAGCCGGAGCCGATCGCGTCGTAGCCGGTCTCCTCGTACGGGCCGCCGGTCACGTCGAAGCTGAAGATCCGCCCGGCCCGCGCCGGGTCGCTCGCCGCCAGGTCGAAACCGGCGAACAGCGGGACCACGGCCAGGCCCTGCATGGCCGCGCCCAGGTTGCCGCGGATCATCGAGGCGAGCCGGTTGGCCTTGCCGTCGAGCGAGAGCATCGCGCCCTCGATCTTCTCGTAGTGCTCCAGCTCCACCTGGAACAGTCGCATCAGCTCGATGCCGATGCCCGCGGTGCCCGCGATGCCGACCAGCGAGTACGCGTCGGCCGGGTGCACCTTCTCGATGTCGCGCTGGGCGATCAGGTTGCCCATCGTGGCGCGCCGGTCGCCGGCCATGACCACGCCACCGGCGGCCGAGATGGCCACGATGGTGGTCGCGTGCGGCGCCATGTCGGCGGCCATGCCGGGCGGCAGCGGCCGACGGCCGGGCAGCATCTCGGGGGCCACCTTGCTCAGGAACGCTGTGAAGGAGGACGTCCCCGCGTTGGTGAACACATCTGGAAGACGCCCGGATGGATCAAAACCCGCTGCCACGTGGTTCCTCTCAGGTACGTGATCGCCCTGGCCAGGACGTCGGCGTTGTCCTTGAACTGGCCAAGACCACCGTTGCAGTTGAAGCAGAGTATCCCGCGCACCCATCCGGTGCGATGATCGTGGTCCAGATGTTCCGGATCGGGGCGCCGACAGATCGCGCACACGCCGCCCTGCTCGGCCAGGAGCTCCTGGAACTCCTTCTCCCCGACCCCGTAGCGGCGGCGCAGGTGGTACTCGCGATTGCCACCGTAGAGCCGCTGCTTGGTCTCACGAGTCCGGAGGTTGTGGCACGGCTTGCAGTAGGTCGCATAGCCCGTGCTGTCAGAGCGGTTACGAGGGAAGTCGGCTAGGGGCTTGACGGTTCCGCAGTCGGCGCAGAAGCGATGGCCGTCCGGGACTTCCCTCGGCGTTTTCACCTCACGGTCGTACCGCTGCTTCACCCGCTTCGCATAGCTCGCCTTCGAGCGAGCGTTGAAGCAGGGCTTGCAGTAGCTGCCGCGGCCGCTGGGACGTTTGCTGCTCGCACAGAACTCATCGAGCGGCTTCCAGTCACCGCAGTCGCGGCAACAACGTCGGCCATCCTGATCGTCAAGGGGAACCGGCATGTCCGTTTCAGCCCTATTTGATCACTGACCTCCCTTTTGTACGTATCCCCTCACGAACTCCTCTGCGTTCTCCTCCAGGACGGAGTCGATCTCGTCGAGCAGGTCGTCGACGTCCTCGGTGATCTCGGCGTGCCGCTCGGCCACCTCGGGGTTCGCCTCCGCGGTGACCTCGTCGACCTCCTCGCGGGACTTGCCGGACTGGGTCTGCCCACCCTCTTGGGTCGCCATGGTGGTGCCTCCTCCACGATCGCCTGCGATCAACTTACCTCGCGGGAGCGACGAAAGGCCCGCCGCGCGCCCGGTTCCGGCACCCGACGGGCCTTCCGGCATCCGGGTCACCCGCCGGTGAGCGTCTCCAGCAGATCCTTGGCGCTCTCGCAGCGGTCGAACAGCTCACCGACGTGCGCCCGGGTGCCCCGCTCGGGTTCCATCATCGGCACCCGCACCAGCGACTCCCGGCCCACGTCGAAGATGACCGAGTCCCAGCTCGCGGCGACCACCTCGGAGGCGTACTGCGCCAGGCAGCGGCCCCGGAAGTAGGCCCGGGTGTCCTCCGGCGGCTCGGTCATCGCGGTGCGGGTCTGCTCGTCGCTGAGCATCGTCTTCATCGAGCCACGCTGCACCAGGCGGTGGTAGAGGCCCTTCTCCGGCCGCACGTCGGAGTACTGCAGGTCGACCAGCTGCAGCTTGTGCGAGCCCCAGCCGAGCTTCTCCCGCTCCCGGTAGCCCTCCAGCAGCCGCAGCTTCGCCACCCAGTCCAGCTCGTCTGCGCACTCGAACGCGTCGCGGCCGAGCCGGTCCAGCACGCTCTCCCAGCGGCGCAGCACGTCGGCGGTCTGCGCGTCCACGTCCTTGCCGTAGCGGTCGTCCACGAAGGAGCTGACCCGTTCCAGGTACGCCCACTGCACGTCCAGCGCGGTGAGCTTGCGGCCGTCGCGCATCCGCATCAGGTGCTTCAGCGACGGGTCGTGGCTGACCGCGCGCAGCTCCCCCACCGGGTCGGCGATGCCCAGGTCCGCGCCGAGCGCCTTCTCCTCGATCATGGTGAGGATCAGCGCGGTGGTGCCGACCTTGAGGAACGTGGAGATCTCGGAGAGGTTGGCGTCGCCGATGATGACGTGCAGCCGGCGGTACTTGTCGGCGTCGGCGTGCGGCTCGTCGCGGGTGTTGATGATGGGCCGCTTGAGCGTCGTCTCCAGCCCCACCTCGACCTCGAAGAAGTCGGCCCGCTGGGAGATCTGGAAACCGGTCTGGCCGCCGTCCTGGCCGATGCCGACCCGCCCGGCGCCGCAGACGATCTGCCGGGTGACGAAGAACGGCGTCAGGTACGCCACGATGTCGGCGAACGGCGTCTGCCGGCGCATCAGGTAGTTCTCGTGCGCGCCGTAGCTGGCGCCCTTGTTGTCGGTGTTGTTCTTGTACAGGTGGATCGGCTGGGTGCCCGGGATGGTCGCGGCCCGCCGGGCCGCCTCGGCCATCACCCGCTCCCCCGCCTTGTCCCACCGGACCACGTCGAGGGGGTTGGTCACCTCGGGCGTGGAGTATTCCGGGTGGGCGTGGTCGACGTAGAGCCGCGCGCCGTTGGTGAGTATGACGTTGGCGAGGCCGAGGTCCTCGTCGGCGAGCGCCTCGGCCGGGTCGTACGCGGCGCCGGAGTAGGTGAACCCGCGCGCGTCGCGCAGTGGCGACTCCTCCTCGTAGTCCCAGCGGGCCCGGCCGCCCCGGTTGAGTTCCGGCCGCGCCCCGTAGGCGTTTACCACCTGGGAGGAGGTGACCATCGGGTTGGCTCCGGCCTGACCGGGCACGGAGATGCCGTACTCGACCTCGGTGCCCATGATCCTTCTGACGCTCATCGACCTGCCCGCTCCCGCTCGCCGTCCCGGTCCCCGTCATGTCGAGCGTAGTCGGCGTGACGCGCCGAGGGGGCGTGGCGGCAGCGCCGGGTCCGGTGTGGCGGCTTCCCTGCGTACGCGCGAAGGCCCGTGGCGGGTGCGCCGCGGGCCTTCGTCGCAGGGTCGGACTACAGGTACTGGCCGGTGTTGCTGGCGGTCTCGATGGACCGTCCGGCCTCGGCGCCCTTGCCGCCGGAGACGAGCGTGCGGATGTAGACGATCCGCTCGCCCTTCTTGCCGGAGATGCGCGCCCAGTCGTCGGGGTTGGTGGTGTTGGGCAGGTCCTCGTTCTCCCGGAACTCGTCGACGCAGGCGTCGAGCAGGTGCTGCAGGCGCAGCCCCTTGCGGCCGGAGGTGAGGAACTCCTTGATGGCCATCTTCTTGCCCCGGTCGACGATGTTCTGGATCATCGCGCCGGAGTTGAAGTCCTTGAAGTAGAGGACTTCCTTGTCGCCGTTGGCGTAGGTGACCTCGAGGAAGCGGTTCTCCTCGGTCTCGGAGTACATCCGCAGGACCACCGCGTCGATCATCGCCGCGACGGTGGCCTGGGCGTCGCCGCCGTGTTCGGCCAGGTCGTCGGCGTGCAGCGGCAGGCCGGCGAGGATGTACTTGGAGAAGATGTCCTTCGCCGCCTCGGCGTCCGGCCGCTCGATCTTGATCTTCACGTCGAGCCGGCCGGGACGCAGGATCGCCGGGTCGATCATGTCTTCCCGGTTGGAGGCGCCGATGACGATGACGTTCTCCAGGCCCTCCACGCCGTCGATCTCGCTGAGCAGCTGCGGGACGATGGTGTTCTCCACGTCCGAGGAGACGCCGGAGCCGCGGGTGCGGAACACGGAGTCCATCTCGTCGAAGAACACGATCACCGGAGTGCCCTCACCGGCCTTCTCCCGCGCCCGCTGGAAGATCAGCCGGATGTGCCGCTCGGTCTCGCCGACGTACTTGTTGAGCAGCTCCGGGCCCTTGATGTTGAGGAAGAAGCTGGTGTGCCGCTCCTTGCCCTCCCGCTCGGCGATCTTCTTGGCCAGCGAGTTGGCCACCGCCTTGGCGATCAGCGTCTTACCGCAGCCGGGCGGACCGTAGAGCAGGATGCCCTTCGGCGGCCGGAGCTGGTGCTCACGGAACAGGTCGGAGTGCAGGAAGGGCAGCTCCACCGCGTCGCGGATCTGCTCGATCTGCGCCTGGAGGCCACCGATGTCCTCGTAGTTGACGTCGGGCACCTCCTCCAGGACCAGTTCCTCGACCTCGCTCTTCGGGATCCGCTCGTAGGCGTACGCCGAGCGGGGCTCGATCATGAGCGAGTCGCCGGCCCGGATCGCGCTGCCGATCAGGGTCTCGGCGAGGTGCACGATCCGCTCCTCGTCGGAGTGCGACACCACGAGCGCCCGGTCACCCGGCGCGCCGTCCGGGCCCGCCAGGATCTCCTTGAGCATCACGACCTCGCCGACCCGCTCGAAACCGAACGCGTCGACGATGTTGAGCGCGTCGTTGAGCAGGACCTCCTGGCCACGGCGCAGCTCGTCGGCCTCCAGCGACGGCGAGACCGCCACCCGGAGCTTGCGCCCGCCGGTGAACACGTCCACCGTGCCGTCGTCGTGCTTGGCCAGGAAGACGCCGTAGCCACTCGGTGGCTGGGCGAGCCGGTCGATCTCCTCCTTGAGCGTCACGATCTGCGCGCGAGCCTCCTTGAGGGTGCTCACGAGCCGTTCGTTGTTCTCGGTCAGCCGCGCCAACTGGGCCTGGGTGGCCGCCAGCCGCTCTTCGAGCTGCCGGACGTGTCGAGGGCTTTCGGTCAACTTGCGCCGCACCAGAGCGAGTTCCTCTTGCAGGAACGCGACCTGCGTGGAGAGATCGTGGGCTTCCTTTTCCCACCGTGCGGCGCGCGAGTCCGCGTCGTCGCTGCGTGCCACGTCCCACCTCCCCGGGGGGCTTGAACGTTCTGACCTAACACTAGCCGCTATGAGCCCGATTCGGTCCACAGCAACGCGCTCGTCACCGAAGCTTGATCGCGAAGGGCTGGTCGCGGGGTGGGTACGGGCGTTCGGGTACCGTCGGAGCGTGGGACGGGAGAACATGGGGGGTGCTTCGTGACCGACGTCGCGACCGACCAGTTGCAGGTCTGGGTCGACCAGGACCTCTGCACCGGTGACGGGCTCTGCGTGCAGTACGCGCCGGAGGTCTTCGAGTTCGACGTCGACGGCCTGGCGTACGTCAAGGGCCCCGACGGCGAGCTGCGGCAGGCCCCCGGCGCCCGGGTGGACGTGCCGGAGCACCTGCGCCTCGAGGTGATCGACTCGGCGAAGGAGTGCCCGGGCGAGTGCATCCACGTGGTGCGCGGCAGCGACGGCGTGGAGGTGGCCGGCCCGGAGGCCGACGACTGAGGCCCGGACAGCTGCACGGCGGGCCGGGGACCACACGTCCCCGGCCCGCCGTTCGTCCGCCTCAGAGCAGGGGCCGGCCGACCACCGAGGCGACCAGTCGGGCGAACTCCTCCAGCCGGGCGATCTGCCCCGCCCCGCCGTCGTCGAGGGTCTTGCCGAAACGCAGCGCGTCGTGCCGGGGCGCGCCCGCCACCTCGTCGCTGGGCGGCGCCTCGTCCAGGGAGCTGAGCAGCAGGTACACGTCGATGCTGTCGACCCGTACGGTGCCGTTCTCGGCCCGCATGAGCCGCCGCCGGCAGCCGACCTCGGTGACGGTGGACAGCGGCACCACCCGCAGCGACGAGGTCATCGCGCCGGGCGGCCCCTCCCCCGGTGGCACGTCCTCGCCGTGCCAGAGCACCAGCCGGCTGCCGTCGCAGACGACGACCTCCTGCCACACGCCGTTCACCTCGTTGACGAACCGTTCCAGCGTGAAGCCGAGCACGGAGGCGCCGCGCAGCACGCCGTCGAGCGCCTCCAGCGCGATGTCCGGGTCGCGCAGGTACGCGCGGGCGGCCGACTCCAGGTCGGTGTAGGGCGACCAGTCCGGGAAGACGGCGGGCAGGTCACCGTTGCCGTAACCGGGGTTGCTCACGCCGCCTCCCACCGGGCCGCGCCGCCGTGCTGCCACCGGTCCAGGTCACCGGCACGGGCGCGCCGCCCGACGCGCGCCCCGATCCGCTCGCTCATGCCACCGTCTCCACCCGCTCAGGTGTCGTGCCCACCGGCACACATGATCCGCCCGTACGCGCGCGCCCGCGCGTCGGGGGTCAGGACTCCTGCGGCTCCTGCTCCGCGCGGGCCGCGGCGGCGGCGCGCAGGGCGTCGCGGCGCTGCGCGTACGCCTCGGCGCCCTTGCTGGGCTTGCGGCGGCGCGGCGGCGCGGTGACCCCGGGGGCGAGTTTGCGGGCGGAGACCAGGAACGCGGTGTGGGCGATCATCCGGTGGTCCGGGCGGACCGCCAGCCCTTCGGCGTGCCAGTCGCGCACCAGCGACTCCCAGGCGCGCGGCTCGGTCCAGCCGCCACGCTCGCGCAGCGCCTCGACCAGCTCGGACAGCTGCGGCGTGGTGGCCACGTAGCCGATCAGCACGCCGCCGGGCACCAGCGCCCGCTCGACCATGTCGAGCATCTCCCACGGCGTCAGCATGTCCAGGATGATCCGGTCGAAACCGGTCTCGGCGCAGTCGGCGACGTCGCCGACGTGCAGGTTCCAGGCCGGGTGCGGGCCGTTGAAGAACGCCTCCACGTTGCGGCGGGCGATCTGCGCGAAGTCGTCGCGCAGCTCGAACGAGTGCAGCTCGCCCTCGGTGCCGACGGCCCGCAGCAGCGAGCAGGACAGCGCGCCGGACCCGGCGCCGGCCTCCAGCACCTTGGCGCCGGGGAAGATGTCGCCCATGGCGACGATCTGCGCCGAGTCCTTCGGGTAGATCACCTGGGCTCCGCGCGGCATGGAGAGCACGTAGTCCGACAGCAGCGGCCGCAGCGCCAGGAACGCGGTGCCGCCCCCGGCGGTGGTGACCACGCTGCCGTCGGGCAGGCCGATCAGGGTGTCGTGCTTGAGGATCCCCCGGTGGGTGTGGAACTCCTTGCCGGGCTCCAGCGTCACGGTGTGCATCCGGCCCTTGGGGTCGGTCAGCTGGACCCGGTCGCCCGGCCGGAACGGCCCGCGGTGGACCGGGGGCAACGCCGGGACGGTGGAGATCTCTACGGTCACGTGTTCGTCTTCCGTTTGGGTTCCAGGAGCTGGGCGAGATCCGCGATGTGCAGCACGCCGACCACATCTTCGCCTGCCGTCACGACGTACTGCGCGCCCGGGTGGGTGCGTACGGTCTCCAGGACCCGCTCGCCGTCCGCGCCGACCGGCAGGGCCGGCACCGCGGACAGGTCGCGGGCCACCTCGTCCACCGCGACCCACGGCCTCCGTTCCGGGGGTACGGCGGCGGCGCGCGCCGGGTCGACCACGGCGACGGTACGGCCGGCGGAGTCGACGACGCCCAGCGCCGCGTGCGGGGTGGCCACCTCGTCGCGGCGGCGCTGGGCCTCGGCCAACGGCGTGCCGGTGGGCACCGGCAGCAGCGGGCGGGCCAGCCGGGCCAGGTCGACCAGGTGCAGCCGGCGGCCGATACGGGCCAGCCGGATGGACTGGCCGGCGCCGCGCCACAGCGTCAGCGCGACGAGCAGCAGCAGCGGCAGGGCCAGCGGGGCCAGCGCCCGGCGCATGGTGAGCACCACGACCAGCGCCAGCGTGCCCAGCGCGACGGCCCGGCCGACCCAGCCGGCCACCTCGGTGCCGCGGTGCCGGTCGCGGGTGAGCGCCCACACCGCGGCGCGCAGCGCCCGCCCGCCGTCCAGCGGCAGACCGGGCAGGCTGTTGAAGATCGCCACCACGACGTTGCTGACCGCGAGCTGGAAGGCGAGCTGGTGGCCGAGAGTGCCGGCGGGCAACGCGAGGGTGGCGGCGACCGCGCCGGCGCCGAGTACGGCGGACACGGCCGGCCCGGCCAGCGAGATCAGCAGCTCGATCCGCGGCGTGGGTGCGTCGCGGTCCATCTCGGTGTACCCGCCGAGCAGTTCCAGCGTGATCCCGCGCACACCGATGCCGTAGCGGCGGGCGGTCAGCGCGTGCCCCAGCTCGTGCAGCAGCACCGAGCCGAGCAGCGAGACCACGAAGCCGAACCCGACCAGGTAGCCGCCGAGCGGGCCGAGGTCGAGCTGGCGGCGGGCCAGCGCCGCGTACAGCACCGTGACGACGACGGTGAGCAGCAGCATCGAGGCGTCGACGCGCAGCGGCACCCCGAGCACCCGGCCGAGGCTGAGCCCCGGCCGGCGGGATCCTCGGCTCCGCTGCTGCACCGGCCCGATGCTACGTGAGCGTGCGCGGCGGGCCGCCGCGGTCACTGAGAGGGAGATCCGATCATGCTCCGGTGCGGCGACGGTGGCGGTGTCACAGGCGTGGCCTAACCTTCCGGGCATGACGGCGGAACCGATGATCGACAGCCACGGCGACCAGACGGCACCGGCGCCGGTCACGGTGCGGGCGTCGCTGTCGCCGTCCCGGGCGGCCGACTTCAAGACCTGCCCGCTGCTCTACCGGTTCCGCAGCATCGACCGGCTGCCCGAGCGGCCGACTGTCGAGCAGGCCCGGGGCACGCTCGTGCACGCCGTGCTGGAGCGGCTGTTCGACCTTCCGGCCGCCGCGCGCACCCCGGAGTCGGCCGGTGATCTGGTCGCGCCGCAGTGGGACCGGCTGGTCACCGAGGAGCCGGAGCTGGCCTCGCTGTTCGCCGACGGCGACACCGCTGGTCCGCAGGAGTTCCTCCGGTCGGCGACGGCGCTGCTGGACGGCTACTTCGCGGTGGAGGACCCGCGCCGGCTGGAGCCGGCCGAGCGCGAGGCGCTGATCTCCGCGGTGGTGGACGACGAGCTGCTCATCCGGGGCTACCTCGACCGGCTCGACGTGGCGCCCGACGGCGCGCTGCGAGTGGTCGACTACAAGACCGGCGGCGCGCCGCGCGAGGCGTTCGAGGCGCGGGCGCTGTTCCAGCTCAAGTTCTACGCCCTGGTGCTGTGGCGCACCCGGGGCGTGGTGCCGCGGGTGCTGCGCCTGCTCTACCTCAAGGACGCCGAGGTCTGCGACTACGCCCCCGACGCCGACGAGCTGGTGCGCTTCGAGCGCACAGTGGTGGCGCTGTGGCGGGCGATCGAGCAGGCCACCGCCCGGCAGGACTTCCGGCCCCGCCCGAGCCGCCTGTGCGACTGGTGCAGCCACCAGGCGCTGTGCCCGAGCTACGGCGGCACGCCGCCGCCGTTCCCGGTGGCCGCCGCCGCGCCCGACCCGCTGGTGGACGCCCGCTCCCGCCCGGTGGCGCCCGGCGCCGACGAGTAACCTCCGGCCCCAGCCGTCGAGTATTCGGCGCTGGCCGGAGGGCACCCGGGCTGACGCCTGGCCGGACCGCCCCGGACCGGCGGGCCATTCCGCGCATGACCGGCGCGCAGACCGCCCGCTATCCCGCGCGGAGCGGCGCGCAGAGCGCCTGCGATCCCGCGCGGGCCTGAGCGCGCGGAGCCCGGCCAACCTGCGGGATCGGGGCGGCCTGATCGGCGACCGCGCGACCGGTGACCTCTACGGTGGTTACCGCGGCCCGGCTCACGCCGGGCGGATCGCGCGCGTGCCGGCGCCGACGGGTCCCGGCCGGACCGCCGCCCGGACGACGAGGGGGACGCATGACCGACGGCGCCGTGTCCCGGCCGGTGCGGGTTCTGCTCGCCGACGACCAGCCGCTGCTGCGTACCGGATTCCGGATGGTGCTGGGCGCGGAGGACGACCTGGACGTGGTGGGTGAGGCCGGCGACGGCGCGGAGGCGGTGGACCTGGCGCGGCGGCTGCTGCCCGACGTGGTGCTGATGGACATCCGGATGCCGCGGATGGACGGGGTGACCGCGACGCGCGCGATCGTGTCCGCGCGGCTACCGGTTCGGGTGCTGGTGCTCACCACGTTCGAGCAGGACGAACACGTCGTCGGGGCGCTGCGGGCCGGCGCCAGCGGGTTCCTGACCAAGGATGTGCCGGCTGAGGACCTGGTCGCGGCGATCCGCACGGTGGCGGCCGGGGACGCGGCGATGTCTCCGCGCATCCTGCGCCGGCTGCTGGACCGCTTCGCCGAGCTGCTGCCCGATCCGGCCGCCGCGCCGGCGCGGGCGCTGGACCCGCTGACCGACCGGGAGCGGGAGGTGCTCACCCACATGGCGCGCGGTCTGTCCAACGCGGAGATCGCCCGAGTGCTGTCGGTCAGCGAGACGACTGTGAAAACCCATGTCGGGCACGTGCTGACGAAGCTACGGTTGCGCGACCGGGTTCAGGCGGTCGTGCTCGCGTACGAGACGGGTCTGGTTCGTCCAGGGCGGTGAGGTGGTGCGGGTCACCTACCGTGACCAGCGGCGGGGCTGATGTGTTGACCATCACGCCAGGTAAGGGCCTAACGTCGGCGCCGCCGGCCGGTCAGGGGTCACCCTGAGCCCGGATGGGGGTCCACCCTCAGCGGAAGATCGGCACGGATTCCACCCCAGGTCGGAGGGCTTTCGGGCTCGCGACCCCGAGGATGGATTCCGCCGCACCGACCAGCGGGGGCGGTGCGGCATTGAGAACGACAGACGGAAGAGGTACATGACGTGACCGCGACGGTAGGCCAAGAGCAGGCCGCGGCCCGGGCGAACGATGTGTGGAAGGTGTACGGCAGCGGCGAGGCGCAGGTCGCCGCGCTACGGGGGGTGAGCGCCGAGTTCGAACGCGGCCGGTTCACCGCGATCATGGGGCCGTCGGGCTCCGGGAAGTCCACACTGATGCACTGCCTCGCGGGTCTGGACACGGTGACCAAGGGCACCGTGATGATCGGCGACACCACTGTGACCGGTCTCAACGACGCCGGTCTGACGAAGCTGCGCCGGGACAAGGTCGGCTTCATCTTCCAGCAGTTCAACCTGCTGCCGACGCTCACCGCGCAGGAGAACATCCTGCTGCCGCTGTCGATCGCCGGGCGCAAGCCCGACCCGGCCTGGTACGACGTCGTGATCGACACGGTCGGCCTGCGGGAGCGGCTCGGGCACCGCCCGGCGCAGCTCTCCGGTGGCCAGCAGCAGCGCGTGGCGTGCGCCCGGGCGCTCGTGGCCCGCCCCGAGGTGATCTTCGCGGACGAGCCGACCGGCAACCTGGACTCCCGCTCCGGCGCCGAGGTGCTGAAGTTCCTGCGCAACTCGGTACGCGAGCACGGCCAGACCATCGTCATGGTCACGCACGACCCGACCGCCGCCGCGTATGCCGACCGGGTGGTCTTCCTCGCCGACGGGCAGATCGTCTCGGAGTTGATCGAGCCGACCGCCGAGACGGTGCTGGACACGATGAAGAAGCTGGACGCTCCGGTCGAGGTGGGCAACTGATGCTGCGGGCAACGCTCAAGAGCCTGCTGGCGCGCAAGCTGCGCCTGCTGCTGTCCGGGCTGGCGGTGGTGCTCGGCGTCATGTTCGTCTCCGGCGCGTTCGTGCTCACCGACACGCTCGGGCGTTCCTTCGACGCGGTCTTCGCCGACGCGTACGCCGAGGTCGACGTGAGCGTCGAGGCGAAGCCGAAGATCGACGTCTCCACGGCGGAGGGGATGCCGCTGAGCACCCCGATGCCGGCGTCGGTGCTGGACCGGGTCAAGGCGGTGCCCGGCGTCGCCGACGCCGAGGGCGTGGTGGCCGCCGAGGGCGCCCGGATGATCGGCAGCAACGGCAAGGTGGTCACCTCGTTCGGCCCGCCGCAGCTGGGCCAGAACTGGCTCGGTGAGAGCGACCTGCTGGAGCTGCGCGAGGGCCGCGGCCCGCAGGCCGACGACGAGATCGTGATCAACGCCGCGCTGGCCGAGGCGGGCAAGGTCAAGGTCGGCGACCGGGTCGGCGTGCTGACCCTCGCACCGAAGAAGGAGTTCACGCTCGTCGGCGTGTTCGGCTACAGCGGCGGCCGGGACTCGATCGGTGGCGCGAACGAGGTCTACTTCACGACTCCGGTGGCGCAGCAGCTGATGCTGGGCAAGCCGGACGTGTTCAGCAACATCAGCGTCCAGGCCGCCGACGGCACCACGCCGGCCGCGCTGCGCGACGAGCTGGCCCGCACGCTGGGCGCCGACTACCAGGTCAAGACCGGCGAGCAGCTCGCCGCCGACGCCTCGGCCGGCCTCAAGGAAGGGCTGTCGTTCTTCAACAAGATCCTCCTCGGGTTCGCCGCGGTGGCGCTGCTGGTCGGCACGTTCCTGATCCTCAACACGTTCTCGATCATCGTGGCGCAGCGCACCCGTGAGCTGGCCCTGATGCGCGCGATCGGGGCCAGCGGCAAGCAGGTCATCGGCTCGGTGGTGCTGGAGGCGCTCGCGGTCGGCCTGATCGCCTCGGTGCTGGGGCTCGCCGCCGGCATCGGCGTGGGCGCGCTGCTGGCGTACCTGTTCGGTCAGCTCGCCGGGGGTCTCACCCTGGCCGGGCTGGGCGTGCCCGCCTCGGCGGTGATCGGCGCGTTCGCGGTCGGCATGCTGATCACTGTGGTCGCCGCGCTGCTGCCGGCGCTGCGCGCCTCGCGCATCCCGCCGATCGCCGCGATGCAGGACGTGGCCACGCCGGACCGGCCGCTGACGAAGGTCACCATCGGCGGTGCCGTGGTCACCGGCATCGGCGCGGTGCTGCTGTTCCTCGGTCTCGGCGGGCACGCCGGCGACAGCACCCTGGCGACCATCCTCGGCGGCGTGCTGTTCGCGTTCATCGGGGTGGCGCTGCTGACCCCGATCATCAGCCGGCCGGTGGTCTCGCTGCTCGGCGCGATGTTCTCCTGGTCGGTGCCGGGCAAGCTGGGCCGGCTCAACTCGGGCCGCAACCCGCGCCGTACCGCGATCACGGCCGCCGCGCTGATGGTGGGCATCGCCCTGGTCACCGGCGTGACGGTGATCCTGGACTCGGCCAAGGGCAGCATCGGCGCGCTGGCCGAGGACACCATCAAGGCGGAGCTGGTGATCTCCGGGTCCACGTCCGGGCCGCGTCCGGCGAGCTTTGACCCGGCGGTCCTGGAGAAGGCCGCCGCGATCCCGGGTGTGCAGATGGTCGACGGCGAGTACGGCGATATGGCAGTGGTCGGCGGCGAGCGGACCTGGGTGGCCGTGTCGAGCAACGTGGCCGCGCTGCAGCAGATCTTCGGGGCGAAGGCCGCCGCCGGTGACATCAGCAAGCTGGCGCCGGACCAGATGCTGGTCAGCTCGGACACCGCGAAGGCACGCAACCTCAGCGTCGGTTCGACGGTGCCGGTGCAGCTGTCCCGTGGCGACGCCCGCACCTACACGGTCAGCGGCATCTACGAGAGTTCACAGCTGACCAACCCGGTGACGCTGCCGCCGCAGGCAACGGCGGACTTCGCCATCCCGCAGCCGATCCAGGGTTTCCTGCAGCTCGCCCCCGGCACGTCGGTGGACGCGGTGCAGCCGCAGATCGAGCGGCTGCTGGCGGACAGCCCCGAGGTGTCGGTGGCCGACCGGGCCGGGTTCATCGAGCAGCAGACCGGTCAGCTGGACTCCCTGCTCCAGATGATCCAGATCCTGCTGGCGCTGGCCATCGTGATCGCCGTGCTGGGCATCATCAACACGCTCGCGCTGTCGGTGCTGGAACGCACCCGGGAGCTGGGTCTGCTGCGGGCGATCGGCCTGCGCCGCGCCCAGACCATGCGCATGATCACGGTCGAGGCGGTGGTGATCTCGATCTTCGGCGCGCTGCTCGGCGTGGTGGTCGGCACCGGTCTCGGCGCGGCGGTGGTGGAGGCGCTCAAGGACGAGGGCATCACCGACCTGATCCTGCCGTGGGGTCAGATGGTGACGTTCCTGATCCTGGCCGCGATCATCGGCGTGGTCGCGGCGGTGCTGCCGGCGATCCGCGCCGCGCGGATCAACGTCCTGGGCGCCATCGCCCACGACTGACGTGAAAGGAAGGGCCCCTTCTTAACGCCTCGTGCATAAGAAGGGGCCCTTCCTAACGGTTGAGCAGCGCCGCGAGCAGCTCCAGGTCCGCCCCGAGCAGGCTCTCCATCTGGTGTACGCCGTCGGCGGGCGCCAGCGGCACCTCGGCCGGTACGGCCAGCACCGCCGCACCGGCGGCCAGCGCGCTCGCCACTCCGGTCGGTGAGTCCTCGATCGCCACGCACCGCTCGACCGGTACGCCCAGCAGACGCGCGGCGGTCAGGTACGGCTCCGGGTGCGGCTTGGCCGCGTCCACCTCGTCGCCGCAGACCACCGCGTCGAAGCTGTCCCGGCCCAGCGTGTCCAGGGCCACCTCGACCAGGGACCGGCCACTGGAGGTGACCAGCGCGGTGGGGATGCCGGCGTCCCGTACCGCCCGCAGCAGCGCCAGCGCGCCCGGACGCCAGCGCAGCCCGGTGCGGAACAGCTCCAGGATCCGGGCGCTGATCCAGTCGGCGCTTTCCTGCACGTCCCGCTCCGGCTGGCCCAGGTCGTCGTGCACGATCCGCATCGCGTCGGCCATCCCGGTGCCGACGATCGCACGGCGGGCGTCGTCGGACAGGACACCGCCGTACACGGCGGCCAGTTCCTGCAACGCGACGTCCCACAGCTTCTCGCTGTCGACCAGCGTGCCGTCCATGTCGAAGAGCACGGCGGCGGGGTGCTTGCTGCTCAGCGGGGGCCTCCTTCGGTACGGGTACCCCGCCGATCCTGCCAGCCGCGCCGGGCCCGCCCGTCACCGTCCCCGCCCCTGGTGACCCGCGGCATCACCCGAGACCGCACGCGCCCAGCGACTTCTCGTATCCCCGGAAGAACGAATCGCTGCGCTGCTCGGCGGTGCCGTGCGAGCCCTCGGCGAACCACGGCTGGTCGGGGTCGTCGCCGACCGCCAGCAGCCCTTCCCGGAACTCCTCCAGGTCGCCGTCCTCCAGCTCCAGCACCCCGGCGCGCACGCTGTCCCCGAGGTACGCCCCGGCCATGCAGTCGGCCTGCAGCTCCTGCTGGATGGTGAAGTTGTAGCGGATGCCGAGCCGCACCTGCATGCCGTGGGCGTACTCGTGGCCGAGCAGGTAGAACAGGAACGCGTCGCCGATCTGCCGGAACGCCGCCACCGACCAGTTCACGTCGTAGGCGATGAAGTCGCCGGCCGAGCAGTACACGGCGTTGTTGCGCGGCAGGCCCTGCCCGGCACAGGCCACCTCGCCCTCCCGGCTGTAGGCCACCACCCGCCGGATCGGGGTGAAACGCTGACCGGAGGCGCGGAACTGCTGCGCCCAGTAGCGTTCGGCCAGCCGGACCGCGTCCTCGATGTCCTGCTTGAACTCGGCGACGCTGGTGGTGCCGTCCGCCCGGGTGGTCTGCGACTCGGGCTGCCCGCTGCTGCGGGGTGCGGGCTGCTGCGGCTCGCCCTGGTCGACGCCGCCGGCCATGCAGCCGGCCGCGACCAGCGCGGCCACCACCAGCCCGGCGATCGGCCCGCGCCCCTGACGTCCCGCCCTGTCCCCCACCATGACCTCCCGGTTTTCGTACCCGTGTCCCGCAGCAGTACCCCCGGCGGACGCCGGTGATGCTCACCGGCTCACACGCACGGCCGCCGGGAAACGTTCACCGGGCGACGGCGTCCCGGGCGCCCGCGCCGGTCGCGCTGGATCGGCCCGGGTACCGTCGCCGGGATGGAGCCGCACCCGTCGTACGCCGGAATTGTCTACTGGCGACGTAGCCTCTGGAACGGCCTGCGGTGCGTGCCGGTGCTGATGACCCTCGACGAGGGCTGGCTGCGGGCCGGCGACCGGCGCGGCGCGGAGGTGTTCGCCGCGCCCGTCGGGCAGGTCGAGGCCCGGGGAACGATCTTCGGCACGATGCTGCTCACCGTCGGCGGCCACCGGTACGCCCTGGTCGGCGTGGGCGCCACCGTCTCACCGTCACCGAGCAGGGAACAACTGCGGCGGCTGGACGAGCTCAGCGCCCGCGCCGAGCCGGTGCCGGACCTCGCGTCCTGGTGGGAGACGCTGGCGCGGGCCGGCGTGACGGTGCGCTGAGCGGCGTGGTCAGTCCAGGCCGCGCATGATGTGCGGTTCGCCGTCGTCGTCGCCGAAGCAGCGGTGCAGCACCTGGGCACGCGCCCACAGGTCCAGGCTGCTCGGCGGTCCGACCGGCCCGGTGCCGGCGGGCGCGCTCAGCACGGGAGCCGGGTCCGGCGGGACCTGCGACGTCACCTCGTCGGTCATGTCCGCCCCTTTCGTCGTACCCATGCTCGCCCTCGGGCGTTTCCGCCACGTCAACGCCGACGGCGGGGGCGTGGACGCGCCGCCTGGTCCGGCGTCGGCCCGTACTCCGGTGACGGTAGTCCGCCGGGCCGCCGAGCACAGCCGTATTCCCGACGTCGCCGCAGGTGGCGGCTGGTGATCACGCCTGCGGACCGGGCGGGCCGCAGGTGTCGCCGCGCCGGGCGTCGCGACCCTCGCGCCCGGCTACGGTCTGACGCATGACTGTCGTCCGGTCCATCCTACTGTTCCTGCTCGCCGCGCTCGCCGAGATCGGCGGCGCCTGGCTGGTGTGGCAGGGCTGGCGGGAGAACCGCGGCCTGCTCTGGGTCGCCGCCGGGGTGATCGCGCTCGGCGCCTACGGATTCGTCGCCACGTTCCAGCCGGACCCGAACTTCGGCCGCATCCTCGCCGCCTACGGCGGCGTGTTCGTCGCCGGGTCGCTCGCCTGGGGCATGGTCGTCGACAAGTTCCGGCCCGACCGCTACGACCTCGCCGGCGCGGCCATCTGCCTGGTCGGCGTCGCGATCATCATGTACGCGCCGCGCGCGAGCTGACGGCGCGGTGATGAGTTTCCGCGCCCGTACCCGTCACACCTGCGACAGACCACGACGAGGCGGGAGGATGACGTGATGGGTGCGGAGCCACGGCGGGCGGAGCTGGGCGTACGCGATCTGGGTGAGGTCGACGAGCCGGCGTTCGCCGGGCTGGCGCAGCGGCACCGGCGGGAGCTGCACGTGCACTGCTACCGGATGCTCGGATCGTTCGAGGACGCCGAGGACACCGTCCAGGAGACGTTCCTGCGCGCCTGGCGGCGGCGCGAGACGTTCGCCGGCCGCTCCACGTTCCGGGCCTGGCTGTACCGCATCGCCACGAACGCCTGCCTGGACCTGCTGGCCAAGTGCCGTCCCGAGCCGGCGACCGGCGGCGAGGTGCGGTGGCTGCAGCCCTACCCGGACCGGCTGCTCGACGAGCTGCCCGCGGCCGGCGCGGACGAGCCGGAAGCCGTCGCGGTGGCGCGGGAGACGATCGAGCTGGCGTACCTGGTCGCGGTGCAGCACCTCGCGCCACGCCCGCGTGCCGTGCTGATCCTGCGTGACGTGCTCGGCTGGCCGGCCAAGGACGTCGCGGAGCTGCTCGGCGACTCGGTCAACTCGGTGAACAGCGCGTTGCAGCGCGCCCGCGCCGGCATGCGGGAACACCTGCCCGCGCAGCGGCAGGACTGGACCGGCGACGAGGCGGACACCCGCACCCGCGAGCTGGTACGCCGCTTCACCGACGCCGCCGTCGCCAAGGACGTCGCCGCTCTCGCCGCCATGCTGCGCGACGACGTGCGCTGCTCGATGCCCCCCACCCCGGGGCTGCAGATCGGCCGGGACGCGGTGGTCGCCGACTGGGTCGCGGACGGCTTCGAGAGCCTGGGCAGCATGCGGGCCGTGCCCACCGCCGTGAACCGGCAGCCCGCCGTCGCGTTCTACCTGTGGCAGGAGAGCGACGGCGCGTACCTGCCGCTCACCGTCGACGCCCTGCGCGTCACCGGCGGGGCGATCACCGAGATCGTCACGTTCCATGCCGACCAGTTCCCGCGCCTCGGGCTGCCCGAGCGCCTGCCGGCCGACCGTACCCCGTAGTGCCGGTGCGGACGCTCGCGCTGCCCGGCGGCGCGCGCGTCGCGGTGGTCGCAGCCCAGTGGCAGCACGCGTACGGCGTGGTCACGCACGGACGGGTGCAGCTGGAGCTGCGCGACGGCGCGCCCGGGCCGGTCCTGCGCCGCGACGCCGGTTTCTGGCTGCGCGAGACCGGAGTACGCGCGCTGCGCAACCCCGGCCGCCGTACCGCGACGGTGCGGATCCTGACCCCCGACTTCTGGAGGAGCGACATGATCAGCAGCACCGACACCGGCGTGGGCTCTCGCCGTTCGCACAGCTTCCGGCGGCTCGCCGTCACCGGCGTCGTCGCCACACTCGTCGCGATGACTGCAACCACGCTCGGCGCGGCGCTCGCGCGGGCCGCCGGCGTCGACTTCGCGATCCCGGACGGCGGTGACGAGGCCATCCCGCTCGGCGGCTTCACCGTGGTGACCGGATTCTTCTCCCTCGTCGGGGTCGTCATCGCCGCCGTACTGCTGCGGTTCAGCGCGCGTCCCGCGTCGCGGTTCGTGTGGACGGCGGTGGCGCTGACCGCGCTGTCGCTGGCGCCGCCGTTCCTCGTCGGGGCCGCCGCCACGACGAGCGTCACGCTGGTCGCTCTGCACCTGCTCGCGGCGGCGGTGATGATCCCCTCCCTGACGCGATGCCTGCGCGCGAGGATCGACTGACACTCCGCTCCCGGTGAGTGGGCTGGGCCACAAAACACTCTCGATTCGCAGGGTTCGATCGAAAACGACCGGGAACTCCAATATGGACCAAACGCCGGGCGCCGACTGGCGGCGCCCGGCGCCACGTTCGACCGAGAGGTGACACCATGACCTTCCGCGCCAGGCTCGTCGGAGCCGCACTCGCCGGGACGCTCGCCGCCGGTGCATCGGCACTGGCTGGGGCCTCCGCGGCCAGCGCGCAGGCAGAACCCTGCGTTCAGCGCATCGCCGTGGTGAACAACGCCGCCTTCGTGATGTCCTTCAGTGTTCAGGCGAGCAACGGCCTGGAGACGGCGAACACCGACACCTACCCGATCAACCAGTCGCGGACGATCGATCTCACCACCACGGCGCTGCCGGTCGGCGCCGACGTCCGGCCGGTGGTCGACGCGGTGGCCGGCGCGACGCGGACCCCGAGCAGCTTCGTGTCGTACTGCGAGAACGGGCAGACCGCCACGTACTCGGTGACCGGGACGACGTACGACTACTCGGTCACGCTGATCGGCTGACCGGCACGTCGACGCTTCGGGGCGTCCGCCGTCGCGGCGGGCGCCCCGCGCTCGTACGCTACTTTGATCGGGTGCCCGTACCCCGGCTGATTCCCATCGCGCACGAGCCCGGCCACCGGACGGACACGATCGGCCGCTACGACGAAGGGCTGTTCCTCGCCTCGGCGTGGGACCACCACGCGTACGTGCACCTGTTCGACCACGACGGGACGTACCGGAACTCGACCATTACGCGGGTTCCGCATCGAGGCGCGCTGAGCGAGGCGCTCGACGGGCTGCTCGCGAGCCTGCCCGGCAAGTCGTACGGCGACATCGCCGTACAACTGTTCCAGACCCGTCAGGACGGCGTCGTCTTCGGTCTGGTCGACGAGTCCGGCGACCGGGCGGGCGACGGCAGCCACGTCGACTGGGTCGAGCTGTATCCGGATCGCCTAGGGTTCCACGAGCCGTGGGACGGCCTCTACGACACGTGACGGCACACCGACCACATGAGTAAGGGCGGCGTTGTTCCGCCGCGGGTCAGAGCGCCTACGGCGATCACTTGGCGTTGAACTGTCGCCGGGTGCCAGGCCAACCGGGCAAAAGGCACCCATCCCCCGTTTGAGCTGCGCGAACGTCAGGCATTGACCATCACCGTTTGGCACCGTTGGTCGACGTCCCACGGCCTGGGGACGGCCTGCCTTGCTCGGTCATACTCCGCATCAACGATGTCGCTCCCATCTGCAAGCATGGATGCGACCAACGACCAGAAGGGACGACATGGCATCGACCAGGCGGCAACGCCAACGGGAGCGGAGAGCCCTCGGGCGGCCCGAGCAAGCCATCGAGCCGGCTACGGTCACCGCACCGCCAAGACGAACGAAGCGGCCGTGCGAGCGGTGCGGCGAAGGTTGCCGTACGGACAAGCCGGTCTACGGATGGGTCTGCGCCAACTGCGTCTATGAGCTCGATCGGTACGTCATGATTCGCATGGGTTTGGTCGGAGGCACCGTCCAGAGCATCTACGAGCTCGCCAAACGACGGGGTGAACTTCCTCCACCTGGCCCACGCAGTCCGGGTGCCAATGTGCGCAAGCCTGCCCTGCCGTTGTGACCTGCGGTTGACACAATGTTGGCATGGCATCGAGTGCGCCCGTATGGGTGTCCTTCCTCTTGAGTGGCCTTGTTGTGGCCGGCTCGATCGTGACGACAGTGCTAACGCTCAGCTCAAGTAAGCGTCGTGAAGTGGAGCGTTGGCAACGTGAACGGGCACGCGAGGATGAGCGCTGGGAGCGTGAGCGGGACCGGGAGAATGAACGCTGGGAGCGTGAGCGAGACATGGACACGCTACGGTGGGATCGGCAAAAAGTGGAGCAGCTACGACAGCGCCGCGTCACACTCTACGTGGATATGGCGGATCACCTCCAGCGCTGCGAGTCGAGCTTGGATGTAATCACCGACCCATATGGCGTTACACCCTCTCGGCGTCGAGAAGGACTGGCTCATCCGGAGCAGCTGGCCGCCCAAGCACGGCTCTTAGCACCTGAATCACTGTCTTCTGCCTGGTTAGCCTTTGATCGAGCAGAGAACGCGGTGGGTTTTGTGCTGCGAGAGAGTCCCGATGGGATTGGTCCAGAGCATCATCCCTACCTCCACGAGGACAACCTTGCCATTCTGGAGCTCAAGGACGCTATGACAGTCCTTCACCGGGAACTCAGAGTGGCAATAGCAGACCCGGACCTGACTGATTGAGCTGCCCCCAGTGGACCGACTTGCCCCAGCTCGCTGCCTGACATCCGAGCAGCAAGAATTTTTCTCAGCAGAGTCGGACGCGATTCAAGATGAATCCGACTTGTTGCGCTTTCGACTCCTCGAAGCAGGTACTCGCTTGTTTGAATCGCCGTTAACTTTATCCGATCCCGGAAAGTTGTCCACAATAGGATTAAAGTAAAAATCGGCCGGCCACTTGTTTATTTCTCGGACCTTAAACCACGCATATTGAAGTCGATACGTATGCCGAAACACATGCGACCCATGAAGCACGAGATACACATAGCATGCGAGCGCCATTCCGGATCGATAGTCGGCCAGCACTCCTGACGGATGCCAGGCTTGCAGGAATAAGAAGAGCGCGCCAAGAAACATCAAGGCGATCACATTTCGTATTATAGCTATACCGGAGCGAAGAAGGTAAAGAGCATACACCTGCGTATTTTCGGCAAACCATTCCCACATTCGCTCTAGCGCTTCAGTTTTAGCGGCCTGCTTTTTCTTGCGGTCATCACTGAAAGCTGCAAGGAGCTTTTGGATGTGAGGCGTCGCCACGTTCGCCAATACGGATAGCGGAATTGAAAGAAGCAGCAGGAACCAGTCTTTAGACTCCATGCCTTCGCCCAATCGAGAGGAGAGTGACATCTTAGTCACGGAGAGTCCGAACCCGCCATCCCGTCTGCCGCCGACCCGCCCTCTGGGGAGCGGGCCGCCGCCCGGTCCGCCACGTCAAGCGGACCTTGACGCACGTACGGACGCTGGCGGGCCGGGCGGTGGTCTGCTCGGCTCGCCCGGGTCGACGGCTGGCGGGATGGCCCTGCGCAACCACCCACGAACCGCGACCCGCCCACGGGCCCCCGGCCATCTCGGAGTCGTTGCGCCCCCGCCGGAGGCGCGGTAACCGCGACCAGCTCGCCGCCGCGACCCGCCGCGCGGACCCGGCGTGCGCTTCCCTGCGCCGCGCCGCTCGGGGCGCGGCCCGGCCGGCTGCCGGCCCACAAACACCAACCACCCTCTGCCCTCACCGTCTGCGGCGGCCCCGGGCTTTCCGCTGTTCCGCGCCAGCCGATGGGCAATGGGCATGACCGCCCGGCCATCCCCCGGCCGGGCGGTCATGACGCCCAATCGGCGGCGCTTGCGGCCCGTCTCGGGCCGCCTTGAAGACGTACAGAAACTTTGCACATCATCGCCGGCAGCCGGCCGGCCCGGTCGCCAAGCCGTCACGGGATGGCGCGGATCTCACGGGCTCCGTAACCTGACCGCATGGCCGCCCTCGTTGATGCCGCCCGGGAAATCGCTCGGCTCAAGCTGGAGAGTCCGCTGCCACGTCGGTGGAACCACGTCCAGGCGGTCGCCGCCAAAGCGCGAACCGTCAGTGAAGCGGTGCCGGTCGAAGACCGTGACGTCCTCGTAGCGTCCGCGTGGCTGCACGACATCGGCTACAACCCCGAGCTTGTCGACACGGGCTTTCACGCACTTGACGGTGGCCGGTGGCTGCGGCGTGAACACTTCGACGGGAGGATTGCCGCCCTGGTGGCGCACCACTCGTGCGCCTGGCTTGAGGCTGAGGAGCGTGGACTCGGTGAAGTCCTGGCGGCTGAGTTCCCGCGGGAGGAAACGGCGGTCACCGACGCGCTGTGCTTCTCCGACATGACCACCGGACCGGACGGGCAGGACTTCGAAGTATTGGAGCGGCTGGCCGAGATTCGGTCCCGGTACGGGCCGGATCACCTGGTGACCCGGTTCATCATTCGTGCTGAACCGGAGATGGTTGCTGCCGTCCAACGCACCGAGCGCCGTCTGCCCGGCCGGGTTCGTCAGCCGATGTAGGGTTCGCCGCGCTCCTCGTACCCGTGCTGGATGCGGAGCAGGGTCGACGGGTGGATGTCCAGCGTCCCCAGCTCGTTGCGTTCGATCCATCGGACGTCGCTCGACTCGTCGCTCGGGGTCAGCTCGCCGCCAACTGGTACGGCACGGAAGCACAGTGAGAACTGCTGCCGTACCTCGCCGTCCGAGTACTCGATCACGTGGCCGGGGTCGGAGTAGACACCGACCAGGCCGACCACCTCGACGTGGATGCCGGTTTCCTCGCGGGTCTCCCGGACGGCCGTCTGCGCGACCGACTCGCCAATTTCCTGGCCGCCACTCGGTAGTGACCAAAGCCCGTTGTCGGTGCGCTGGATGAGCAGCAGCCGGTCACGGTCGTCTCGCACGAAGACGGACACCGCCACGACGATGGCGTTGGCCTTCGGCGCGTTCTGGTCGTGGTAGTGCTCGGTCCTCGTCATGCCCCTAGGCTGCCACCTCGTCAGCCTTGAGGGACCAGGAGGCTGACAGGACCCGGTCGAAGCTGTCGGAGTAGGTGCGGAACAGATCCCCGCCGTTGATCCTGCGCAGGTGCATCACGGGGGCGTGTGGTGCCGGGAACCCGAGCACGTGCATGTTCACCAACATCTCGTCGTCGAATCGGTAGATCGAGTTGTACAGGGTGGTGTCGTGGTAGAGCACCTTGGCCCCGGGCACGCCAGCCAGCCGGTTGTAGTACTGCTGCACCTGGCGAATCTTTGCCGCCATGACACCGGGCGTCCCTTCCTCGATGCTCTTGCGCTCGATAGCGCCGCTGGTCGGGTCACCGAGCAGAATCGTGACCTCGACGCCGTCATCCGCCTTCTGACGCAGGGTGTCGACAAGCATGGGGTCCTGCTCCACCAGGAACAAGCCGGCGTAGGCCAAGACGTCGATCCGCTTCTGTGCGCGCTCGATCAGCCGGCGCCAGAGGTCGTACGGCACGGATGAGCGCCGAGAGTAGAGCTGGATCATCTCGCTCTGCCCGATCCGCGATGCGGCTTCCGAAGTCACCGCGTTCGGCCACAGGTACGACTCATCCTCGCGGACGAGAGCGGCGATTGCGTGCCGATGACGTGGGTAAGGCGTCCGGTCCTGCGTGATCCACCGCTCCACCGTCTTCGGATCAACCCCGATCTTCTCGGCGATCACTGTGGGCGTCATGCCGTTGCGGAGTATGGCGTCACGCAGACGGTTGTTTGACATCTGACCCTCCAAGCGGGACGGATAGGACGCATTCAAGGTAGCAAAGACGTCCCTAGTCGTCCACGTCGTCGGGTGGCCTGTCCGGGCTTTTCCGCGAGTGTTGTCGGCAGAGGCCAAGAGCAAATGTCCACCGGGGACGCGCTCATTCTCTGGCCCGAAGACACAGGAGGTCTGTTGTGAAGCTGTACGTGGACACCACGAGCAAGCAGGTGACGGCGTCGAAGGACCCGGAGCCGAAGAACGACCAGAACGGCAACCAGAAGTCCGAGAAGAACACGGGCCGGCTGATGTGGTCCACCCAGGTCTTTGTGCTCGACGAGACGGGCGGGGAGGTCATCACCATCACCACGGCGGGTGAGAAGCCGAACGTGAAGGTGGGCGACTTCCTGGCGGTCGAGCAGTTGGAGGCCATTCCGTGGGCGACCAACGGGCGTAACGGCGTCGCGTTCCGGGCGGTGTCCCTGAAGCCGAAGAACGGTTCTGCGGCCAAGTAGGTCACTTCGCACGTCGTGCTGTGTGTGCCACTGGTGTCCGTGGCCACCGCGCAAGCGGCCTGATGGTCCGCTGAACTCATCTCGAAGACGGTTCCGGGAGTGTTCCTGACTCCTACATTCCCGGTCCGGTCGCCACCTGGCAGTGGTGACAACCCCAAGGAAATGGCCCGGGGTCGGTACTGACTCCTACGTCTGCCGACCCCGGTGCCGCCACTCATCCGACCCAACTGGCATTGGGAGGACTCGTCGTGTCCAAGTCTAGCCCCCGCCGCTTCGGCGGCAAGTCAACCGGAACGGTGACGGTCATCGAGGCCAAGGTTCACCGTTCCTCCGCGCGTAACGCCCGCATGGCGTTCATCCTCACCGCCGTCATCGTCGGCGTCCTGTCGGCCGTGGTGGCCGCCGCCTACTGGCACCCGATCGTGGCCCTGTTCGTCGGTGCCCTGATCGGCGTTCCGACCGGCGGCCTCGTGTGGCTGCTCGTGCGGATCTGGCCGGTGATCCGGCTGCTGTGGTGGTGGACCCCGGAAACCCTGCTCGCCGGTCTGCTGCTGACCGGTTGGGTGCAGTTGGCCAACCACACCCCGACCGTGGTGACCCTGATCGTGGTCGCCCTGGTCGTCGGCGTTCCGTCCGCCATCGGCCCGGTCCGCCGTCAGGTCAAGGCGTGGGGATGGTGCCTCGTGGTGCGCCACCGGCTTCGTGTGTGCTTCGCGCAGTTCATCATCGCCAACCAGTCCGGCTCGCTGCCGCTGATCCTGTGGGCTCGTCCCACGCCGGTCGGTGAGCGGGTCTGGGTGTACCTGCGCCCGGGCCTGTCGGCCAAGGACCTGGAATCGCGGCTCGACAAGATCGCCGTGACCTGCCACGCCTCCACCGTGCTCATCGAGCGGGCCGGGGAGAGCAACGCCGCGTACCTGCGGTTCGACATCAAGCGCCGTGAGGTGCTCAACGCCCGAGTGGGCTCCCCGCTGGTCGACGCCATCGACCGCAACGCGCCCGTGTCGGCGTCGCCGCTGACGGTGCCCACCGCCCTGGACCTGCCGGACGTCGACGCCCCGACGATCACCCTTCCGACCCAGGGCAAGGCCGCCGGCAAGAAGCCGCCGGCCACGACCGCCAACGGCAGCAAGCCCGCGGCTTCCTCCGCGTCGTCCCTGCCGGACGACGACACCTCCGACTGGATCTGACACCCAACCCACCTCGACGCGGGGAGCCTCACCGGCTCGCTCGTGTGGCTTCCCGCGTCCACAACGCCCCGGGAGGGCAATCTCATGACCACCACGACCCCCGCTCCCGCTGCTGCGGTGCCGGTGGGTGCTGGCCTGTCGATGTTCGACCCGGTGTTCATCGGGATCGACGAGTTCGGCCAGCCCGTCTACCTCGACGTCGTCTACCACAACCTGCTCGCCGCCGGTGAGCCCGGAGGCGGCAAGTCCGGCCTGGTCAACAACATCTGCGGCCACGGCGTCCTGTGCGACAACACCCGCCTGGTGCTCTTCGACGCCAAACTTGTCGAACTCGGCCCCTGGCGCGACCTGGCCGACGCGTTCATCGGCCCCGACATCGACCAGGGCATCGACGTGCTGCGCCGCCTCCTGGTCGTGGCCACCAACCGCTACACCTGGCTGCTCGCCAACCGGCGCCGCAAACTCGCCCCCGGCGACGGCATGTCGGTCATCCTCACCGTCATCGACGAACTCGCCATGTTCTCCACCGTCCTGGGCACCAAAGCCCAGCAGGAAGAGTTCTCCACCCTCCTGCGGGGCCTCGTCTCCCTCGGCCGCGCCTGCGGCATGCCCGTGGTCGCCGCGACCCAGCGACCGTCGTGGGACATCATCCCCGCCAGCCTGCGGGACCTGTTCGGCTACCGGGCCGCGTTCCGGTGCACCTCGCTGAACAGCTCCAACATCATCCTCGGCCAGGGCTGGGCCGAGCAGGGCTACACCGCCTCCGACATCGCCCCCACCAACCAGGGCGCGGCCTACCTCCTGGCCGAAGGCGGCGTACCCCGCCGCATCAAGGCCGCCTACCTCACCGACACCGACATCTACAACATCGCCGACTACGCCGCCTGGACCCGCCGCCCCGCCGGCAAGTCCGTCCCGGCGGTCAACCCGACCGGATGGGAGATGGCGGCATGACCACCCGCGAGCGCACCTACGCGCGTGCCAACAACCAGCGCGCCGCGCAGTACACCGAACTGTGGATCGTCGGCAGTCCTGAGGACATCGCCGCGATGCTCCGCGTCGCCTCGGCCAGCGGCCGACTCGTCTACGCCTCCGCGCCGACCCGCATGGGCGGCGACGACACCCGGCACCGCCGCTACCTGCGGCTGCGCACCACCTGAAACGGCCGACAGGACCAGGACTTCGCCTGGCAGCAGAGCTGGTCCTGCCGACCTCCACCAACAGCCCCGAAAGGACGTGGCTGCCATGAAGGCTACCCAAAAACCACCCACCGACGTTGAGGTCACCCCGGCCGACCTGCTGCGGATGGCTGCCCTCTACCTGCGCCGGCACGGCTGGACCCAGGGCGACTATTACACCGTCGTCTTCGACGCCCTCACCCCCCGCGCTTGCGTCTCCGGCGCTATCGGCATGGCCGCCTACGGCAAGGCCATCGACCTGCCGTTCCTCGCAGACCTCCCGGAACGCGGCGACTACCGCGCCGCCGTGTGGACGCTCGTCGACTTCCTGTTCCTGGACTCATCCACTGATCTGTTCGGCTGGAACGACCGTCCCAGCCGCACGGCCGCCGACGTCATCAACGCCCTCAACGCCGCCGCCGACCGCTGGGACCGCCTCTACAACCAGGGAGGCGAGCGCTGATGTTCACCGTCAAGGCGTCCTTGACGCGCATCCCCCGTCAGAAGCGCCGCGAGGTCGTCGAGAACGACGCCTTCGCCGCGTTCGCCCGGCGCATCATCCGCGCTCACGGTCGCCGCGTCGCCGCTGGCGACGTCGAAGCGCTCCGCGACCTGGTCGCCTTGTCGACCAACATCGACGAGGCCATCGGGGAGGCCGTCGTCGGCCTTCGCGCGTTCGGCTACTCCTGGTCCGAGATCGGAACCCGGCTCGGCATCTCCAAGCAAGCCGCCCAACAGCGATGGGGCGGTGAGAAGCAGTGACCGACCTCCGCTCTCCTGAGCTGGACACGCTCACCGAGCGCACCGGCATCCGGGTCGAGTTCTACGACCCGGACGGCACCCGCTACGGGTTCCCCACCTTCCCCTACCACGCCGCCCCGGACGGGCTGGCCACCGTGCGGCAGCTCCGCGCCGCCGGCCTTCGCCCCAACGGGCAGGACCCGATCGCGCAGATCTACTGGCGGCACCGCAAACAGCGTCGGGTCGCCTACCTCTACCGCCTGGACCTGGCCGCGCCCAAGCGCACCGCTACCCCGGCCCAGCGCGAGGCCATCGCCAAGGCGCTTCGTGCCCGTCGCACCTGCCGCCACTGCGGCGTCGTGCAGCCCTACTACATCCCCCGCCGCTACGGCTGCTGCCTCACCTGCCACGAAGGGAACCCGTCGTGACCTTTCACCTTTCCGACCCGTGCCTGTGGTGCATCGAGGGCAGCAGCCCTGCCGGCATCCACGACATCCTCGGCCCGGTCTACAAGCCCTGCCCCGTCTGCCTCGGGACCTGCGTCCTCTGCGAAGGCGACGGACTGTTCCCCGCCGACTTCACCTGCCTGCCCTGCTTCCGGCAGCAGCTCGCCGCCCAGGGCCTGGCCCCGATCATGTGCGCCCACTGCTCCGGCGTGGTCGACCTCATCCCCCTCGACAGCATCCCGGCACCGGAGGTGACTCCCCATGTCGAGCACTGACCCGAGCACCTTCACCCAGGAATTTGCCGCCGAGTACGCCCGCAACGCCGTACCCGCCATGCTCAAGGCGATCGGCTCCATCAAGAGGTACAACCGCTTCGTTCTGCTCGGTGCGCTGCTGACCAGCTACCTCCACCAAGCCCACTACCTGTGGACCCAGAACGCCGGCTACTTCGCCTACCTCGTCCCCCTCATCTTCGACGCCGCGATGGTGTCGATGCTGACCGTCGTCCGCACCTCCGGCATCGCCAAAGACGCCAAACGCGGCGCACTCGTCGTGTTCGCCTGCGCCGCGCTGCTGTCGGCAACCATCAACTTCGCCTCCCCCGGCAGCCTCGGCCTGCGCCTGGTCTTCGCCCTGGTCGTCGTCCTCGTCATCGGCGTCGAACTCGTCGCCGGACGCATCCGACCCGACTTCGCCGCCATCGAAGCCGAAGCCGCCGCCCTGCTCACCGCCGCCCGCAACCTGGCGACCACCAACAAGGACATCACCGAACGGCCGGCTGTCACGCCGGACACCACCGCGCCGGCCGCCGACGCCACCGCCGTCGTCGACACCCCGCCGGCCGCCGCGCCGGCTTCCATCGAGGCACCCGCGCTCACCCCGATCCCGGCCGCCCGGCCGGAGGTCCCCGCGCACCTGGTGCCCACCGCCCGCTTCGCCATCCGCCAGCACGAGCAGACCAACGGCCGACCCATCACCGCCGACGAACTCGCCGCCCTGCTCACCGTCACCCCGGCGATTGCCCGGGAACTGCTGCACTCGATCAACGGCCACAGCACGGCCGTGAACGGCACCCCCGTAGCCGGTGGTGCCCGATGACCATCTACGTCGTCGACATCGAGTACGTCACCCACACCTGCCCGGCCTACACCGTGCCGCACATCTACGACACCCGACGCACCATCGTCGACGTCATCCCCGGCGGACCCTGCCGCAACCCGATCACCATCCGCTGCGGCGACACCACCGCCGTCATCCCCTGCTACCGGCACGAACCGGCCGACCGCCAGTGCGGAGCCTGCCGGATCATCGTCACTCAACACACCATCACCACTCGGCACCTCGACGAGGTGTCCGCCTGATGGCCTCGACGCTGGACCTCACCCCCCGTGCTTCGGCCCGGGGGGTGGGCTCGAACGCCGACACCACCGCCACCGTCTACGGCTACACCGCCGCCGGCTCCGCCTTCCAACGCGCGCAGCAGCCCGACTACTTCGGCTGGATCGAACACGTCCGCGCCGCCGCCGGCTGCACCCGCCCCATCCGGCTCGCCGGCAGCCTCTACACCGTCGAACCCGCCACCGGCCGAATCCTCGACTCCCGGCACACCGACGCCATGCCCGACGCCGCCATCTACAAGGCGTGCGGCAACCGCCGGTCCAGAGTCTGCCCCGCCTGCGCACAGACCTACCAGCGCGACGCCTTCCAACTCCTGCGCGCTGGGCTCATCGGCGGCAAAGGCGTCCCCGACAGCGTCGCTGGGCATCCGGCGGTGTTCGCGACCTTCACCGCGCCGTCGTTCGGCACGGTCCACGCTCGGGTGGTCAAGCGGCACACCTGCGGCAACCGCCGCCGCTGCGACTGCCGTGCCGAGCCCTGCCACGCCCGCCGCGACACTGGCCTCTGCGTCCACGGCCGCCCGGCGGTCTGCTGGGCCCGCCACGAGCAGGGCGACACCGTCATCGGCCGGCCGCTGTGCCTGGACTGCTACGACCACGGCCACCAGGTCGTCTGGAACATCTTCTCCGGCAAACTGTGGCACCGCACCAAACAAGCCGCGGAACGCCACCTCGCGCAACTCGCTCACCGCCGCGGCATCCCCCGCGTCGAGATCCGCACCGCCTCCGGCAACACCCGCACGGTCGCCCCGATCCGGCTCTCGCCCGGCAAGGTCGCCGAACTTCAAGCACGCGGAGCAGTGCACTTCCACGCCATCGCCCGCCTCGACGGCGTGGACGGCCAGGACCCCGACGCCATCGTCCCGCCGCCGGCCGGGTTCACCGTCGGCGACCTCGTCGACGCGCTCCAGCACGCCGCCCGGCAGGTCACCTTCAACACCCCGGCCCACCCGGACCGGCCCGAGGGCTGGCGGATTGCCTGGGGCGAGCAGCTCGACTTGGAACCCATCGCCACCGACGGAACCGGGGAGCTCACGGACAGCCTCGTCGCCGGATACCTTGCCAAGTACGCCACCAAGAGCACCGAGGCCACCGGGCACACCTCCACCCGCCTGACCGCTGATTCGATCGGCGACTACGCCGACCCCGACGGCGACCACACCGCCCGCCTCATCGACGCCTGCTGGCGTATCGGGCGACCCACCGGCACCCCCGTCCCGCTGTCTGAGCGGCCCCGGGACCCCCGTCCACGCACCGGCTTCGTCCCGCGTTGGGAGTGCCCCGACTGCGGCACCCACACTCGATACGCCGCCTGCCCCGTCTGCGTTGCTGATCGTCAAGGAGCCCTTGACGCCGAACCGTCGAAACTGCCCAGCGGCAACCCGTACAGCCGGCTGCGGCGGTGGGCGCACATGCTCGGCTACGGCGGCCACTTCCTCACCAAAGCCCGCCGCTACTCCGTCACCTTCCGGCTCCTGCGCGACACCCGCGCGCAGTTCCGGCGCCACGAGCACCAGGACCACGAACACCCCGCCGCCAGCGGCCCACCCGTCGACCAGGTCGACGAGGACACCCCGCTCATCGTCGGCACTCTCACCTTCGCCGGAGTCGGCTGGCACACCTCGGGTGACGCGCTGCTCGCCAACACCGCCGCCGCCATGGCTCGCGAGCGACGAACCACCGGCCGCGAAGAACTCGCCCACGAACTCAGCGCCATCACCCCGGCCGACGCTGCGCCGGCTGCCGCCTGACCCCTCGACTGTAGGAGACGACATGACCACCGCCCGCCCGCCGAAGCTCTGGACCGTCGACGACGTCTCTGCGTATCTCGGCGTTCCCGTCCAGACCCTCTACACCTGGCGCAAGCGCCGCACCGGACCACCGGCCGCCCGCGTCGGCCGACACCTCCGCTACGACCCGGACGCCGTCCGGGCCTGGTTCGTCCAGCAGACCGCTGCCTGACCGGAGGAACCGACCATGGCTCACATCGAGGATCGTTGGTACAAGACCGTCATCGTTGACGGGCGGCAGGTGCAGACGCCGAAGGCGACCCACGGTAAGGGAATGCGGTACCGGGTGCGCTACATCGGCCCGGACGGTCGGGAGCGTTCGGAGTCCTTCCCGGACAAGCGTAAGCGGGATGCCTCAGCGTTCCTGGCCCAGGTCCAGGCCGACATCCTCAAGGGCACTTATGTCGACCCGGACGCCGGTCGGGTGACGTTCCGCAAGTACGCCGACGAGTGGCTGAGCGCCGCCTCCTGCGACGAGTCGACTCGTGAACGGCTGGAGCGACAGTTCCGCCTGCACGTCTACCCGGTCTTCGGCGACCGGCCCCTCTCGGCCGTCCAACCGAACACGATCAGGGCCTGGGCCAAGCAGCTCCAAGACTCGGGCATGGCGGCCAGCTACCGCCGCAACCTCTTCAACGATGTGTCGATGATCCTGAACGCGGCCGTTGACGACCGAAAGGTCATCAGCAACCCCTGCGCGCTCAAGACCGTCCGTGCTCCCCGGTACGTCCCGGCCAAGGTCGTCCCCTGGTCGACGGAACGCCTCGCCTCGTTCCGTTCGGTGATGCGGGAGCGCTATCGGGTAGCCGTCGACCTGGGTGCCGGTTGCGGACTCCGGCAGGGCGAGATCTTCGCCGTCAGCCCGGACGACGTCGACACCTCCCGCCGGCTGCTCCACGTCGTCCGCCAGATCAAGATCGTGCGCGGAACGCTGGTGTTCGCCCCGCCCAAGGGCGGCAAACTGCGCGAGGTCCCGCTACCCGACGCCGTCGCGACACGCCTTCGTGAGCACGCCGAGCAGGTCGACCCCGTGCCGGTGACCCTGCCGTGGGGCACCCCTGACGGCGAACTCCGGACCGTCACGGTCTACCTGAGCACAGCCAACGGCGACCCGATCAGCCGGCCATCCTTCAACGCCAACGTGTGGAAGCCGGCTATCCGGGCAGCCGGCATCGAGGACACCCGGCAGAACGGCATGCACGTCCTGCGCCACACGTACGCCTCGGTCCTGCTGGACGCGGGCGAGAACATCAAGGCCCTGTCCCTGTACCTCGGCCACGCCGACCCGGGCTTCACGCTGCGGGTCTACACCCACCTGCTGCCGACCAGCGAGGACCGTACCCGCCGAGCGATCGACGCCGCCTTCGGGTACGGCCCAACCGACCCCGACGGCCTGGCGACGGCCTAGCCGGGTGCCGAAAGAGTGTTTGCGCAGCTCAGGAAGGGTGACGGCGTCACTTGGCGTTGAAGTAGTTCGCCTCCGGGTGGTGCACCACGATCGCGTCGGTGGCCTGCTCCGGCACCAACTGGAACTCCTCCGACAACTGCACCCCGATCCGCTCCGCCCCCAGCAGCTCCACGATCTTCGCCCGGTCCTCCAGGTCCGGGCAGGCCGGGTAGCCGAACGCGTACCGGCAGCCCCGGTAGTCGGTGCGCAGCAGACCCGCCAGGTCGGCCGGATCCTCGTCGGCGACTGTGCCGCCGCCGGGCAGCACCAGCTCGGCGCGGATCCGCCGGTGCCAGTACTCGGCCAGTGCCTCGGTGAGCTGCACCGACAGGCCGTGCACCTCCAGGTAGTCGCGGTACTCGTTGCCGGCGAACATCTTCGCCGTGTACTCGCTGATCGGCTGCCCGACGGTGACCAGCTGCAACGCCACCACGTCGAGCTGGTCGCCCTTGGGCCGGAAGAAGTCGGCCAGGCACAGCCGCCGCTCCTGCCGCTGCCGGGGGAAGGAGAACCGGGCCCGCTCGCTGTGCCCGTTCTCGTCCAACACCACCAGGTCGTTGCCCTCGGAGTACGCCGGGAAGTAGCCGTACACCACGGCCGCCTCCAGCACCTGGTCGGAGATCAGGCGGTCCAGCCAGTACCGCAGCCGGGGCCGGCCCTCGGTCTCGACCAGTTCCTCGTACGACGGTCCCTTCCCGCCACGGGCGCCGCGCAGGCCCCACTGGCCCAGGAACGTGGCCCGCTCGTCCAGCAGCGCCGCGTAGTCGGCCAGCGGCACGCCCTTGACGACGCGGGTGCCGAAGAACGGCGGCTTCGGCACCGCAACGTCCACCGCCACGTCGGAGCGGACCGAGGCGTCGTCCAGTTCGGGCAGGGCCTCGCGCACCTGCGCGCGCTGCCGCTCGCGGCGCTCCCGGCGGGCCGCCAGCGCCGCCTCGCGCTCCGGGTCGATCACCGGCGCGCCGCCGCGCTTGGCCGCCATCACGCGGTCCATCAGGGACAGCCCTTCGAACGCGTCGCGGGCGTAGTGCACCTGACCCGGGTAGATCGACCGCAGGTCGTCCTCCACGTACGCGCGGGTCAGCGCCGCACCGCCGAGCAGCACCGGCCAGCGCTCGGCCACGCCGCGGGAGGCCATCTCGGCCAGGTTCTCCTTCATGATGACTGTGCTCTTGACCAGCAGGCCGGACATGCCGATCGCGTCGGCGCGGTGTTCCTCGGCCGCGTCGAGGATCGCGTTGATCGGCTGCTTGATGCCGATGTTGACCACGTCGTAGCCGTTGTTGGACAGGATGATGTCGACCAGGTTCTTGCCGATGTCGTGCACGTCGCCCTTCACCGTGGCGAGCACGATCCGGCCCTTGCCGTCGTCATCGGTCTTCTCCATGTGCGGCTCCAGGTACGCCACCGCGGTCTTCATCACCTCGGCGGACTGGAGCACGAACGGCAACTGCATCTGGCCGGAGCCGAACAGCTCGCCGACCACCTTCATGCCGTCCAGCAGCAGGTCGTTGATGATGGACAGCGGCGTACGCCCCTGCGCCATCGCCGTGTCCAGGTCGGCCTCCAGGCCGTTGCGCTCACCGTCGATGATCCGCCGCTTGAGCCGCTCGTCCAGCGGCAGCGCGGCCAGTTCCTCGGCCCGGGTGGCGCGCGCCGACGCCGCGTCCACGCCCTCGAACGCCTCGATGAACCGCTGCACCGGGTCGTAGCCCTCGCGGCGCCGGTCGTACACCAGGTCGAGCGCCACCTCGCGCTGCTCGTCCGGGATCCGCGACATCGGCAGGATCTTGCTGGCGTGCACGATCGCCGAGGTCAGCCCGGCCTGCGCGCACTCGTGCAGGAACACCGAGTTGAGCACCTGCCGGGCCGCCGGGTTGAGGCCGAACGACACGTTGGAGATGCCGGCGGTGAAGTTGACGCCCGGGTAGCGGGCCGCGATCTCCCGGATCGCCTCGATCGTCTCGATGCCGTCGCGGCGGGTCTCCTCCTGCCCGGTGGCGATCGGGAACGTCAGCGCGTCGATGAGGATGTCCTCCCGGCGCATCCCCCACCGGCCGGTCAGGTCGTCGATCAGCCGGGAGGCCACCCGTACCTTCCATTCGCGGGTGCGGGCCTGGCCCTCCTCGTCGATGAGCAGCGCCACGACGGCGGCGCCGTGCTCCTTGACCACCGGCATGACCCGCGCGTAGCGGGAGTCGGGGCCGTCGCCGTCCTCGAAGTTGACCGAGTTGACCACGCACCGGCCGCCGAGCATCTCCAGGCCGGCCTCGATCACCGCCGGTTCGGTGGAGTCCAGCACGATCGGCAGCGTCGACGCGGTGGCGAACCGGCCGGCCAGCTCCCGCATGTCCTGCGTGCCGTCGCGGCCCACGTAGTCGACGCAGAGGTCGAGCAGGTGCGAGCCGTCCCGGGCCTGGCTGCGGGCGACCTCCACGCAGGCCTGCCAGTCCCCGGCGAGCATGGACTCGCGGAACGCCTTCGAGCCGTTGGCGTTGGTCCGCTCCCCCACCATCAGGATGCTGGCGTCCTGGGCGAACGGCACGTGGTGGTAGATCGAGGAGACCCCGGCCTCCGGCTTCGGCTCCCGCGCCACCGGCGCCCGCCCGCCGAGGCGCTCCACCAGCACCCGGATGTGCTCCGGGGTGGTGCCGCAGCAGCCGCCGATCAGGCCCACGCCGTAGTCGGTGACGAACTGCTCCAGGGCGTCGGCCAGCTCGTCCGGGCTGAGCGGGAAGTACGCCCCGTCGGCGGTGAGCACCGGCAGGCCCGCGTTCGGCATCACCGAGATCGGGATACGCGAGTGCTGCGCCAGGTAGCGCAGGTGCTCGCCCATCTCCGCCGGGCCGGTCGAGCAGTTGAGCCCGATCAGGTCGACGCCGAGCGGCTCGATCGCGGTCAGCGCCGCGCCGATCTCGCTGCCCAGCAGCATCGTGCCGGTGGTCTCCACCGCCACCTGACAGATGATCGGCACGTCCCGGCCCGCGTCGGCGCGGGCCCGCTTCGACCCGACCACCGCCGCCTTGACCTGGAGCAGGTCCTGGCAGGTCTCGATGATCAGCGCGTCCGCCCCGCCGGCGATCAGGCCGGCGGCGTTCTCCTGGTACGCGTCGCGCAGCGAGGCGTAGGTCGCGTGCCCGAGCGTGGGCAGCTTGGTGCCCGGGCCCATCGAGCCGAGCACGAACCGGGGGTGCTCCGGCGTCGCGTACTCGTCGGCGGCCTCCCGCGCGATCCGCGCGCCCGCCTCGGACAGCTCCCGGATGCGGCCGGGGATGCCGTACTCGGCGAGGTTGGGCAGGTTCGCGCCGAACGTGTTGGTCTCCACGCAGTCCGCGCCGGCGGCCAGATAGGCGTCGTGCACGCCTCGGACCACGTCCGGCCGGGTCACGTTGAGGATCTCGTTGCAGCCTTCGAGGCCGTCGAAGTCGTCAAGGGTGAGATCGGCGGCCTGGAGCATCGTCCCCATCGCGCCGTCCGCGATCAGGATCCGATCGGCCAGCAGGTCACGCAACGAAATAGGCACATGGCCCAGGTTAGTGCGCCCGAGTACGCCAGACTCACCCGAACCGGGCCTTCCCACATACTGCCCGGCCGACCGGCGTACGCCTTTGCGCCGGTTCGCCCGGGTGGTCACCCTCGGCGACCGGCGCGGCCGACGGGCCGGCCCCGTCGGCGGCACGTAGGCTGGCGGACGTGAAGGACAACAGGGGTGCGACAGTGCGACGGAGCGACGCCGCGCCCGACGAGCAGGGTGAGGTGACGGCGTGACCGAGTTCGACGGGCTGCCGGTACTGCGCTCGCCGGTCGCCATCGCGGCCTTCGAGGGCTGGAACGACGCCGCCGACGCCTCCACCGCCGCCGTGGAACACCTGGAGCAGGTCTGGCAGGCCCGGCAGGTGACCGAGCTGGACCCGGAGGACTTCTACGACTTCCAGGTCAGCCGTCCGACGATCACCATGGCCGACGGGGAGACCCGGCGCGTCGAGTGGCCCACCACGCGGTTCATGGTGGCCAGCCCGGAGGGCACCGAGCGGGACGTGGTGCTGATCCGGGGCATCGAGCCGAGCATGCGCTGGCGGACGTTCTGCGAGCAGGTGCTGGAGATCTGCCACAGCCTGGAGGTCGAGCGGGTGGTGCTGCTCGGCGCGCTGCTGGCCGACGTGCCGTACACCCGGCCGCTGCCGATCAGCGGCAGCGCGTCGGACGCCGACGCCGCCAAGCGCTACCAGCTCACCCCCACCCGGTACGACGGGCCGACCGGCATCGTCGGCGTGCTGCACGACGCCTGCACCCGCGCCGAGGTCGACGCGGTGTCGTTCTGGGTGCACGTGCCGCACTACGCCAACAACCCGCCCTGCCCGAAGGCCACGCTGGCGCTGCTGCACCGGGTCGAGGAGGTGCTCGACCTGCCGGTGCCGATGGCCGACCTGGCCGAGGAGGCCGCCGAGTGGGAGCAGCGGGTGCGCAGCGCCGCCGAGCAGGACGCGGAACTCGGCGAGTACGTGCGTGAGCTGGAGGAACGGGTCGGCGACGCCGGCATCACCCCGTTGACCGGGGACGAGATCGCCCAGGAGTTCGAGAAGTACCTGCGTCGCCGCGGCGGTTCCGCTGGGCCGACAGCGGGTTCCTGGTAGCCGTTTTCCGTCGAAGCCGGGTCCCCTTGCCGGGGCCCGGCTTCTGCGTGTCCGGGGTGGCGCGGTCACACCCTCTAGGGCATCCTAGGAACCTAGCTGTTCTGAGGAGGCCCGGATGCAGATCAACCCCGGCGCGGCCGAGTTCCCGCACCGGCAGATCGCCGCGCAGCTCAAGGCCCAGGTGCGCCGCGGCGACTGGGGTCCCGGCGAGCGGCTGCCGTCCATCCCGGCCATCGCCGAGATGTTCGGCGTGGCGAAGCAGACCGTGCAACGCGCCGTCGACCAGCTGCGGGTCGAGGGCATCCTGATCACCAAACCCGGCTCCGGTACGTACGTCCGGGGCACCCGGCGCCGCCTCAACCGCCTGTCCCGGGGCCGGTACGGCGGCTTCCGCGGCTACCACACCGACCTCGCCGCCCGGTACCGCCAGCAACTCGTCTCGGTCGGCCGCTCCCCCGCCCCGGCCGAGGTGGCCGACGCGTTCGGCGTCGCCGACGGCACCGAACTGCTCTGCCGCCGGCACCTGGTACGCACCGACGACTCCCCGGTCGAGGTCGGCGCGTCCTGGTTCCTGCCCGCCGACACCGCCGGCACGTCACTGGAGCGGGCCGAGGCGTTCGGCCGGCCGCTCTACCAGGAGGTCGAGGAGGTCACCGGCCGGCGGTACCTCACCGCCACCGACACGATCAGCGCACGCCAGCCCAGCCGGGAGGAGGCGGAGATCCTCCAGATCCGCCCGGACACGCCGGTGCTGCACCTGCTGCACGTGGCGTACGACGAGCGACGCAAGCCGATCGAGGTCGCGCAGGCGACCTGGCCCGGCCCGATGACCACGCTCACCGAGGAGTACAGGATCCCCGCCCCGGCTCCCGACCAGGACCCCGACCCCGACCCCGGCCTGGTCCTGGGCTGACCGCTTTGCCCCCGCCCCGGCGATCTTGCACTTTCCGCCCCGGCAGACGGCGCATTTCCGACGCTCCAGGGGCCGCGAGTGCAAGATCGCCGAGGCGTGCCGGCGGGGCCGGCGCACACATGCTCCCGGAACGGCCACGCCCGGGCGGAGCCCCCCGGGTCGGGTCGTGCCGGGTGGAACACCGTGGGTGTCAAACCGCCCTCGAGACACCCGTCACGTTCCACCCGCCCGCCGAGCGACGCGATCTTGCGGTTTCGGACCCCGCAAACTGGGGCGAAACGGCGAGAAGGCCGGCCGCAAGTGCAAGATCGGCGAGGCGAGGCGAGGCGGGAGCGAGGCGAGGCGGGAGCGGCGCGAGGACGAGGCGCGGCGCGGGGGCGGGGACGGGTGAGCGAGGGACGGGTGCGCGGGCGGCCGGGTGGAACGGCTACAGGGCGATGCCCAGGAGCGCGTCGACCGTGTCGGTGAACAGCGCCGGGGCTTCCGGGTCGTCCGTGACGCCGTTCAACGCTCCGTCGGCCCAACGGTCAGCCGCCGCCAGAGCGCCCGGCGTGTCCAGATCGTCGGCCAGGCGCTCGCGTACCTCGGCCAGCAACGCCGCCCCCGACGGCCCGGCCGGCGCGGCGGCGGCCCGCCGCCAGCGGCCCAGCCGCTCCCGCGCCTCGGTGAGCAGATCCTCGGTCCAGGAGCGGTCGGTGCGGTAGTGGCCGCTCATCAGCGCCAGCCGCACCGCCATCGGGTCGACCTTGTCGGCCCGCAGCCGGGACACGAAGACCAGGTTGCCCTGGGACTTCGACATCTTCTCGCCGTCCAGGCCGATCATGCCGGCGTGTACGTAGTGGTCGGCGAACGGCGCCTCGCCGGTGAGCCGCTCGGCGTGCGCGGCGGAGCACTCGTGGTGCGGGAAGATCAGGTCGTTGCCGCCGCCCTGCACGTCGATCCGGTCGCCGAGCAGGTTCAACGCGATGACCGTGCACTCGATGTGCCAGCCGGGGCGGCCCGCGCCCAGTTCGCCGCCGGGCCAGGACGGCTCGCCCTCGCGGGCGCCGCGCCACAGCAGCGGGTCGAGCGGGTCGCGCTTGCCGGCGCGCTCCGGGTCGCCGCCGCGCTCGGCGAACAGTTCGAGCATCTCCTCGCGGGACAGGTTCGACTCGTAGCCGAAGCGCGGGGCGGCCGAGATGTCGAAGTAGACGTCGCCGGTGCCGTCGTCGAGCCGGTACGCCGCGCCGTCCTTGAGCAGCACCAGCACCTTCTCGGCAATCTCCGGGATCGACTCGACGGCGCCGACGTAGTGCGCCGGCGGGATCATCCGCAGCGCCTCCATGTCCTCGCGGAACAGCGCGGTCTCCCGCATGGCCAGGACCTTCCAGTCCTCGCCGTCGCGCTCGGCGCGTTCCAGCAGCGGGTCGTCGATGTCGGTGACGTTCTGCACGTACCGCACGTCGAGGCCGGCGTCGCGCCACATCCGCTGCACCAGATCGAACGCGATCATGGTGGCGGCGTGCCCCAGGTGCGTGGCGTCGTACGGGGTGATGCCGCAGACGTACATCGAGGCCGCGCCCTCGGGCCGGCTGGGATGGGCGCCCTGCCGCGCCGAGTCGTACAACCGCAGCGGCACGCCCTCGCCGGGCAGCCGCGGCACCTCGTGTCCCGCCCAAGACTCCATGACCGCCAGCCTAACGATCCGTCAGACGCTCGGGTGCCGCCCTACGGGTGATCAACGCGACAGCGGCTCACATCGGCGGCCAGGGCATCGCCGGCCACTCCTCGGGGGGCAGCGGGAACCGGCCGGTGTCGCGCAGCCGCTCGACGCGGGCCGCCAGCGCCGCCGTCTCGCCGATCGTCAGGTGCTCGGCGAGTTCCTCACCGAGCGGGCCGCGAAGCTGACCGGCCAGGCCGTCGAGCATCTCCACCGCGTCCGGCGGCAGCTCGCGGCCGGCCCAGCCCCACAGCACCGTACGCAGCTTCTCCTCGACGTGGAAGCTCACGCCGTGGTCGACGCCGTAGATCCGGTCGTCCGGGCCGACGAGCACGTGACCGCCCTTGCGGTCGGCGTTGTTGATCACCGCGTCGAGCACGGCGAGCCGGGCCAGGCGGGGGTCGTCGGCGTGCGCCAGCGCGTACGCGGCGCCGTCGTCGTCGCGGGCCGCGGCCACCGGGAACCAGCGCGGCGGGATCTCCCCCGCCGGCACGAACCCGACCAGCGGCTCGGCGTCGTCCGGCTCGTCGATCCAGAGCTGGCAGGAGCCGGGGCCGAACGGGCCGTCCCGCAGCACCGTGGGGGGCACCAGGTCCCAGCCGGTGGCCCGGGACACCAGGTAGGCGGCCACCTCGCGGCCGGCGAGCGTGCCGTCCGGGAAGTCCCACAGCGGGCGCTCACCGCGTACCGGCTTGTAGACACAGTGGGCGGTGACGTCGCCGAGCGCGACGACGGCGCGCAGCGTGGCGTTGGAGGCGTCGACAAGCCGCCCTTCCAGGGTCAGCTCACCGTCGGCGAGCAGCCGCAGCGCCTCGGCGCCGTCCTGTCGGGGCTGCAGTTCCGACGACGTCACCGGTGATAGCCGTTGTTCCGGGGGCAGAGGTGACCGGCCGGGTCCAGCGGCTGCCCGCACAGCGGGCAGGGGGGACGGCCGGCGTTGACGACGCGCTTGGCCCGCTCGATGAACTCGCGGGTCGCCTCCGGGGTCAGCCGGACCCGGAGCCGGTCGAGGTCGTCGTCCGGCTCGTCCGGTTCCTCGTCGGCGTCGTCGTCCGCGTCGCCCAGCTCGACCTCGACCTCCGCCTCGCCCACGGCGATCGCCTCGATCACCACTGTCGCGGTGTCCACGTCGAAGGCCAGGCCCAGCGTGCCGACGCGGAACTCCTCGTCCACCGGGGTGTCGAGCGGCTCGTTGTCGCCGCCCGTCGGCGGCGCGGCCTCCGGCAGCTGCACGCCGAAGCGGCGCTGCGCCTCGGCGAGCAGCTCCTCGAGCTTCTCGGCGAGCAACGACACCTGGACCTTCTCCAGCGACACGCTGACCAGCCGGCCGCCGCCGCGCGCCTGGAGGAAGAACGTGCGCTCCCCCGGCGGGCCGACCGTACCGGCGACGAACCGCTCCGGCGGCTCGAAGGCGTGCACCTGGTGCGTCATACCCACGACCCTATCCGGCGCGTGGAAGTGCCGCGCAGCCCACCGACGCCGAATCCGCCCAGAGCGAACGCGCCGCGCCGGGCCGGCTATCCGGCCGCGCCCGCGCCCCCGCCGACCGCCGCGTCCGACTCGGCCGGCCGCGCCGCGCGCCGGCGCCGCTTGCGCGGCGGCGGGACCAGCGCCGACAGGTCGCCGCCGGTGTCGTTGAGCCGGACCAGGAACGGCCGCAGCGGCGTGTAGCGGATCGCGGTCACCGACGCCGGGTCGGCCACGATCCGCTGAAAAAGATCAAGGTGTACGCCGAGCGCGTCCGCCACGATCGCCTTGATCACATCACCGTGGCTGCACGCGAGCCAGACCGCCTCCGGTCCGTGCTCGGCGGTGACCCGCGCGTCCCACGCCCGTACCGCCGCCACCGCGCGCGCGGACATCGCCGCCATCGACTCCCCCTGCGGGAACGCGGCGGCGCTCGGGTGCTGCTGCACCACCGGCCAGAGCGGCTCCTTCGCCAGCTTCTTCAGCGACTGCCCCTCCCAGTCGCCGTACCCGCACTCGATCAGCCCGTCGTCCACCACGGGCTCGGCGTCCGGCAGGGCCAGTTCGAGGGTCTGCCGGCAGCGGATCAGCGGGCTGGTCACCACCGCCGCGAGCGGCAGCCCGGCGAGGCGTGCGCCCACCGCCGTCGCCTGCGCCCGGCCGGTGTCGTCCAGCTCGACCGGTTGCCGCCCGGCCAGGCCGCCGTCGGCGTTCGCGGTGGTCCGGCCGTGTCGCAGAAGCAGAAGGGTCGCCACGCAGACCACCCTAGGCGGTACGCCCCGACGTTGATCGTCCCGCCACGACGCCGACCTTTCCCGCCCTCACACCCCGTCCCCGCCGATCGTGATCGCCCGCCGCATTGCGCGGCTCGTTCGTCTCGCGCGGCACTCCGCCGGAGATCTTGGAAGATTTGGGCCCCTATGAGAGCCATTTCCTTCCAAGATCTCCTGAGGTAGCGGCGCACGCCGGAGATCTTGGTACGTTCCCGCCCTTGTAGGGGCCGCTCCGTACCAAGATCTCCGGCCAGCCCTTTCGAGACGGCGATATGCGCTTGCGATCTGCCGTCGGCGACCCGACCTCCCACACGATCATGAGGTTGACGGCGACAAAACGGACACGAGGTGCCGCCAACTTCATGATCGACGCGGCAGGGGAAGCCCGGGCGTTGGCGGACGCGACGTGGGCGCGACGTAAGCGGGCGCTACGTGAGCGGGGCGGAGATGGGCGTGCGCAGGTGGAGCGGTCGGCGGAGTGGGCCGGATGCGTCGGAACGAGAGAGCGGGGCGTGTCGGGGAGGGCGTGTCCGTTTGCGTCGGGTGTCTGATTTCGGGGTGGTCGGGGACACCCGCACGGCGGAATCGCCTGCGGGGCGGGGGCGTTATATCTGGTGAACGACCGCAGCAGCGCCCCCGCAGCCCGAGAAGGCGGGCGGCAGCGTCGGGGAATGATCCCGGGGCGGCGGTCGTTGGACATGTCTCCGGCCCCCGCAGCCACGGGCAGCGAGCCGGATCCCCCCGAAGACTTCTTGAGCGCCTGACGGTGCCCACGCACTGGCCCCCGGGTGCGTCGACCCCCGAATGGAGCCCCCTCATGAACACGATCCTGCGTAAGAGCATCCTCGGTATCGCCGGTCTGACCGTCGCCGGTGGCCTCGCCGCCGGCCCCCTCAACCACGACACCAGCACCCCCACCACCCGCGACGCCGCCGCGGTCACCACCACCCAGGCCGCGAAGCTGGACAGCGCCGCGCTGATCCCGCACGGCGTGCAGGGCACCCAGTCCCGCATCGACCTCGACGACGAGCAGACCGCCAACGTCAAGGCGATCATCGCCGCCACGAAGAAGGCCGGCATGGACGAGCGTGCCGCGGTCGTGTCGATCGCCACCGCCCTGCAGGAGTCGAAGCTGGAGAACCTCGGCCACCTCGGTGACCGCAACGACCACGACTCGCAGGGCCTGTTCCAGCAGCGCCCCTCCAGCGGTTGGGGCACGGTCGAGCAGATCACCGACCCCGAATACTCCACCACCGCGTTCCTGAAGGGCCTCAAGCAGGTCGACGGCTGGCGCGACATGCCCCTGACCGTCGCCGCCCAGACCGTCCAGGTCAGCGCGTACCCCGACCACTACGCCCAGTGGGAGCAGCAGGCCGCCGACCTGGTCGCCGAGCACTGGAACAGCTGAGACAAGCGAAAGGCCGGCACCCCGAACATCGGGTGCCGGCCTTTCGCATGACAGCGTCAGGTGGCGCTGATCGTGCCGGTGGCCAGCAGGCAGATCACCAGGCTGCCCAGCGCGACCCGGTAGAGCACGAAGACGTACAGCGTGTGGTGTGCGACGTAGCGCAGCAGCCAGGCGATGGCCGCGTACCCGACGGCGAACGCGATCAGCGTCGCCACCACCATCTGCGCCACGCTCGGCGCGGCGGTGCCGGGCGCGGACGGCTCGAAGACGTCCGGCAGGCTGAACACGCCGGAGATCACCACGGCCGGGATGGCCAGCAGGAACGAGTAGCGGGCCGCGGTCTCCCGGGTCAGGTTGAGCAGCAGGCCCGCGGTCAGCGTGCCGCCGGAGCGGGACACGCCTGGTACGAGCGCCGCGGCCTGGGCGAAGCCCATCACCACGCCGTCGCGCATCCGGAAGTTCTCCAGCGTACGGGTCTGCCGGCCCCAGTACTCGGCGAAGGCGAGCAGTAACGCGCCGATGATCAGCGTGCAGGAGATCAGCCAGAGGTTGCGGCCGGCGGTGCGGATCTGGTCCTTGAAGATCAGTCCGAAGATGCCGATCGGGATGGTGCCGACGATGACGTACCAGCCCATGCGGTAGTCGAGGCTGGAGCGCACCGAGCGGTCGAACAGGCCCAGGCACCAGGTGCGGACGATCCGCCAGATGTCCTTGGCGAAGTAGATCAGGACGGCGGCCTCGGTGCCGAGCTGGGTCACCGCGGTGAACGACGCGCCCGCGTCCCGGCCGAAGAACAGCTCCGAGGTGATCCGCAGGTGCCCGGACGAGGACACCGGAAGGAACTCGGTCAGCCCCTGGACCAGGCCCAGGACGATGGCCTCGATCCAGGTCACTCCCCGACTCCGGACAGCTCCAGCGCCTCGGCGACGGTCCGCAGGGTCTGCACCCCGCTCTCCCGGTCGGCCACGAACAGCGACACCGACAGCGTGGTCACGCCCGCGGCGGCGTACTCCCGCATGCGCTCGGCGATGCGCTCCTTCGGGCCGAGCAGCGAGGTGCGGTCGATGAACTCCATCGGTACGGCGGCGGCCGCGTCGCGCTGCCGCTTGGCCAGGTAGAGGTCCTGGACCTCGCGGGCCGCGTCGCCGTAGCCCATCCGGGTGGCGAGCTGGTTGTAGAAGTTCTGCTTGCGGCTGCCCATGCCGCCGACGTACAGCGCGGCGTACCAGCGGACCAGCTCGGCGCAGGTGGCGACGTCGTCGCCGACCACCACCGGCACGGACGGCACCACGTCGAAGCCGGCCAGTTCCTTGCCGGCGGCGGCGCGGCCGGCCCGGACCGAGGCGAGGTGCTCCTCGGCGAACTCCGGGGAGTAGAAGACGGCCAGCCAGCCGTCGGCGATCTCGCCGGCCAGCTCCAGGTTCTTCGGGCCGACGGCGGCCAGGTAGATCGGGATGTGCTCGCGCGGCGGGTGGAAGCCCAGCCGCAGCGCCTTGCCCGGGCCGTCCGGCAGCGGCAGCGTGTAGTGCTCGCCGTCGTACGCGACCTCCTTGCGGGCCACCGCCAGCTTGACGATGTCCACGTACTCCCGGGTGCGGGCCAGCGGCTTGGCGAACCGCACGCCGTGCCAGCCCTCCGAGACCTGCGGGCCGGACACGCCCAGGCCGAGCCGGAACCGGCCGCCGGAGATCGTGTCGATGGTCGCCGCGGTCATCGCGGTCATGGCGGGCGAGCGGGCCGGGATCTGCATGACCGCCGACCCGACGTCGATCCGCTCCGTCTGTCCGGCGATCCAGGACAGGATGCTCGGCGAGTCCGAGCCGTACGCCTCCGCGGCCCACACGACCGAGTAGCCGAGCCGGTCCGCCTCCTGGGCCAATGCCAGGTGGTCGAACGGCGTGCTCCACGCCGTTTGGTATCCGAGGTTGAGCCCGAGTCGCACTGATCCTCCCGCCATCCGCACCACAGGTCGCATCAGGTTACGCAATGAGCGTGGCGCCCTCGACGTCCGGCTCACCCGAACATGTCACACCGGTCTGATGTCGCGCGGGAACTTGACTGCGGCGAGGATATCCGTGACGCCGGGTTCGAAATAAGGTTCACGCATGCAACAGCGACCGCTCGGCCGAAGCGGGCTGGCGGTATCGCGGCTCGCGCTCGGCACCATGACCTGGGGACGCGACACCGACGCCGACGACGCGGCCGCCCAGCTGAAGAGTTTCCTCGACGCGGGCGGCAACCTCGTGGACACCGCGGACGTGTACGCCGACGGCGACGCCGAATCGGTGATCGGCTCGCTGCTGGGCAGCCTGGTGGACCGCGACGAGCTGCTGATCGCCACCAAGGCGGGGCTGCGGCCGGGCAGCCGCCGCCGGGACGGCTCGCGCGGGCACCTGCTGCGCACGCTCGACGCCTCGCTGCGCCGGCTCGGCACCGACCACGTCGACCTCTGGCAGGTGCACGGGTACGACCCGGACACGCCGCTGGAGGAGACGCTCTCGGCCCTGGACCATGCCGTGTCGAGCGGGAAGGCCCGCTACGTCGGCGTGTCGAACTTCTCCGGCTGGCAGACCGCCCGCGCCGCCGCCTGGCAGGCCGCCTGGCCGGGGCGCGCCCCGGTGGTCGCCGCGCAGGTGGAGTACTCGCTGCTGGAGCGCGGCGTGGAGCGGGAGGTGCTGCCCGCCTGCGCCGGGATGGGGCTGGGCGTGCTGCCCTGGTCGCCGCTGGGCCGGGGCGTGCTGACCGGCAAGTACCGCAACGGCCGCCCGGCCGACTCGCGGGCGGTGTCGCCGCACTTCGAACGGTTCGTCGCCACCTACCTGGAGCCGCGCTGCTCCAGCATCGTGGAGGCGGTCGCCATCGCGGCCGGCGGGCTCGGCGTGTCGCCGCTGGAGGTGGCGCTGGCCTGGGTGCGGGACCGGCCCGGCGTGACCGCGCCGATCCTGGGCGCCCGGACCGTCGGGCAGCTGCTCGGCGCGTTGCAGGTGGAGCGGATGACGCTGCCGGAGGAGATCGTCACGGCGCTGGACGACGTGTCGGCGGTGCCGGTGGGCTACCCGGAGCGCGACGGATGAGCCGCGGCGGGGCGGTCCGGGTCACCGTCAGGGGGTGGCGGAGGGCCCGCGACCTGGGCAGCATAGGGGCATGGACTACGAATACGCGCCGCTGCGGTTGCCTTCGAACGTCGATCGGCTGACCGCCGCGGCGCAGCTGGCGATCCAGGCCGAGTTCTCCGGCTGGGAGCTGGCCCGGGTGCGGCTCTACCGGGACGGCACGCGGCAGGTGGTGCTGCGGCGCCGCCTGGTGAACAAGCCGCAGCCGGGCCTGTCGTACTGACGGGCCCGTCCCCGGGGCCGCGCGACGCGGCGCCGCCCCGGGGACGCGCACGGCCTAGTGCGCGTGGTCGTGCTCCTCGTCGAGCTCCATGAACGGGTGCTCGTCGAGCCGGCCGACCAGCCGGTCGTCGGCGGCGGGCTGGAACGGCCCGACCGGGTCGTCGTCGTCGAACGACTCCAGGTCGACCGGGGTGCCGACCTCGCTGACCATGACCACGCCGTCGAGCGGCTCCAGCTCCGGCACGTCCAGCGCGGACAGCGAGCCGTCGCCGCTCTGCAGCAGCTCCAGCACCGCCTCGCCGACGCCCTCCACCGGGGCCGGCTCGTCGTCCTCCGGGGTGCCGTCGCGGCGGGCCGCCTCGGCGGCACGCAGCAGCGCGGCGACGCTCGGCACCCGGTAGTCGCGCCGCTGCCGCACCGAGATGACCCGCGGGTGCGGGTCGGTGGGCTCGCCGCCCTCCACGGCGCCGAAGCGCTCGTCGGCCTCGTCCGGGTCGATCGACTCCACGTCCCAGGGCGTCACCTCGCCGAACGCGTCGAGCAGCTGCTCGTCGTAGGCGAACGAGGCGTTGTTCAACGCGACGTACGCCTGCCAGACGGCGTCGTCGTCGATCCGGCCCTGAGCGGCCCGGACGGCGGCCAGGTGGGCGCGAGCGGCGTCGATCACCCGCTCGAGGGCGGCATCCAGCTCACCGTGCTGGTCGGTCATGTGTGGCAGTCCCTTCGCGATGGGGGGAGGGTTCCGTGCCGACGGCGCCGCTGTGGGCGCGGTCAGCAGGTACGCAGGAAGCGGTCCAGAACCCGCACGCCGAACTGTAGTCCGTCCAGCGGAACCCGCTCGTCGATGCCGTGGAACAGGCCGGAGAAATTGAGGTCGGCGGGCAGCCGCAGCGGCGCGAAACCGAAGCAGCGGATGCCGAGCCGGGAGAACGCCTTGGCGTCGGTGCCGCCGGAGAGCATGTACGGCACCGGGTGGGCGCCGGGGTCCTCGGCGCGCAGCGCGGCCGACATGCCCGCCACCAGGTCACCGTCGAACGTGGTCTCCAGGGCCGGCTGGCGCTGGACGTACTCGATGGCGATGTCCGGTCCGACCAGCTCGCGCAGCTGCCGTTCCAGCTCCTCGCTCTGCCCGGGCAGGCTGCGGCAGTCGATGGTGGCGGTGGCCCGGCCGGGGATGACGTTGTCCTTGTAGCCGGCGGCCAGCCGGGTCGGGTTGGCGGTGTTGCGGATGGTCGCGCCGATGATGTTGGCGATCGGGCCGAGCTTGGCGATCGCGGTCTCCGGGTCGTCCGGGTCGATCTCGATGCCGAGCACGTCGGACACCTCGGCCAGGAAGGCGCGTACGGTGTCGGTCATCACCACCGGGAAGCGGTGCCGGCCGATCCGGGCGACCGCCTCGGCCAGCGCGGTGACCGCGTTGTCGTCGTGCATCATCGAGCCGTGGCCGGGCCGGCCCTTGGCGTGCAGGCGCAGCCAGTCGATGCCCTTCTCCGCGGTCTCGATCAGGTAGAGCCGGCGCTGCTCGTCCACGGAGTAGGAGAAGCCGCCGACCTCGCCGATCGCCTCGGTGCAGCCGTCGAACAGGTCGCGGTGCCGCTGGGTGAGGAAGTGCGCGCCGTAGTCGCTGCCGGCTTCCTCGTCTGCGGTGAACGCGAGCACGATGTCGCGCCGGGGGCGGACGCCGGCGCGCTGCCAGCCGCGGACCACGGCGAGGACCATGGCGTCGAAGTCCTTCATGTCGATCGCGCCGCGGCCCCACAGGTAGCCGTCGCGGATCTCGCCGGAGAACGGGTGCACCGACCACTCGTCCGGGTCGGCGGGCACGACGTCGAGGTGACCGTGCACGAGCAGCGCGTCGCGGCCCGGCTCGGTGCCGGGGATGCGGGCGACCACGTTCGCCCGGCCGGGGGCGGATTCGTGGATCTCGGCGTCGACGCCGGCCTCGGCGAGCTTCTCCGCCACGTACTCGGCGGCGCGCCGCTCCCCCACGCTGGTGTCGTTGTCGCCGGTGTTCGTGGTGTCGATGCGCAGCAGGTCGCGGCAGAGGTCCACGACCTCGTCGGTGGCGTCGGGCCGGGCGGGGAGGGCGTCGCTCGTCATCGCTTCCTTATATCAGCAGGCGGGGTCGTCGCGGCCGTCGGTGCGCGCCGCGGTTTCGTGGATCTCCCGGCCGGGTACCGGCGGAGGCGCCCGGGACATCGACCCCGGCCGTCACGAGGAGGGCCCCATGACCGTCCCGCTGCCGCCGCTGCCGCCCGCCGCCGACGACGCGTACCGGCCGGGTGGGCGAAGCGTGGCCGACCTCGTGGACACCGAGCACCGGGCGCTGCTGGGGCTGGCCGACCGGGTCACCGACGCGGCGCTGACGGCGGCCGAGCGGCGCGACGTGCTGGACGTGCTGACCGCCGCGGTGTCCCGGCACCTGTCGGCCGAGGAGCAGTATCTGTTCCCGGCGGCGCGGGCCGCCATGCCGGACGCCGTCGAGCTGGTGGAGCGGGAGATCGAGGCCGACGCCGGGCTGCTGACCGCGCTCAAGGAGCTGTCCGGCGCGGACGACCCGGCGGTCGCCGACGTGGCCGAGCGGGTGCGCCGGCACGTCAGCCGCGTCGCCGCGCTGGTCACGCCGTTGCGGGAGGTGGCGAGCGACGCCGAGCTGATCCGGCTGGGCAACCGGTGGGAGATCGCGGAGGAGGCGGCGCCGACCCGGCCGCACCCCGGCACGCCGGCCACCCCGCCCTGGAACAAGATCGTCGAGCCGGCGGTCGGGGTGCTGGACAAGGTGCGCGACGCGGTCTCCGGACGGCGTACCCGGCTGAGTGACCTGGAACACCGCCGCCAGAGCTGAGCCGATCGCCCCTTTCGCGTATCGGTTCGTGGTCCTACCGTCACGGTATGGATCTGGAGCTGCGACACCTGCGTGTGGTCTGCGCGATCGCGGAGACGGGGAGCGTCACCAAGGCCGCCTCGGCGCTCGGCCTGGCCCAGCCGGCGTTGACCGCCCAGCTTCAGCGGATCGAACGGGCGCTGGGCGGGCCGCTGTTCGAACGGGACCGCCGCGGCGCCCGCCCGACCGCGCTGGGCGAACTGGTGCTGGACCGGGCGCGGGTGCTGCTGCCGGCGATGAAGGGCCTGCGGGACGAGGCGGCCCGGATGGCCGGCGCGGGCGACCCGCTGCGCCGCTACCGCTTCGGCGGGGTGAACAGCCCGATCATGGGCCGGCTGGTGCACCGGCTCGCCGCCGAGCGGCCGGACGCGCAGATCACCACGTACGCCTCGTGGTCGGTGGACGAGCTGGCGCAGATGGTGGCCGGCGGCCGGCTCGACTTCGCCCTCACCGGGGTGTGCGGCGACTCGACGCCGTCGGCGGGGTTCGGGCTGAGCTGGCGGGAGGTGGCGGTGGAGCCGATCTGCGTGCTGCTGCCGCAGACCCACCCGCTGGCCGGTCGCGCCGAGATCGACCTGGTCGACCTGAGTCACGAGCGGTGGGTGGCCGCGCCGGGCGACGGCTGCTTCGGCGACTGCTTCGCCGCCGCGTGCGCCCGCGCCGGCTTCACCCCCAAGAAGGTGTACGAGGCGGACGTGCGGGCCGCCCTGGAGCTGGTGGACGCGGGCGAGGCGGTGGCGTTGTGCCAGGCCACGTTCCGGCCGGTCGCCGGGCTTGTCACGCGGCGGCTGGCCGGTTCGCCGCTGCGCTGGCGGCTGCTGCTCGGCTGGCACCCGGACGTGCCGGCGGCCGCGGTGGCCGACCCGGTGCTGGCGGCGGCGGTGGCGGCGTACACGGACGCGCTGGCCAACCATCCCGACTATCTGGGCTGGTTGCTGGCGCACCCGGAGTTCGGCGTGCAGCCCAACGGCACCGGCGGGGTGCGAATCGCCTGAACCCGGGTAACACCGGCGACATGACTGATCTGTATCCGGCCGCCGACCAGCGGGAGCTGCTGCGTCAGGCGGCCACCGCGCACACCACCGCCGCCGCCGAGGTGGAGGCGTTCCTGCGGCGGCTGCCGGAGGTGCCGGACCCGGCCGACGTCACCGAGTACGCCAACCTGCTCAGCCGTGCGGAGCGGGCCCGGGACGACCTGCTGGCCGCCGCGGACGCGGCCGGGCTGCGGCTGCCCAGCCTGGAGTCGGAGTAGACGCCGGCGCCCGGGTGGGTGACCCGCCCGGGCGCCGGCGTACCGGCTCAGCGTTCGATCAGGACGTCGTGGCCGAGGTCGAGCAGGGCGTGCCGCCACTCGTCGTCGGCGTTGCCCCGGCGTGGCCGCTGCGCGGTCAGCTCCCGGATCCGGGTGATCGCCTCGCGCATCACCTCGATGTCCTCCGGCGTGAGGTCCACCTTGCGCTTGCGCAGCACGGCGAGGATCTGCCGGCCGGGTTCGGGCAGGTCGAGGTCCGGGCCGGGGCCGAACGCCTCCTCCCCCGAGCCGCGGGTCAGCAGCCACTGCCGCAGCGTCTCGGAGGACACGTTCACCTCGGCGTGGAAGTCGTCCCAGATCACCTCGACCTCGGGGTCGAGTCGCGCCTCGCGTGCCATCACGCCTCCTCTGCCGGCGGCGGCCCGGATGCCGGCTCGCCCTCGTTCGGTGTGTGCTGCTTCAGGCCCTCCGGCGGCACCCGCACCCGGGACGGGTTCGCCGTCGGGGCCGCCTCGATCGGCTCACCGGCCCCGATGTCGCCGTCGGGGACCTCCTCGGGTTCGGTCATGTCCGCCCTTTCGATCCGTCGGTGACGAGGCGGTCCGGCCCGTGGGAACGGACCGTCGCCAGTCATCGGGGATGAGACGTGGTGGCTGCCGCGTGCCCGCGTTCACCGGCGGTGACGTCGAATACCAGCTGGTCGTCGCGGGCGTCGACAATGACCTTCTGCCCCGGGGATATCTCGTTCTCCAGCAGCATCCGGGACAGCCGGTTGTCGACCTCGCGCTGGATCACCCGGCGCAGCGGGCGGGCGCCGAACTCCGGCTGGTAGCCGTGCTCGGCGAGCCAGTCCACGCCGGCGGTCCTGAAGTCGACCTGGATGTCCTGGGCGTGCATGCGGCGGCGGGTCTCCTCCAGCAGCAGCCCGGTGATCTGGCGCAGCTGCTCGGCCTCCAGCCGCTGGAAGATGATCACCTCGTCGATGCGGTTGAGGAACTCCGGGCGGAAGTTCTCCTGGAGCCGGCGCATCAGCCGTTCCCGCAGCTCGTCGCTCTCCTGCTGGCCGGGCGCGCCGCTGGCGAAGCCGACGGTGCGCTGGGCGCCGGTGATCAGCTCCGAGCCGAGGTTGCTCGTCATGATCAGCACGGTGTTCTTGAAGTTCACCGTCCGGCCCTGGCTGTCGGTGAGCCGGCCGTCGTCGAGCACCTGGAGCAGGATGTTGAACACGTCCGGGTGTGCCTTCTCGATCTCGTCCAGCAGCACCACCGCGTACGGGCGGCGGCGGACCGCCTCGGTGAGCTGGCCGGCCTCCTCGTAGCCGACGTACCCGGGCGGCGCGCCGACCAGCCGGCTGACCGTGTGCCGCTCCTGGAACTCGCTCATGTCCACCCGGACCATCCGGTCCGCCTCGCCGAACAGCGCCTCGGCCAGCGCGCGGGCCAGCTCGGTCTTGCCGACGCCGGTCGGGCCGAGGAACAGGAAGCTGCCCATCGGCCGGTTCGGGTCGGCCAGCCCGGTACGGGAGCGGCGCACCGCCTCGGAGACGGCGCTGACCGCGTCGTCCTGGCCGATGATCTTCTCGTGCAGGTGCCCCTCCAGGCGCAGCAGCCGGTCGCGTTCCTCCTCGGTGAGCTGGGTGACCGGGATGCCGGTGGCCCGGGAGACCACCTCGGCGATCTCCGTCGGCCCCACCTCGGGCACGTGGTTGGGTCCCTCGTCGCCGCGGGCGCGGCGCACCTGGTCCTCCAGCTCGGCGACCCGGTCGCGCAGCGCGGAGGCCCGCTCGTACTGCTCGTCGGAGACCGCCTGCTCCTTGTCCCGGCGCGTGTCCTCGAGCTGCTGCTCCAGCTCGCGCACGTCCTCGGCGGGAGTGCGCGTCCGCAGCCGCACCCGCGCGCCGGCCTGGTCGATCAGGTCGATCGCCTTGTCCGGCAGGAACCGGTCGGTGACGTACCGGTCGGACAGCTCACCGGCGGCGATCAGCGCCTCGTCGGTGAACCGGACCTGGTGGTGCGCCTCGTACCGGTCGCGCAGCCCGCGCAGGATCGCCACGGTGTCCTCCACGCTCGGCTCGGGCACCAGCACCGGCTGGAACCGGCGGGCCAGCGCGGCGTCCTTCTCGATGCTGCGCCGGTACTCGTCGAGCGTGGTCGCGCCGATGACCCGCAGCTCGCCGCGGGCCAGGGCCGGCTTGAGCATGTTCGACGCGTCCATCCCGCCCTCGCTGCCGGCGCCGCCCGCGCCGACCAGCGTGTGGATCTCGTCCAGGAAGATGATCAGCTCGTCGCGGTGGGCGCGGATCTCGTCGATCACCTTCTTCAGGCGTTCCTCGAAGTCGCCCCGGTAGCGGGTGCCGGCGACCAGGCCGGACAGGTCGAGCTGGATCACCCGCTTGCCGATAAGCGTCTGCGGCACGTCACCGTCGCAGATCCGTTCCGCCAGCCCTTCCACGATCGCGGTCTTGCCGACGCCGGCCTCGCCGATCAGCACCGGGTTGTTCTTGGTCCGCCGGGACAGGATCTCCACCGCCTGCTCGATCTCGTCGGCGCGGCCGATCACCGGGTCGATCTGGTCCATCCGGGCCAGCTCGGTGAGGTCCTGCCCGTACTGGTCGAGGGTGGGGGTGCCGCGGTCCGGGCGCGGCGTGCCGGCCGCGCCCCGCTCGGCGCTGGCCGCCTGCAACGACTCCGGCTGGATCCGGCCGGCGGCGAGCATCCGGCCGGCCGGCGACTCGGGGTTCAGCGGCAGCGCCATCAGGATGTGCTCGGGACCGATGTAGTTGGCGCCCATCGCGCGGGAGAGCTGGTGCGCGTCCAGCAGCGCCCGCTTCGCGGCCGGGGTCAGCGACAGGTTCGGCGGCACCTCGCCCCGGGGCGCGCCCTCACCCCGCCCGCCGAGCGCGTTGACGAGCGTGTCCGGGTCGGCGCCGGCCCGGCGTACCAGGTCGCGCAGCGGCTCGCGCTGCAACGCCGCCCAGAGCAGATGGTCGGTGTCCAGGTCGTTGCTGTGCTTCTGAGCGGCCCGGCGGGCCGCGTCGGCCAGCATCTCCCGGGCGTCGGCGGTCATCAGTCGGGTGATGTCGACCCGGTGCGCCGGTCGGCGTCCCCCCTCGCCCCGGCCGAAGTATCGGGCCAGGAACTCGTCCCAGGGGTCGTTGCCGAAGTCACCCGGTCCCATCATCATCGTCCTCCGCAGTCGGTCGGCACGACCGGTACCCGGCACGCGCGGCACGGTCGGCGGTGGCTACCCGGCGGTCGGCGCGACAAACGCGACCGGATGGCAGGCTGAGGGCATGGAGAGCAGACCGCTGCTGGTCGTGGACGGCGCGAACGTGGTGGGCTCGCGCCCGGACGGCTGGTGGCGGGACCGGGCCGGCGCGGCCGCCCGCCTGCGCGACGCGCTGGCGTCCGTCGGGGAGGCGGGCCTGCCGCCGGAGCTACCCCCGCCGGTGCAGGTGGTGCTGGTGGTGGAGGGCGCGGCCCGGCACGTCACCTCGGCGCCCGGCGTCGAGGTGGTGTCCGCGCCCGGCTCCGGCGACGACACGGTGGTGGAGCTGGTGGCCGCCGCGCCGCAGCGGCGGCGGGTGGTGGTCACCGCCGACCGGGAGCTGCGCGAGCGGGTGACCGCGCTCGGCGCGGAGGTACGCGGCCCGCGCTGGCTCGGCCGCTAGATCATCCGGTTCCGTCAACGGGACCGGCGGGCTCGCCGACGGGACCGGCGGCGAGGTCTTCGCGCACGTCAGGGCCACAACCGGACACGCGGGCGACAACCGCCTGAGGGTGGATGCTCGCCCACTCGTTCCGATGGGTTGTAATGGAGATCTCTTTTGCCCCCAGGAGGTTCCGTGGCGAGCGTCGCCGAGCTGAAGGCCGCCATCGATGTCGCGCTCCAGCAGATCGGTGACGGCCAGACAGCGGTGCAGGCAGCGGGCGAGAAGCTGGCCGAGGCACAGCAGACCCTGGCCGGCGCGCTGGAGGGCAGCGGCCACGAGACGGTCGAGGCGGCCCAGGCCTCGCTGACACAGGCCAGCCAGGAGCTGGAGGAGTGTCTCGCCGCGACACTCGTCGCGGTCGAGCAGGCGCAACTCTACGTCGCGACGCTCTGAGGCCGGGCCGTGTCCATCGTCGAGGACATCGGCGCCCAGGTCCGCGCCGCCGCCGAGGACCTGCCCCTCGCCCAGCTCGCCGCCGCGCTGGAGAAGCTCGGCCAGGCGCAGGAGCGGCTGCGCTGGGTACGCCAGGAGTCGGCCGACCCGATGGGGGTGCCGGAGCTGTCCTCGGCCACCGAGCACGCCGAAACCGCCGGCTACGCGCTGCGTGTGGCGCAGGAACAGCTCACCGCGTACCTGGCCGCGATCGGGCTGGCCCCCGACGGCGCGCCGCCGGCCCCGCCGGGCGAGCGGCCGCCCAGGCACGACACGCCGCGCGGCGAAGCGCCGCCCGCGCCGGGCGCCGCGCCCGAGCCGGGCGAGCAACCCGCGGTACGGCGCTGGTGGGCGGTACGGGTGGCGGAGCTGACCGGCGGCCGGGAGGGTACGCCGGACGAGCCGGACGAGCGCGTCGGGGACTCCCGGGAGCTGCTGCGCCGGGTGGTCGCCGGGGTCCGCTCCGGTGACCGGGACCGCCTGCACCGCGACCTGCGCGGCGCGCACGCCGACGTGGGGCTGGGGCTGGCCGCGATCGCCCCGCCGCTGCTGCGCGAGCTGGCCGGTGAGCTGCTCGGCCACCCGCCCCGCGCGGACGACCTGCCCCGGCTGCGCGGCGCGCTGGAGTCCCGGGTCCGTGACCTGCTGCCCGGCCTGCCGCGGCCGGTGCTGGACACGCTGCTGACCCGGGTGTGCCGGATGCCCCCGCCGCGCCGCGACGACGACGCGGAGCAGCCGCACGCGGCCGACCCGGCGGTCACCGCCGGCGTGCTCACCGGCGTGCTGCTCGACCGGCTCGGCCGGGACCTGCCGAAGGACACCGACGAACGGGAGACGTCCCGTGGCTGACGTCCGCACGCAACTGGTGACGCGGGTCCGGGGGATGCTCTCCGAGGCCCTGGGCGCCACCCGTACCCGGCTCGCCGCCGCCGAGGCGGAACTGACCGCGAGCCGGGAGCGGCTGGCGCGTACCCGCAAAGCCGCCGCCGCAGTGCCCGCCCGGGTGGGCGCGGCCCGCGACCGGCGCCTGGCCGAGATCGACGCCCGGCACACCGCCCGCCTCGCGGAGCTGGCCCGCCGGGCCGCCGCCGCGGCGCAGCGGGAGGCGCCGGGCGCGGCGTCCGCGCCCTGGGACCGCTGGCAGGCCACCCCCGCCGGCCGGTCCGAGCCGCCCGGTGCGTTGCGGGTCGGCACGGTACGCCTCGACGGCGCCGAACCGGTGCCCGCGCTCGTGCCGCTGCTCGACGCCGGGCACGCGCACCTGGCCGGCGGCGACCGGGACGGCCTGGCGGCGGTGGTGCCGGCGCTGCTGCTGCGCTCGGTCGGCCGCGCCGACCCGGGCGCGGTGCGGCTGTACGGCTACGACCCGGAGCACCTGGGCGGCGGGCTGGCCGGGTTCGCCCCGCTCGGCACCGCCGGGCTGCTCACGTTCGTCGGACCGGGTGGCCTGGGCCGGCTGCTGGACGACCTGGTGGAGCAGATCCGCCGGATCAACGCCACGGTGCTGGCCGGTGAGTACGCCTCGCTGCGCGACCTGGCCGCCGCCACCGGACGCCGCCCGGAGCCGTGGCGGGTGGCGGTGCTGCTCGGCGGTGACGAGCTGTCCCGGCACGAGCGCGGCCAGCTCGACCGGGTGGTACGCACCGGCGCCGCGTGCGGCGTGCACCTGGTGGTCCGCGGCATCGAGCTGCCCGACGACCCGACCGTCACCCGGATCGTGGTCGAGCCGGACGACGCCCGGGTGGCCGGGCTGCCGGTGCGGCTCGACGCGCCGCCGCCACCCGCGCTGGTCACCGAGACCTGCCGCACGGTTGCCTCCCGGGTCGCCGCCGGCCCTCCCCCGACGCCGTTCACCGACCTGCTCCCGCCGCCGGACGAGTACTGGCGGGAGGACTCGTCGCACGGGCTCAGCGCGCCGGTCGGCGAGGGCCCGCACGGGCGGCAGGTGCTGCTCACGCTCGGCGACTACCCGCCGCACGCGCTGATCGGCGGCCCGTCCGGCACCGGCAAGACCAATCTGATCTTCGCCTGGATCGGCGCGCTCGCCGCCCGCTACTCCCCCGCCGAGCTGGAGTTCTATCTGCTGGACTTCAAGGAGGGCGTGTCCTTCGCCCGGTTCGCGCAGGGCCGGCGCGACCCCAGCTGGCTGCCGCACATGCGGCTGGTCGGCATCAACGTCAACACCGACCGGGAGTTCGGCCTGGCGCTGCTGCGCTTCCTCGCCGAGGAGCTGCGCCGCCGCGCCGACGCGGCGAAGAAGCACGAGGTCACCAAGCTCGCCGAGCTGCGCGCGGTGGACCCGGACGGGCACTGGCCGCGCATCGTGGCCGTGGTGGACGAGTTCCAGGCGCTGCTCGCCGGCCGGGACGTGGTCGCCCGGGAGGCCGCCGACCTGCTGGAGGACCTGGCCCGGCGGGGCCGGTCGCAGGGCATCCACCTGGTGCTCGCCTCGCAGGACGTACGCGGCATCGAGGCGCTGTGGGGGCGGCCCGCGCTGGTCGCCCAGTTCACGCTGCGGATCGCGCTGCCGAAGGCGCTGCGCATCCTGGCCGAGCGCAACGACGCGGCGCAGTCGCTGCCCCGCCACCACGCGGTCATCAACGCCGAGTCGGGCCTGGCCGAGGGGAACGAGGTGGCCCGCATCCCGTCGGCCAGCGACTGGGAGACGTGGAGCGAGCTTCAGCACCGGCTGTGGCGGATGCGCCCGCAGGACGCCGCGCCGGCCCGGCTGTTCGACGGCGACGCGATCCCGAAGCTGGCCGACGCGCCGGACTTCCGCGCGCTGACCGCGCCGGAGCAGGGCGTCCCGCGCAACCCGGTGGCGCTGCTCGGCGAGATCATCGACGTGCAGGCCCGCTCGGCGGCGCTGCGGCTGCCCCGCGCCCCGGGCCGCAACCTGGCGGTGCTGGGCACCCGGGTGGACGAGGCGTGCGCGGTGCTCGACGCCGCCGCCCGCTCGCTGGCCCGGCAGTACCCGCCCGGCGCGGCCCGCTTCTCCATCGCCTGCCTGGACCCGGACGCCGACCCGGCCGCCCGCGCGCTCTACGAGGACCTGGCCGGGGACGCCTCCTGGTACGACGAGGAGACGGTGCCGGAGCTGATGGCCGAGGCAGGTGACGGGCTGGGCGCGCCGGGAGCGTCGCGTACCCCGCACTTCCTGCTGCTGTACGCGGTGGACGCGGCCGCGGCGGCGCTCGCCGGCAAGGCCGGTACGCGCACCGGGCTGGAGCAGCTGCGCCGGATCCTGCACGACGGGCCGGAACGGCGTACGCACGTGCTGGCCTGGTGGCGGGGCGTGGCCCGGATGCGGGCCGACCTGGGCGGCGCGGGCGCGCGCACGGATCAGATCGGCGCCTGGGTGGCGCTCGACGTGCAGGGCGGTGAGCTGGGCTCCTCGCTGTATCCGGGCAGCGGAGGGCCGGACTGGTATCCCCGGCCGTGGCGCGGTCTCTACTTCGACCGGGCGGTGCACCGCACCGGACAGGTGATCATCCCTTATGGTCCGTCCCGATGAACGAACCGGTTACCAGTGAGACGTACAGCGCGCAGATCCGCCGGCTCGCCGAGCTGACCGCCCGGGTGGCCGCCCAGCGGGCCGAGGCGCACACCTGGTACGACCAGCAGGTGGCCGCCGCGGACCGGGCGGTCGCCGAGGCCGCCGAGCAGATGCGGCAGGCCGAGACGGAGGTGGCCGAGGCGTCCCGGATGGTGGAGCGGGTCGACGGCGAGGTCACTCACCTGTGGACGCAGTTGCGGGCCCGGCTCGGTGTGGGCGCCCGGCGGCTGGGTGACCCGCCCGGCCCGGTACGCGGGGCCGCCGGTGACCCGGTGCCGCTGCTGCGCGCGGTCCGGGACCTGCTGGAGCGCACCGGCGCCCCGGGTGAGCTGCCCGGCTCGGTGAATCCGCTGCTGATCGCCTGCGGCATCGGCGGGGCGCTGGTGGCGTACGCGCTGGGGGTGGCGGCGCGAGTGCTGGCGGCCGGCGCCAGCGGTGACCTGGCGGTGGGTCTGCCGGTGCTGGCGCTGGTGGTGACGCTGCTCGGCCCGGTGATCGGGCTGGCGCCCGCACGGCTGCTGGCCGACCGCCGCCACGCCGTGCTGACCCCACGCCCGATGATCCTGGTGGCCGTCTCCGGCCTGGCGACGACCCTGCTCCTGCTGACGGTGACCTACACCCGCTGACCGCCGCCCCTCACCCGCCGCCGATCATGAGGTTGGCGGCGCGACACGCCGTCGCGCCGCCGGTCAACCTCATGATCATCGGGTCAGGCGGGAACCAGGACTGCCTCCTTTAGCAGCCGGCGGGCCAGCACCAGGCGGTCGGCGTCGTCGTCGAGGCCGGGCAGGTCGCCGACCCTCGTCACCTCGCCGGTGAGCAGCGCGCGCAGCGCCGCCTCGCAGGTGCCGGGCAGGGTGAGCGTGCGGTCGGGCACGCGCAGCGTGACCCGTCCGTCGGCGGCCGGGGTGAGCTGCCAGCGTAGGCCGCCGCGCACCGCGACCTCGCTGTCCGCGTTCAGCCGGGCCAGCGCCTCGGCTTGGGCCAGCGGCCGGATCGGCGCCGGGCGGGCGGCCGGCCAGACCCGGGCACGCAGCCGGCCGGCGACCGCCGCCGGGTCGGCCCGCAGCAGCCAGTCGCGCAGCGCCTCGACGGTCTCGGTCAGCTCCGGCTCGATCGCGTCCGGGTCGGCCAGGTCCAGCCCGAACGGCAGGCTCGCGCGCAGCCGCGCGTCCTCTGCGGCCAGCGCGAGCAGTTCCTCGACCACCGCGTACCGGGTCAGCGCCCGGATGCCCACGGTCAGGTGCAGCGAGCTGGACTCCTGCGCCTGGGCGCTGTGCAGCCAGCCGCGCGGCAGGTAGAGCGCGTCGCCCGGAGAGAGCACCACGTCCAGCTCGGGGCGTCCTTCGGCGGTCGCGGAGACCTCGTCGGCCCGGCCGCCCCAGGGCTGGCGCTCCAGCGGGTCGGCCAGCACCGGCGGGTGGATGCGCCAGTGCTTGCGTCCGTCGACCTGGAGCACGAACACGTCGTGGGTGTCGTAGTGGGTGGCGAAGCCCTGGCTGCCGGCCGGGGTCAGGTAGGCGTTCACCTGTAACGGCTGGGCCAGCGCGATGCCCAGGTCGCGGGCGAAGTCGACGATCGCCGGCCAGGTGCGGTGCAGGCCCTGCAACACCAGCGTCGCGCCGTCGGCGTAGAGCGCCAGCACCTTCTCGTCGAGGACCTGGTCGCCGATCTCGGCGCCCGCGCCACCGCCGCCGGTGTACCGCGCCGCCGGCACGAGCCGGCCGTCCTTGGCGACCCGCAGGAACGGGGTACGCAGGCCGCGGCGGCTGAGCAGTTCGTCGGCGTCGGCGGGGCTGAGCAGGTCGGTGAAGCCGTCCGGGCTGGGCAGCTCCGCGGCGCGGGACAGCAGCGGGCTTCGCCCCCAGTGGTCGGCGGCGAACTTGGCCGGCTCCACCGCGACGCACCGGGCAAGCGCCTCGGCGGCGGAAAGCGGAACCGCCGGGCGGCCGTGGCCACCCGGCGGGTCGACGTGCGTGCTCATGTGTCAGGCGCTGCCGTCGGCGCCGCCGTCGTGCTGACCCGGAGTCGCGCCACCGTCGGCCGGGCCCTCCGCGCTGCCGTCCGCGCCACCGTCGTGCTGACCCGGAGTCGCGCCACCGTCGGCGGGACCCTCGGCGCCGCCGTCCGCGCCACCGTCGTGCTGACCCGGAGTCGCGCCGCCGTCGGCCGGGCCCTCCGCGCCGCCGTCCGCGCCACCGTCGTGCTGCCCCGGGGTGGCACCGCCGTCAGCGGGGCCCTCCAGGCCGCTGCCGCCGCTGCTCTGGATGTCGTCGTCGTTCAATGCCATGGGTGCTCCCTCGGTGTGCCGCCCCGCGTGGTGCCGGGGTCCGTGTGCAGCGGGTGGTACCCCACGCCCGATCTTCTCTAACCACACCGTAGACGCCCGGACACCGTCGTACGGACGGTTCGCGGGGCAAGCGTCCGGGACCGGCGGATGCCAGGATGACGGGAGGACGACGTGCGAGGAGGTCCACGTGACGCAGCCGGAGCCGCTCACCCCACTTGCCGAGGACTGGCAGCGGGCGCTCGCAGTGGTGGCGCACCCCGACGACCTGGAGTTCGGCGCCGCCGCCGCGGTGGCGCGCTGGACCGCCCAGGGCAAGGAGGTCGTCTACTGCCTGCTGACCAGCGGCGAGGCGGGCATCGACGGGATGACGCCGGAGCGCGCCCGGGTGGTACGCGAGGAGGAGCAGCGCGCCTCCGCCGCCGTGGTCGGGGTGTCAGTGGTCGAGTTCCTCGGCCTGCCCGACGGGCTGCTGGAGTACGGCGTGCCGCTGCGCCGGGCCATCGCCGCCGTGGTGCGCCGGCACCGGCCGGACGTGGTGCTGACGAACAACTTCCGGGAGACCTGGGACGGGGCGTACGCGCTGAACCAGGCCGACCACATCGCCTGCGGCCGGGCCACGCTGGACGCGGTCCGCGACGCCGGCAACCGGTGGATCTTCCCGGAGCAGCTCACCGACGGCATCCAGCCGTGGTCGCGGGTCCGCGAGGTGTGGGCGGCCGGGTCGCCGGCCGCCCGGCACGGGGTGGACGTGACCGACACGTTCGACAAGGGCGTGGCGTCGCTGCGGGCGCACGGGGCGTACCTGACCGGACTCGGCGACGGCGGTTTCGACGCCGAGGAGTTCCTGGAGGGCATGGCCCGGCCGGCCGGACGCCGGCTCGGCGCGCGGTTCGGCGCCACGTTCGAGGTGTTCCAGATCAACCTTCAGTAGGGCGCGGCGACGGTCGGGACGCCGTCGGCCCGCCCCACCGAGGGGGCGGGACGGGCCGGGCCGGCGCCGGGTCAGGGAATGAGCTGACGCAGATCCTTCGGCATGGTGGACTTCACGTCCTGCCACTCGCCCTGGGTGACGTGCCGGCGCAACGTGTCCAGCACGACCTGCACCACCCGCTGCGCGCCGCCCTCGACGTCGTACGGGAAACCCTGGCGCACCTCGTACAGGAAGTCGTCGCGGTTCAGCTTGATCGGCACGTTCTCCGGCTGCCAGCCGTCGAAGTAGACGCCCCGCACCAGCACCGGCAACTGCTGGGCGAACTCGACGCTCTCCTGCACCGGCATCCGGTCCCGCAGCAGATGCAGCACCGTACGCAACGCGGCGTAGGACTGGTTGCGCTGCTCCTTGGGCCAGCCGTACGCGGACTCGATCTCCTTGAGGATCACGTTCGTCTTGTCCAGCGAGGACTCGAACGCGGACAACATCTGTTCGGCCATCGGGATCACCCCCGTGCGTCGGTCTCCCAGCGTCGGTCTTCGGCGCGGCGCGGCGGTCCGCTGGGCCCCCGCCACAGCCGGGTCGGACGGAACCGGCCGGCCCGTTCGGCCCGCCGAGGCGCCTCGGAGCTGCCGACCACGTGCAGTACGCCACCGCGGCGCCGATCCGCCACCACCCGTACCGTCATGACCCACCTCCTCGTCGCGGCGCCCGAGCCGGCGCCCACGGTCCATGCTGCGGCGGGGGCGGGTGAGCGGGCCTCACCCGTACCGGGTGAGCCGATCAGGCGTCCAGCAGGCCGGCGAGTGTGGTGGCGTTGCGCTGCGCGTAGTCGCGGTAGCAGTTGTTCATCAGGACGTGTGTCTGTTCGGCCTCGCCGGCCAGCTCGCGCAGTTTCGGCGCCCAGTCGCGCAGCTCCCGCTTCGAGTAGTCGTAGCCGAACTTCTCGTGGATGTCCTTGCTGGTCCACTTGTCGCTGTGCCCGTGGAAGCGGACCATCGCGAGGTCCGCGGTGGCGGCCAGCACCGGCGGGACGGACGACTTGTGTCCCTGCGGCATGTCCACGCAGACGAACGGCAGCGCGTGCTCACGCAGGAACCCGAGCGTCTCCTCGGCGTTGTCGCCGTCGAACCAGGAGGCGTGCCGGAACTCGAAGACCGGGCGCAACGGCGCGCACCGGCGGGCCACCTCCAGCAGGTACTGCTTGTTGTCCCGCTTGATGGTGAACCAGGGCGGGAACTGGAACAGCAGCGCGCCCAGCTTGCCCGCCTCGACGAGCGGGTCCAGGGCGGACAGGAACCGCGTCCACACCTCCTCGTACGCCTGCGCGGGCAGGTCGTCCGGGTAGACGTTGCGCTTGTCCGTGTCCGGGCGCAGGTCCTTGTAGAGCGCGGAGACGCGGGTGGGGTGGCCGGTCAGCAGGCTGAACGCCTTGACGTTGAACGTGAACCCGGCCGGGGTGCGTTCGGCCCACAGCCGGGCGGTGCGCTCGGCCGGCGGCGAGTAGTAGGTGGCGTCCACCTCGACCAGCGGGAACTGCCGGGCGTAGTAGGAAAGCCGGCGCTCCGGCGTGTCGGCGCTGTCCGGATACCAGCCGGAGTCGAGCAGGGTCCGGTCGGTCCACGAGGCGGTGCCCACCTTGATCTCACCCATGGTGGGAGTTCATCGCGTCGGCGGACCGACCGGCAACCGCATCGGCGTCAGGCCGCCCGCCGCTCCCGGGTCTGCTTGCAGGCCACGCAGGAGGTGGCGGACGGGAAGATCTCCAGCCGCTCCACCGGGATCGGGGCGGTGCAGCCCTCGCAGAAGCCGTAGGTGCCCTCGTCCAGGCGGGTCAGCGCGTGCTCGAACTGCGCCCGCCGGTCCAGGATGGTGCGCAGCAGCGACTGCGCGGTGTCCCGCTCGGCGGTCTTGGTGCCGCTGTCGGCCTGGTCGTCGCCGGCGGTGTCGCCGACCTCGACCAGCCGCAGCACGTGGCTCTGCGCCAGCGTCTGCTCGTACTCGGCGGTCAGCTCGTCGTACCGCGACCGCAGGGACTGCCGGATCTGGTCGACCTCCGCCTGGGAGCGGCCGGTGGCTGTCGTGTCGTGGACGAGCATCGCTGCCTGCCTTCCTACGTCCTCATACCGGACCGGGGCGGCCAGCGCCCCGGACCCCGGTCCGACTGTGGATGCGCGGGCGACGAGATCACCCGTGCTCTGTGAGCCGGGCGATTACCCCCGCCCACGGCGGGCCAAACCGGCTGTTTCCTGAGTGTTTCCGGTGAGTCCGTAGCCGCTGGTCAGGCCGCCTCGACCAGCGCGGGGCGGCGCGGGTCGTCGGCCCGGACCACCACGTCGGCGAAGGACGCGGGGTCGACCTCGTCGGCGTAGCGGGCGAAGGCGGGCAGCGTCCAGCGCAGCGCCGGGTCGGTACGCCGGTCCAGCGCCGCCGGGGACAGCACGAGGTGGACCGTGACGTCGAACGGCAACGCGCCGCCGAGCAGCAGCGCGCCGCTGACCACTACCACCCCGCCGGGCGGCAGATCCACGTACGCGGCCCGGCTGGCCCGATCGGCGGCGGCGTCCCAGAGCGACGGCAGCAGCCGGCCCGAGCCGTCCGGGCCGGCCGGGTCGAGCACCTCGCGGCGCAGTCCGGGTTCGTCGAGCCAGCCCTCGTAGTACGCGTCGGGGTTGGTGCGGCCGTGCTCCAGGCGGACCGAGGCGGGGCGGAGGAAGTCGTCGGCGCGTACGTGCAGCACCGGCCGGCCGGCGGCGCGCAGCGGGTCGACGAGGGCTTCGGCGAGCGTGTCCGGTGCGGCGGCGGGCGGGCCGTCCACGGCGACCCGCAGCCGGCCGGGCGTCCCGGTGCGGGCGAGACGCCCGGCCAGCTCGGTGACGAGCCGGTCGGGGCTGATCGGGCGCACACGCATCGGACCATCGTGCCGCGCGGGCGGGCGGGTCACCACCTGATACCTCCGGGCGGTCGGGGCTCCGTCCGGCGGCGATCGGCGCGTGGGTGTCCCGGTCAGCCGGTGCGGTCGATGGTGACGCGGGCGTCGTCGGCGAGCCGGTAGCCGACGCCGTAGACGGTGGTGACCAGCGGGACGTCCACGCCGACCTTGCCGCGCAGCCGGCGGACGTGCACGTCGACGGTGCGGACGCCGGCGTGCTCGTACCCCCAGACCGCGTTGAGCAGTTGCAGGCGGGTGAACACCCGGCGGGGGTGGGCGACCAGGTGCAGCAGCAGGTCGAACTCCAGCCGGGTCAGCGGCAGCGGCTCGCCGTCGCGCAGCACCGACCGGGACGAGGCCAGGATGTGCAGGGTCGGGATGGTCGGGGCGAGCGGCCGGGACGGCGCGCGGCCGGCCGGGACGGCGTCGGGCCGGCGCTCGGCCGGAACCGCGGCGCTGACCACCGCGTCGCCGCGTTCGAGCATCTCGCGGGCGGCGTCGAGCAGCCGGCGCGCGGCCGGGGTGAGCGACTCCTCACAGGCCAGTGGGATGTTCAGGGTGACGGTGAGCATGGGCGCGGCGGTGTTGGCGGGACGACGCTGGCCGCCGGGGGGACGACCGGGGACCGCGGGTTGGGACGTATGCCATCCGGCGCGCGACGAGGCGGGGCTGACCGACATGGTCCTCCTTGGGCTGGTCCGGGTATCTCCCCACGGCCCGGGACGCCGCCTCATCGATGCTTCCCGGCGTCTCTGCGAGGGTCAAGAGGCGGCTGCGTTGCATGAATGTGACATTTGACGAACACATCGGAGCCGTGCGCTCGCTCTGCGTGCGAGGCCCGTTGATTACAGCAGAGCGCCGTTTCGGGCTGGTACGGGGGGTCTCCCCGGCGGTTCACAATGGCGGATGCGTCCTGAACGTGAACGCGGCGCACCCGGTTCTCCGGGTGCGCCGCGTGCGGGAAGGGCGGGTCAGGCGTCGCGGTCCACGGTGATCGCGGCGTCGTCGGCGAGGCGGTAGCCGACGCCGTAGACGGTGGTGACCAGCGGCGTGTCCGGCCCGAACTTGGCCCGCAGTCGGCGGACGTGGACGTCGACGGTGCGGGCCACCGCGTGCTCGTAGCCCCAGACGTTGGCGAGCAGTTGCAGCCGGGTGAACACCCGGCGCGGGTGCTCGGCGAGGAAGAGCAGCAGGTCGTACTCGATGCGGGTGAGCGTGATCTCGGTGTCGCCGAGCCGGACCCGGCGGGTGCCGGTGAGGATGCGCACGCCGCCGCCGGCCGGTGGCGGTGGCGCGGCGGCGGCGCGGCGCAGGTCGAGCACGGTACGGGCGACCCGGTGCTCGTCCGGGCTCACCAGCGCCTCTCCGGAGGCGGCGAGCTCGTCCAGCAGCTCGGCCAGGCGGGCCAGGCCCGGCGTCAGTGGGCCGGCGCCCAGGTCGAGGGTGATGGTCACGGTCGGCGCGGTACGCGGCCGGGGCGGCACTGCCCGGTCGGGGCGGCCCGATCGGGCCGGACGGGTGGTGAGGGCGACGACGGACATGGGAGCCTCCTGTGCGGGCGGTCGCCCCGCCCCGCCGGTGTGGCGGGACGGTCAGCGGAGCGCCCCACCGGCGGTGACCGGGGGCGCGGCGGACGAGGGTCGGGTCGGCGGGGTGGGACCGAGCGTGGGCAGGCCGGCGATGTGCCAGGCGGCGAAGCCGCCGACGACGTCGGTGGCCTTGTGCAGGCCGATGTCCTGGAGCGCGGCGGCGGCCAGCGACGAGGTGTAGCCCTCCTGACAGAGCACGATCACCGGCACGTCGTAGTCGACCGCCTGCGGCAGCCGGGCCGCGCAGCGCGGGTCGAAGCGCCACTCCAGCACGTTGCGCTCGACGACGAGCGCGCCCGGCACGGTGCCCTGTGCGGCGCGCTGGGCGGCCGGGCGGATGTCCACCAGCAGCGCCCCGGCCCGGCACGCCAGGTGCGCCTGCTCCGGGTCGAGGCGGCACAGGCGGGCCCGGGCGGCGGCGAGGATCTCGTCGATGCCCCGCGAGCCCGGCGGCGGAGCCGGACAGCGCTCGGTTGCGGTGGTGGGGATCTGCGCCATCGTGGCGTCCTTCCGTTCGTCGGGGTTGCGGGGGTGGGTCACCAGGCCACGCCGGCCTCGGCCACCTCGGCGACCCGGAGCCGGCCGGCGACGAGGCGGTAGCGGGTCATCCGGGTCAGCGCCGGCCGGTAGACGTGCACGCTCACGGCGGGCTGGCCGCCGTGGTTGGTGACCTGGTGCACGTGCCGTACGCCGAAGCGCCGCCCGGCGCCGGCGGCGAGCCGGTGCGGGCGCAGCCGCGCGCCGCTGACCGTCTCCTCGGTGAGCACGCCGGCCACGACCAGGAACGCGCCGGCGCTGCCGCCGTGGTCGTGCAGGCCGGTGCCCTGTCCGGGCAGCCAGCTCAGCGCCCACACCTCGTGCTCGTCGCCGGCGTCCAGGCGGGCGTACCACCGCTCGGACGCGTCGAAGCACAGCGGCACCGGCCAGCCGTCCGGGTCGGCCCAGCGGGCGGCGACGGCGAGCAGATCGGCGGGAGCGGTGCTGGTCATCGGCGGGACGTCCTCACGGTGCGGAGCGGATGTACCCGCACAGCTTAGACGGCAAAGCCTATCGGTTAAGTAGGTAATACCAGATGCTGGGACGCCGGCTCGCGGCTCAGCGCAGGACCGGCGGATCCACCTTGTAACCGGGCACCGACGGCCAGCGGACGGTGAGCACCGTGGACTCCCGCTCGGCGTACCAGGAGTGGTCCACGCCCCGGCCCCACACCACGTAGTCACCGGGCGCGCGCAACACCACCGTGCGGTCCGGCAGCTCGATCCGGAACGCGCCGCTGATCAGCACCAGCAGTGCGGTGCGCCGCTCACCCGTGGCCCACCGGGACCGGCTCTCCCCCGCCGGGTGCACGCCCCACTTCACCTCGACGTCGGTGCTGTGCCGCACGTCCCCGGCCGGCTTGAAGTGGCCCAGCAGCCAGCCCGCGTCGGTCGCGCCGTCCACCGCCGCGTTGCCCACGTACACCCGATCGTCCATGCGCGCGCCTCCCGTGCCCGGCTGCGCAAGCTACCAGGCGCGTCCGGCCGGGACGCCATAGCCTGGGCGGATGCCCGACGAACTCGACGACGAGACCATCGCCTTCGCCCACCGGATGTTCGACCTGGCCCGGGCCGGCGCCACCGGGGAACTGGCCGCCAACGTGGACGCCGGGCTACCGGTCAACCTCACCAACGCCAAGGGCGACACGCTGCTGATCCTCGCCGCGTACCACGCCCACCCGGACACGGTGGCGGCGCTGCTGGCCCGGGGCGCCGACCCGGCACGGGTGAACGACAGGGGGCAGACCGCGCTCGCCGCGGCGGTGTTCCGGCGTCAGGAGGCGGCGGTCCGCGCGCTGCTGGACGCCGGCGCCGACCCGGACCACGGCGGCCCGTCGGCGGTCGAGACCGCCCGGTTCTTCGAGCTGCCGGACATGCTGGCGCTGCTGCGCCGCGAGTGAGCCCCAGGCGGTATACAGAGACGGTGGAGGATCCCGTACCCGAGCAGATGCGCGCGGCCGCGGCGGCGTTCCTGGCCGCGCTGGACGAGCCGGCCCGCGACGCCGCCCGGCACGCCTTCGACGACGAACCGGCCCGGCGCTGGCTGGAGTACCGGCCACGGCCCCGGCCCGGCGTCGCGCTCGCCGGCCTGGACGTCGACGCCCGCAAGGCCGCCCACCGGCTGCTCGCCACCGCGCTCAGCCCGGCCGCGTACGCGCAGGCCATGACCGTGATGGCGCTGGAGGAGGTGCTGGACCGGGCCGAGGACTGGCGGCGCGGACGGCACAGCGGCGACTACTGGGTGGCCGTCTTCGGCGACCCGGACCGCGACGACGACTGGGCCTGGCGGTTCGAGGGACACCACCTGTCGGTGAGCATGACCGTCGCCGACGACCGGGTCTCTCCCGCGCCGGTCTTCCTCGGCGCGAACCCGGCCACCGTCCGGCACGCCGGCCGCCCGGTGACCCGGCCGCTCGGCCCGGAGGAGGACCTGGCCCGCGAGCTGCTCGACGCGCTCGGTCCGGGCGGCCGGTCCGCCGCGATCATCGCCGACGAGGCGCCCGCCGACATCATCAGCGCCACCCGGGCCACCGCCCCCGGCCGGCTCGACCCGCCCGGCGTACCCCGGGGGCGGCTGCGGCCGACCGGCCGGGCGCTGCTGGACCGGCTGGTCGCGCTCTACCTGGACCGGCTCCCGCCGGAACTGGCGGCCCGGGAGGCCGACCGGCTCGACGGCGGCGAGCTGCACTTCGCCTGGGCCGGGCCGGTCGAGCCGGGCCGGCGGCACTACTACCGGGTGCAGGGCGAGGACCTGCTGATCGAGTACGACAACACCACCGACGACGGCAACCACGCGCACACGGTGCTGCGCCGCCCGGCCGGTGACTTCGGCGCCGACGTGCTGGCCGCGCACCACGCCGCCGCCCACCGGCCCGGCCCGCTCAGTCCCGGCGCGCCTCGATGAGGAAGCGGCGGGCGTACGCGACGAACGGTCCGTCGGCGCGGATCCGCTCGTCCAGGCGGCGCAGCTCGTCGGTGTAGCGGCCGACGGTGAAGCCGGGCACCGTCCAGACCACCTTGCGCAGGAACCAGACCACCGCGCCGATGTCGTGGAAGACGGTACGCAGCGTGGCCTCGCGCAGGTCGACGACGTTCAGCCCGGCGGCCCGCGCGTCGGCGACCGCCACCTCCGGGTGGCGGTGCTCCGGCGGCGGCAGCGGCCCGAGGATCGCCTCGCTGAGCTCCCGCATCGTGCCGGGGCCGATCTGCTGGGACAGGTAGGCGCCGCCGGGCCGCAGCACCCGGGCCACCTCGTCCCACCAGGTGTGCACCGGGTGACGGCTCACCACCAGGTCGAACGTGGCGTCCCGGAACGGCAGCGGCGGGCGGTCGCCCACCCGCACCACTGTCGCGCCGAGCGGGCGAAGGTTGCGCCGGGCCACCGGCACGTTCGGCGGCCACGCCTCGGTGGCGACCAGCAGCGGCGGCGGCGCGGGAACCTCGGCCAGCACCTCTCCCCCGCCGGTGTCGATGTCCAGCGCCGCCTTCACGGCGGCCATCCGCTCGCCGACCAGTCGCGCGTACCCCCAGGGCGGGCGCTCCTCGGTGGCGCGGCCGCGCAGCCAGTCGAAGCCCCAGCCCTCGACCGGCGCCGCCTCGGCTTCGGCTACCAGTTCCTCGAACGTCCCGACCATGCCCACGAGCCTGCCGCTCCGCGCCGACCGCGGCAACGGAATTCGGCCGGCGTCAGTACGGGCGCGGGCGGGCGATCTCGACTGTGGAACCGGCGGGCACGTCGGCGAACGGCTCGAACCCGGCCGGCTCGGTGACCCGGTCGAACTGCTGCATCAGCCGCGCGCCCAGGGCCACCCCGACCGCGCCGACGGCGAGCGCCACGAGTTCCGCGGCGAGCAGGACACCGGTCGCGCCCCGCTGCGGCGCGCTCGCCCGGATCAGGCAGGAGAGCAGGAACAGCGCCGCCATCACGGCGTTGACGAGGTTGAACATCAGCACCGTCCGGCTGGTCCGGCCGGCCCGCACGTCCCACAGGTCGACCATTCCGGCGACGGTGGTGAGCCCGGCCGCGACGAGCGCGGCCACCGCGGTCCAGTAGCCCACCTCACCGAGGAACGCCGGACCGCCCGCCACGTCGGCCAGGTCGAAGACCGCGGCACAGACGAACAGGCCGAACGGGAACGTCACCAGCATCGGTTGGATGGGGTGCCCCTGCACCCGTAGACGGCTCTGCATCGCTTCCTCCCCAGGTCCGCGCAGCTCACCAGTCCAGAGTGCTACCCGAGGCGCCGCGGGGTGAAACGACTGTCGCTCAGTTGTCCCGGGGCCGGGAGACGGTCAGCACGAGCCGCTCGGCGACCTCGCGCAGCGGGATGTCCAGCGAGGACGCCGCGCTGCGCAGCACCCGCAGGGCCTCCGGGGCGGGACAGCCGCGCTGCGTCATGATCACGCCGACGGCCTGCCCGACCACCCCCTCGGCCAGCAGCGTGTCGTCGAGCTGACCGGCGCGGGTGGCCGCCCGCTCGCGGTCGCGCGCGGCGGCCAGCAGCAGCCCGGCGTGCTCGGCCAGGAGCATCGCGGTGAGCTGGTGCCGGGGCGTCAGCGCGTCGGGCGAGTCGGCGTAGAGGTTGATCGCGCCGATGACCTGTTCGTCGATGTCGACCGGCGCGGAGATCACCCCGTGCACCCCCAGGGCGCGGGCCCGCTCGTTCCAGACCGGCCAGCGCGGGTCGCCGGACAGCCCGCCCGCGGTGATCATCTCCCGGCGGCGGATCGCTGTCATCGCGGGCGTGTCCGGGCCGTGCCGCAGGTCGTCCAGCTCGGCCCGCTCCGGATCGGAGGCGGCCACGCCGGCCGGCTCACCGGCGCGCAGCGCGGTGAAGCCGCAGCTGTCCACGGCCGGTACGGCGTCGCGGGCGATGCGGACCAGGCGGTCCAGCGCCTCGTCGAACCCGGCCGCGCCGATCAGTCCGGCGGTCAGCTCGCGCAGCAGCGCGGCGGTCTCCAGCACACCAAGGTTGTCGATCATGGGTTGGCGCGTGTCGAGGTTCACCGGGCCGTGGCCTCCACCGTCCACCCGATGTCCCCGCTCGGCGCCGTTGCCTGTCCCATGTCCGTCCCTCCTGTGGCCGGGCCTCGGCCTACTACCCTCCCAGACCGCGGGCGAAACCGCGCAAAAAGACCCCTCCCGGTCGCGCCGGGAAGGGCCTTTCCGCGCGGGTCAGCGCGACCCGGAGATGAGCCGCCGGCCCACCGAGGCGATCAGCCGGTCCAGCTCCGAGCCGAACGGGTTGTCGTGCACGAGGTACGTCCAGGTGGCGCTCGGCCGCACCAGCTTCGACGAGTCCGGCTCCCAGCCCTCGTCGAACTCGGTCTCCTCGAACGTGGCCACGGTCCGCGTCTCGATCTCGGGCACCAGCGCGTTGAACGCCGGCACCGCGCTGCGGTGGAACTCGTCGAGCGGGTCGAGCCGGCCCAGCGCCCGCAGGTGCACGCCCTCGCGGACCTCGGACAGCTCGGCCAGGTGGTCGGCCCAGAGCCGGTCCAGGTGGTAGAGGGCGATCTTGCGGGCCACGTCGGCGAGCAGGTCCTCGTCCATCTCGCTGGCCTTCTCCGGCACCCGCTCCAGCAGCATCAGCGCGGCGATGTCGCTGGTCAGCAGCCGCTCCCGGCGCTCGGCGAGCGCCTTGCGCTGCTGCTCGATCACCTGGCTGTAGCGCCACGTGTTGCGGTGGATCTCGTGGTTGACGCCCTCGGCGACGCGCTGGGCGTGCTCCACCGCGTAGTCGACCTGCGGGTCGGTGACCAGGCCGTCGGCGTTCATCCGGGGCGAGGCCGGCACGGTGTCGCCGGCGTGCCGGACCACCAGGTCGTCCTCCAGGCTGACGAAGAACACCGACCCGCCCGGGTCGCCCTGCCGCCCGGCCCGGCCGCGGAGCTGGTCGTCGACCCGGCGGCTGTCGTGCCGGCCGCTGCCGATCACGTAGAGACCGCCCAGCTCGGCCACCCGGTCCCGGTCGGCCTGGTCGCTGCCGCCCAGCCGGATGTCGACGCCCCGGCCGGCCATCTGCGTGGAGACCGTCACCGCGCCGTACGCGCCGGCCTCCGCGATGATCCCGGCCTCCTCGTCGTCGTTCTTGGCGTTGAGCACCACGCACGACACGCCGGCGGCGTTCAGCGCGGCGGCCAGCCCCTCGGACTCCTTGACGTCGAGCGTGCCGACCAGCACCGGCCGCCCCGCCTCGTGGCAGCGCGTGATCTCGTCGACCAGCGCCTCCTCCTTCTCGGCGCGGGTGGCGTAGATGCGGTCCGGCTCGTCCTCGCGGACGCAGGGGGTGTTCGGCGGGATCACCGCGACCTCGAGGCCGAAGAACTCGCGGAGCTGGTCGCCGACGAGCACCGCGGTCGCGGTCATCCCGCAGACCGTCGGGTAGAGCGCGATGTACGCCTGCACGGTGATCGTGCCCAGCACCTCGCCCTCGGCGGTGGCGTCCAGGCCCTCCTTCGCCTCGACCGCGGCCTGCAGCCCGTCGGGCCAGCGGCGGCGCTGGGCGACCCGGCCGCGCATCTCGTCGATCAGCTCGACCGAGTCGTCCCGGACGATGTAGTCCACGTCGCGGTGCAGCAGGGCGTGCGCGTGCAGCGCCACGTTCACCGCGGAGAGCTGCCCGACGTGCTCCTCGTCGTACAGGTCGATGCCGCCGAGCTTGGCCTCGACGGTGGCCAGGCCGACCGAGGTGAAGGCGACGCTGCGGCCGTCCTCGGCGACCGTGTAGTGCTTGCCCTTGCGCAGCCCGCGTACGAGCGCGGCGGCGGCGTGCACCGGGTCCTGCTCGCCGCCGACCGCCCCGGCCAGCACCATCGGCACCCGGGCCTCGTCGATCAGGATCGAGTCGGCCTCGTCCACGATCGCGGTCTTCAGCGGCGGCTGCACCCGGTCGGCCAGGTCGGTGACGAGCTGGTCGCGCAGGAAGTCGAAGCCGGCCTCGCTGACCGAGACGTAGGTGACGTCGCAGGCGTACGCGGCGCGCCGCTCGTCGGGCGTGGACGCCTCGTTGACCCAGCCGACGCTGAGCCCGAGCAGGTCGTAGACCGGCGTCATCCACTCGGCGTCGCGGCGGGCCAGGTAGTCGTTGACGGTGAGCACGTGCACCGGGCCGTTGCCCAGCCGCACGTGGCCGTACGCGGCGACGGTCGCGGTGAGCGTCTTGCCCTCACCGGTGGCCATCTCGGCGACCTTGCCGGACAGCAGCGCCATCGCGCCGAGCAGCTGCACGTCGTAGGGGCGCTGGTCGAGCCCGCGCCGGGCCGCCTCGCGCCCGATCGCGCAGATCTCCTCGTACCCCGACGCCTGGCCGGCGGCCTCGGTCAGCTCGGCGTCGGAGAGCTTCTCCAGGTCAGCCTCGCGCGCCTCGATCGCCGGCAGCAGCTTCTCCAGCGGAGCCAGGTCGACAGTCGTCCCCGGGCGCTGGAGGAACCGGCGGAACCTGGTCTTCAACCGTTGCGACACACCCATGAGCGGCAACGGTACGCGAACCGGAGCCGATTGTGACCCCCGCCCGCCGCGCGCCGGGTTCCGCCCGCCCCGTCCGCTTCCGTCGATCATGAGGTTGGCGGCGTCCGGCGCCCGTTTTGTCGCCGCCAACCTCATGATCGACGCCCTGGAAAAGGGGGTCAGGGGGTCAGGATTGCCTGGAGTTCTGTGCGGCGGCGTTGGGCCAGGTCGGTCAGCAGGGCGGGGGCCTCGTCCAGGGGGACAACTGCCGAGATCAGGTGCTTGCGGATCATGTCGCCGTACTGGCGCAGCAGCTCCACCGTCTCCGCGGACAGCCGCTCGCGGTCCCAGGTGGGGGCCAGGCCGCGCGGCACCCGGCCGATCTGCGCGCACCGCAGCGACAGCCCGTTGTGATGGAACTCCTCGCCGAGGCGGACCGCGTCCGCACCGGCCTGGTAGAACGCCAGGTCGACCACGGTGCCCTGCGGTCGCAGCAGGCGCAGCGCGAGTTGCAGCGCCCAGTCCTGGCCGCGGCACTGGAAGACCACGTCCGCGCCCCGGTCCCCGGCCGCGTGGTTCCACCGGGTCTTGAGCACCACCGCCGGGTCGTCCGCGTCCGGGTCGAGCGTGTCCAGGCCGAGCGCCTCGGCCACCTGCCGCCGGGCCGGCGTCGGGTCGACCACGACCACCGAGGCGGCGCCGTGGCGGCGGGCGAACAGCGCGGTCAGCAGCGCCACCACGCCGCCGCCGACCACCGCCACCCGGCGACCGCGTACGCCGTCGCCGAGCTTGCGCACGTCGGCGCCGCACAGGTCGGCGGCGGCGTGCAGCAGCCCGTTGGCGCAGATCGGGCCCATGTGCGCGACATACACGCCGAGCAGCGGGTCCAGGTCGTCGGGCAGCGGCACGAACCGCTCGGTGAGCGGGTCGGCGACCCAGCCGCTGCGGTGCCCGTACGTCATGGCCCCGACCTCGCCCACCGCGACGGCCGGGGTACGGCTGGCCACCACGCGCCCGACCTGCATGTAGCCGAGCCGGGTCACCGGGTACGGCGTGCTCGCCCCGCCGGGCCGGAACAGTCCGAGCGCGGCGTCCCAGGTGACGTGCAGGTACGGGTTGGTGCCCTTGACGAAGCTCAGCTCGGTGCCGGCGGACACGCCGCTGTAGAGCGTCTCCACCCGGAACGTGCCCTCGCGCAGCTCCGGCGCGTCCAGTTCGGCCAGCTCGACCCGGCCCGGGCCGCCGACCACCACCACGCGGTCACGCATCGACGCCCACCCCCGCGTCCACGACCGGCGCGGTGAGCCGCGACGCCGGGCCGGTGGGCAGCGCCACCGGCCGGCCGGTACGCGCGACTCGGCCACCGCCAGCGCCAGCCGGTGGGTGCGCAGCGCCTCGGCGTACGGCACCCGGACGTCGTCGCCGAGACCACGAACGGCGTCGACGAAGGCCCGGTCGACGGCGATCCGCGCGCCGTCCGGGTCGGCGGGCAGGTGCCGCTCGCCGTCGCCGTCCCGGACGGTCAGGCCGTCCTCGGCCAGCCACAGCGCCAGCCCGTCGGCGAGGATCTCCACGCCGGCCCGGTGCTTCCAGCCCAGCACGCACGACGCGGCGAGCGTGCCGACCGCGCCGGAGCCGAAGCGCAGCGTGGCCGCGGTCACCGAGTCGATGTCGGCGCCGTCGACCGGCGGCGGGCTGCCGTCGCCGTACGCGCTCACCTCGACCGCCTCGCCGGCCAGCAGCCGGACCAGGTCCAGCACGTGCGCGGCCTGCTCGACCACCGGGCCGCCGGAGCGGTCCCGCCGCGCCCACCAGGCCACCGGCGGCACCTTGTCCAGCCAGGCGCCGTTGACCATCCGCACCGGGCGGCCGGCGAGCAGCCGCCGCGCCTCCGCCACCACGTGCAGGTAGCGCCAGTGGTGCCCGACGCCGGTGAGCAGCCCGCGCTGCTCCACCAGCGCCGCGACCCGCTCGGCGGTCTCCAGGTCCAGCGCCACCGGCTTCTCCACGAACATCGGCACCCCGGCGACGACCACCGCCTCCTCGACCGGCCCGTGGGCGAACGGCGGCACGCAGACGTACACCGCGTCCGGTCCGGCCGCGAGCAGCTCGTCCACGTCGCGGAACACCCGGCCGCCGTACGTGCCGGCGAGCGCCCGCGCCGCGTCCGGCGCGACGTCGGTCACGCCGAGCAGCTCCACGTCCTCGAAGCCGGTGAGCACCCGGGCGTGGCGTTGCGCCACCCCGCCGGCTCCGACCAGTCCCACCCGGCAGGTACGCATCCGACCAACCCTCTCGCCACGACTGGAAGACTGCGGTCACCACTCCCCGCGGCGGCCGCGCCCGAAACGTCGCCGAGGGGCGCAACGCAACGTTCATCTGCCCGGAACCGCCCGGTACGCACCTGGTGATCAGGTTGTCAGGCAAGATCCGGTTAGCGCGGATGCGGGATTGGGAAAACCATGGTTCGCGATTCCACCACTAATGGGGGTGCCCGTGCGGGAATCAGATTCGACCGTCTCACCTGTGGTGGAGGCGTGGGCCACGTACCGCACCAGCACCGCCGCCGACTGGCCGGCGCAGCGACTGGTCCGGGCAAAGGGAAACAGCCGGGTCAGCGTGGTGCTGCCGGCGCGCAACGAGGAGGCGACAGTCGGCGCGATCGTGGCGACGGTCCGGGAGCACCTGATGGACCGGGTGCAGCTGGTCGACGAGCTGATCGTGGTCGACTCCCGGTCCACCGACCGGACCGCGCAGGTGGCGCGCGCGGCCGGCGCCGAGGTGGTCAGCCAGGACGCGATGACGCGCGGGCTGCCCCGGCTGACCGGCAAGGGCGACGCGCTCTGGGCCGGGCTGGCGGCGGCCGAGGGGGACGTGGTCGCGTTCGTCGACGCCGACCTGCGCGAGTTCCGGCCGCACTTCGTGACCGGGCTGCTCGGGCCGTTGCTCACCGATCCGGGCGTGGACTTCGTCAAGGGCTTCTACCACCGGCCGCTGGTCGGCGCGACGAGCGTGGAGCCCGACGGCGGCGGCCGGGTGACGGAGCTGATGGCCCGGCCGCTGCTCAACCTGTTCTGGCCGGAGCTGGCCGGCTTCGTGCAGCCGCTCGCGGGCGAGTACGCCGGTCGCCGCCGGGTGCTGGAGCGGGTGCCGTTCGTCACCGGGTACGGGGTGGAGACAGCCATGCTCATCGACCTGCTGGAGCTGGTCGGGCTGGACGCGCTGGCCCAGGTCGACCTGGGCGAGCGCAAGCACCGGCACCAGGACACCGCGGCGCTGGGCCGGATGTCCGCGCAGATCATGCTGACCGCCTGGTCGCGGCTGCAACGGCGCGGCTGGGCGGCGCCCGGGGTGATGCCGGGCGCGCTGCTGACCCAGTTCCGCCGCGGCGGCTCGGAGGCGCTGCCCAACCTGGACCGCGAGGTCGTGGTCAACGACGTGTCGGTGCAGGAGCGCCCGCCGCTGGCGCAACTGCGGCACCGCATCCCGCGCCGCCGCCGGGTCGCGGCCGCGTGAGCGCGAGGAGGAACAACGCATGACGCTCACCGTGCTGATGAACGCCGGTCCGTGGCTGTCCGTGCCGCCGCCCGGCTACGGCGGGATCGAGAACGTGGTGGCCACGCTCGTGCCGGAGCTGCGCCGGCTGGGCGTACGGGTGGTGCTGGCCTCGGTGGAGAGCAGCACGCTGCCGGTGGACGAGAAGATCGCGGTCTTCCCGGACGGCCAGTTCCACGCGCTGCAACGGCCGTACAACCAGGTGTGTGGCGTGTCCCAGGCGCACCTGTCCGGGGTGGTGCAGGCGCTGCACGCCCGCGACGACATCGACCTGGTGCACGACCACGTGGAGGCGGTCGGGCTGGCCACGCTCGCGGCGATGGGCCCGGACGCCCCGCCCGCGCTGCACACGTTGCACTGGGACCTGGCCAAGCACCCCGAGCTGTACGGCAACCTCGACGGCGGCGACCGGGTACGGGTCAACGGCGTGTCCGCGTCGCAGCTGGCGCGCGCGCCGGAGGCGCTGCGCGCGCACTCGGTGGGGCACGTGCACCTGTCCACCCCGCTCGCGGTGGACGCGAACCGGCAAGCCTCGGTGGCGAAGGGCGACCACGTGGTGATCCTCGGCCGGATCAACCCGGGCAAGGGGCAGGACCTGGGCGCGCGGCTCGCCCACGAGGCCGGTTTCCCGCTGGTGCTGGCCGGGCCGGTCGGGCCGTACCACCGGCCGGAGGATCTCGCCGCGGCCGGCGACGAGGCGCGGCAGAACCCGGACGTGCGCTTCTTCCACGACCACGTCGCGCCGTACATCGACGGCGACCGGGTGCGCTGGGTCGGCACGGTGGCCGGGCGGGACCGCGACGACCTGGTCGCCTCGGCGCGGGCGTCGCTGTTCCCGCTGCGCTGGGAGGAGCCGGGCGGCACCGCCGTGGTCGAGTCGCTGGCGCTGGGCACGCCGGTGGTGGCCACCGCCCGGGGCTGCCTGCCGGAGCTGGTCGAGCACGGCCGCACCGGCCTGCTCACCGGCGTCGAGGAGGAGCTGGGCGACCTGGTTCTCGCCGCCGGCGGCCTGGAGCCGGACGAGTGCCGGCGCGAGGCGGCCCGGCGGTTCACCCCGGCCCGGATGGCGCAGCGCTATCTGGAGCTGTACGAGCGGGTCCGCCAGGGCGCGGCGCAGCCGTTGCAGCCCGCCTGACGTACGCCGCCGGCCCGGCGTTTGCCCGCGCCGGGCCCGGGAAACCGTCGCTCCCCGCGTGGCGAGGAGGCCGGCGTGACGAACTCGATGGCGCACTCCCGGGCGCGCCGCAACCCGGCCGACGGCCGGGCGCCGGTGCGCCGGATCGCCTCCGGGTTCGCCGTGCTCCTGCTGCTGCTCGGCGCGCTGGGCTTCGTGCCCGGCATCACCAGCGACTACGCGGATCTGCGCTTCGCCGGCCCGGGGTCGGGCGCCCGGCTGCTGGGGCTGTTCCAGGTCTCGGTCGTGCACAACCTGGTGCACCTGGTCCTCGGGGTGGCCGGGCTGGCGCTGGCCCGTACCGTCGCCGGGGCCCGCGCGTTCCTGGTCGGCGCCGGGGCGGTCTACCTGGCGCTGTGGCTCACCGGCCTGGCGGTCGACCGGCGCGACGCGGCGAACGTGCTGGCGGTCAACCGCGCCGACGCCTGGCTGCACCTGCTGCTGGGCGCCGCCATGCTGGTCCTGGGGCTGCTCGCGTCGCGACGCGGCGACCGCCGCTGACCTGCGCCCCGGCGGCCCGGATGCCCGGTTTCGGGGGCCGGGGGCCCGGGTACGTCCGTAGTCCTCCGGCTGCGGGAGGCGGCGACCGCCGCGGCCGGGCGACCCTCCCCGACGAAACGGAAACGAGGACGGCGATGGTGACCCGGATCAGGTGCGAGGTCCGCGACGAGTCGCCGGTCACTGTCGTACGGCTGGCCGGCGCGCTCGACCTGGGCACGATGCGCGCGGTGCACGAGGTGCTGGACCGGTGCCTCGCCGCGCAGCCGGACGCCCTGGTGGTCGACCTGGAGGAGATCGAGGTCGGCGAGCCGCTGGCGCTGTCCGTCTTCGCCGCCGCCGCGCGGCGCGCAGCCGACTGGCCGGCGGTGCCGATGGTGCTCGCCGCGCCCTGCGCCGAGACGGCGGCCTGGCTGAACGAGACCACCGCCTGCCGGGTGGTGCCGGTGCGCCGGGACTGCGCCGAGGCGGCGGCGCTGGCCGGCGCGGATTCGGCGCCCCGGCTGCGGGCGCGGCTGGAGCCGGTGGCCGGGGCCTGCCGGCGGGCCCGGGAGCTGGTCACCGAGGCGTGCGGCAGGTGGAACGTGCCGGAGCTGGCCGGCCCGGCCTCGCTGGTGCTCAGCGAGCTGGTCGGCAACGTGGTGCGGCACGCCGGCACCCCGATGCAGGTGACGCTGACGCTGCGCCGGCCGTACCTGCGGGTGGCGGTGATGGACGGCAGCCCGGCCGACGCGCGCGCCGCGACCAGCCGCGACCCGCGCGCCGAGGGGGGCCGCGGGCTGATGCTGGTGCGGGAGCTGACCCAGCGCTGGGGCAGCACCCCGGTCGGCGCCGGCAAGGTCGTCTGGGCCATGCTCCCCGCTAATTGACCGAATTCTCCGCTCTCGCCTGGTTACATGGGCAGAGGGCCGGGTACGCCCGCCCGTCCTGTCTGTCGTCACACGGGGTGAGATGCCATGCCCAAGCGGGTAGTCACGGAACCGGCACGAGACCGGGGGCCCGCGATCCTCGCGCCGGCCCGGTTCGGGGGCTTCCCCGGGCCCGTACGGGAAGCGGTGAAGGGCAACGCGCTGTGGCGGTTGCTGCGCACCACCGACGCCAAGCAGATCGGCCTGCTCTATCTGATCACGTCGTTCGCGTACTTCATCGTCGGCGGGATCCTGGCGCTGGTCATCCGGGCGGAGCTGGCCCGGCCGGGGATGCAGATCGTCTCCCCGGAGCAGTACAACCAGATGTTCACCATGCACGGCACGGTCATGCTGCTGCTGTTCGCGACGCCGCTGTTCTTCGGGTTCGCCAACTACCTGGTGCCGCTGCAGATCGGCGCCGCCGACGTGGCGTTCCCCCGGCTGAACGCGTTCGCGTACTGGCTCTACTTCCTGGGCGCGCTGATGGTCGTGGGCGGGTTCGCCACCCCGGCCGGCGCGGCGGACTTCGGCTGGACCGCGTACACGCCGTTGAGCACCGCGCAGCACTCCCCCGGCGTCGGCGGGAACCTGTGGGTGGTCGGCCTGGCCGTGTCCGGCCTGGGCACGATCCTCGGCGCGGTCAACCTGATCACCACGATCGTGACGCTGCGGGCCCCGGGCATGACCATGTTCCGGATGCCGATCTTCACCTGGAACGCGCTGCTCACCAGCGTGCTGGTGATCTTCGTGTTCCCGCTGCTGGCGGCCGCGCTGATGGCGCTGGCCTCGGACCGGCTCCTGCACTCGCACGTGTACGACTCGACGACCGGCGGGCCGATGCTGTGGCAGCACCTGTTCTGGTTCTTCGGCCATCCCGAGGTCTACATCATCGCGCTGCCGTTCTTCGGCATCATCACCGAGATCATTCCGGTGTTCTCCCGCAAGCCGATCTTCGGCTACACCGGCCTGGTGCTGGCCACCATCGCCATCACGGTGCTGTCGATGACGGTCTGGGCGCACCACATGTTCGCCACCGGGCAGGTGCTGCTGCCGTTCTTCAGCATCCTGAGCTTCCTGATCGCGGTGCCGACCGGCGTGAAGTTCTTCAACTGGATCGGCACCATGTGGAAGGGACAGATCACGTTCGAGACGCCGATGCTGTTCGCCGTCGGCTTCCTGGTGACGTTCCTGCTCGGCGGCCTGACCGGGGTGCTGCTGGCCAGCCCGCCGCTGGACTGGCAGGTCACCGACAGCTACTTCGTGGTGGCGCACTTCCACTACGTGATGTTCGGGACCATCGTGTTCGCCGCGTTCGGCGGGCTCTACTTCTGGTTCCCGAAGATGACCGGGCGGCTGCTCGACGAGCGGCTGGGCAAGATGCACTTCTGGACCATGTTCGTCGGCTTCCACGCCACGTTCCTGGTGCAGCACTGGCTCGGCAACGAAGGCATGCCCCGCCGGTACGCCGACTACCTGCCCGGTGACGGCTTCACCACGCTGAACACGATCTCCAGCATCGGCTCGTTCGTCCTCGGCGCGTCCACCCTGTTCGTGATCTGGAACATCTGGAAGTCGTGGCGGTACGGCGCGATGGTCACCGTGGACGACCCGTGGGGTTTCGGCAACTCGCTGGAGTGGGCCACCACGTGCCCGCCACCGCTGCGCAACTTCGACCGGATGCCGCGCATCCGCTCCGAGCGGCCGGCGTTCGACCTCAAGTACGGCCCGCTCGTCTCCGACCTGGGCCGCGACCTGCCGCAGCGCACCACCAAGCCGCCGCAGAGCTTCCGCGAGGAGCTGCGCCACGAGCGGCACCTGCCGGAGTCCCCGTCGGCCGGCGGCGCGTACGGGGCGCCCGAGGCGGTGGACTACCAGCCCGCTCCGCAGTCCGGCGCCCGGCCGGTGGAGGTGCCGGTGCCGGAGGAGGTACGCCGGCCCAGCTTCGAGGAGACCGACGAGCCGGAGGACAGCGCGCTCAACGCCGAGCGCGACGACCAGCCCAACGACAGGTGGCGGCACCCGCGCGGGCACGGGGACACCCCGGAGAACTGAGACACCGGACGGGGGCCGGTGCCGTGCGGGCGCCGGCCCCCGTCGCGTACGCCGCGCGCCGGCTCCCGTGGTGGGAGCCGGCGCGGTACGTGCGTGCGGCGGGTCAGTCGGCGGCCGGCAGTCCGGCAGCGGTCAGCGAGCGGCGCACCGCCGGCTGCACCCGGGTCAGCCGCAGCGGCACCCCGGTACGCGCGGCGGCGTCCCGCCCGGCCATCAGCGCGGCGATCCCGCCGGCGTCGAAGCCACCCGCGCCGACCAGGTCCACCACCACCTCGCGGGGCTGCCCGGTGACCGCCTTGAGCACGGCCCGGCGCAGCTGGTCCGCGCCGGCCCGGTCGACCTCGCCGCCGACCTCGACGACCACCCGGTCGCCGTTCTGCTTCACCGAGATGCGGGCCTTCGCCGGCTCGGCCTCGGCGGCGCCGTTCTGCCAGGGCGGCGGCGCCTCGGCCAGCATCGCCTGGCGCAGCCAGGTCAGCGCCCGCGACAGCAGCCGGGACACGTGCATCTGCGAGATGCCGAACCGGGCGGCGATCTCCGCCTGGGTCTGGTTGCCGTAGAAGCGCATCGCCAGGATGCGGCGCTCCCGCCAGGGCAGCCGGTGCAGCAGGCCGCTGACCGTGACCCGGTCGTCCACCGACTCCAGCGCGTGGTCGGACTCGCCGACCAGGTCACCGAACTCGGCCGAGCTCTCCCCGCCGACCGGCGCGTTCAGCGACGCCGGGCTGTAGCCGGCGGCCGACTCCAGCGCGGCGAGGATCTCCTCCTCCGGCGTCTCCAGCCGGGCGGACAGCTCCGCCACCGTGGGGGCGCGGGACAGCTCGCTGGTGAGCGTCGCCGTGGCCTGCCCGACCTCGAGGATCAGGTCGCGCAACCGGCGCGGCACGTGCACGCCCCAGGTGCGGTCACGGAAGTGCCGTTTGATCTCGCCGACAATGGTGATCGCCGCGTACGCGGTGAACGAGCCCCGTTCCGGGTCGTACCTGTCGACGGCGTTGACCAGCCCGAGACGGGCCACCTGTTCCAGGTCCTCCAGCGGCTCGCCGCGTCCCCGGTAGCGCCGGGCCAGCCGGCCGGCGAACGGCAGCGCGAACCGGACCAGGTCGTCCCGCGCCTCCTGCCGCCGTTCCGGTGGCAGTCCCTCGATCCGGGCCGCGTACGCGAGCGCCGCGGCGTCCAGGTCCTCCAGACCCCGGTCGGTGGTCGGTGGTGTGGGTGTGGTGGTCTGTCCGAACATCCGCGCCCCCCTCGCCGAAGGTCCCCGCCCGGTCGTAACCGGTCGTGCGCGTGGTCGGACCACGCACCGGGTGAGGAAGTTGGGTTACGTGACGGAGTACGTCGAAGGCGGTGGCCGTCCGCCGCACGGCGTCGTGGGCCGTTCCGCGGCGAGCGGTCTTCCCGCTCCGTAGGTACTCAATCACGGACCGCAGGATCGCGAGGAAGTTTCGCCAGGTTGCCCGGCAGCCGGTCCCGGCGGCGGTTCAGCAGACCAGCAGGCCCTGGTGCGCGCCCGCGTCACGCAGCGCGGTGAGGGCCTCGGCCGCCCGCAGCGGCGGCGGCGTGGGCAGGTCGCAGGGCTGGTTGCGCAACACCTCCGTGGCACGTCGGGTGGGTACCGAGGCGACCGGGTAGCCGCGGGCGGCACCCCGGTCCAGGGCCCGCCGCTTGCGCCCGAAACCGGCCACCGCCAGCCACTGGGGCAGGCCCGCGTGCGCGGGCGAGCGCAGGCCGGGCGGCTCGGGCAGCACGTCCACCGAGCTGAACGGCTCGCTGCCGGCCAGCCACCACTCGACGCCGGCGACCCGGCGCGCGGTGGCGTTCTCGCACCAGTAGGGCACCAGGCCGGCCCGCAGCACCTGCCCCGGATCGAGCAGCCGCCCGCACTCCACCACCAGCCGGTCCCCGGTCTTGCCGGCCCGCCGCAGCCAGCGCCGGTACAGGTCGGCGGTCACCGCGCTCAGCGCGTCCGGCTGCGGCACCACGACCCGGTGCAGCGGGTGCCCGTGCCGGTCCCCCGCAGACCGGGCGTCGTGCTCGAAACCGGACTCCACACCGTGCTCGGCGAACGCGCCCGCGACAGTGACCTCCGGCGTGACCCAGCGCGACTCGTCCCCGCCGGCGGCGCGCAGCACCTGACCCAGCGCGCGGGCGTCCGGGTGGAAGTCGACCGGGTCCAGCCCGCCGGCCGGGCAGCCGGTCTGGAAGCTGTGCCCGTCGCCGCCGTCGCGCACCGGCCAGGTGCGGGCGTCGTGCAGCAGCAGCACCGGCGCGGCCGGTTCCAGCCGGTCGGCCAGGAAACGCGCGTACGCCTTCGGCAGCGTGCGCCAGCGCACCGCGAACGTCACCACCGCGCCCGCCGCCGCGCCCCGGCTCGCCGGGCAGTGCACCTGGCGTACGTGCACGCGCGGATTGGCGTCGAGCAGCCGGGCGGCCAGCGTGGCGCCGTGCGCGTACGCGGCGTCCGGGCGGTCCACCGCCCCCCGGCTCCACCGGGCGGTGATCTCGAAGCCGGCCGGCAACCACGGCACGCCGAGCGCCACCGCGAGGTGGGCGGCGGCGCCGTGCGGTGAACCGAGCACCACGCCGGGCCAGCGCCGGTCCGGGTACTGTCCGGTGAACCATCCGGCCACCCGCTCGGCGTCCACGGCGGCGATCTGGGCGGCGGTGAGCGCGGCCCGCCCGGCGGCCCGCGACGCGGCGGCCCGGCGTACCGGCTCGGGCGCGCCACCGAGGCGCGACAGCGCGCCCGGGTGGCCGAGGTCGCCGCAGTCGTCGCCGCGCAGCGCCCGGGCGGTCGCGGCGACCAGGGTCCGGGCGGCGCTGCCGGCCGCCACCACCCGCTCGGCGGGCAGTCCCGCGCCGCCGGCCCGTTCGACTCGTTCGCTCACCACGCGGCCCGGCTTCCCGTCCCTCTGGGGTCTAAACGGGGCATCTCCCCACGGGGCAGGACCAAGGCCCGCCCGGTGGCCGCACCGCCCGCGGCACCCAGGTACGCCGTCGCGCCGCGCGCCCGCCGTCACGGGCGGGTATGGGCCGGACCGGGACGGGCACTGCACGGCGCATGCCCGACGACGGGAGCACCCCGGCGGCGACCATCACCCCGTACCGGGACGGACCGCCGCGGGAACGCAACGACTTCGCGCTGGTCACGCCCGAGTATCGAGACGTCTCCGGGCCGCCCGGCGACCGCGAGCGCTGCCCCCCTGCCACCTCCCCCGCGATCTTGCACTTCGGCCCCCGGAAAACCGTTCTGAAGCGGGCACTCAGGGGGCCGGAACTGCAAGATCGCGAGGGAAGAGAGGGCGGGCCGCCCGGATGCCGCTAGACGATCTCGTCGGCCGCGATGGCCTCGGTCTGGATCACCCGTTCCCGCACCCGGCGGGCGGCGTCCCCGTCGGCGACCAGGCCGCGCAGGTCGGCCAGCGCCGGCTCGGGCACGTCGAGCGGCGTGGACGGATCCACCACCGCCTCCAGCACGGCGGGCCGGTCGGCCGCGAGCACCTCGTCCCAGGCGGCGCCGACCAGGTCCGGCCGGTCCACCCGTACGCCGTGCAGCCCGAGCAGGCGCGCCCACCCGGCGTACGGCACGTCGGAGCGTCGTCCCCCGGGCGTACGCCCGCCGCCCACCCCGGACTGGTCCCGGTTGTTCAGCACCAGCACGATCAGCCGGGGATCGCGCCACCGCGTCCAGTGGTGTGCCACCGTGATCAGCTCGGCCAGGCCGTTGAGCTGCATCGCGCCGTCGCCGAGCAGCGCGATCACCGGCTCGTCCGGGCGGGCCAGCTTGGCCGCGACCGCGTACGGCAGCGCGCAGCCCATCGAGCCGAGCGTGCCGCACAGCCGCGCCTGCACCCCCGGTGGCAGCTCCAGGTGCCGGGCGTACCAGTAGACGACCGAGCCGACGTCGACGGCGACGGAGGCGTGCCGGGGCAGCCGGGCGGACAGCTCGTGGAGCACCAGCCGCGGGTTGACCGGCTCGGCGGGCGTGGCGGCCCGCTCGGCGGCGGTCTCCCGCCACCGGTCCACCATCTTCTCCACCATGCCGCGCCACTCGCGGTGGGGCTGGTCGGGCACCCGGGTCAGCAGTGCCCGCAGCGTCTCGGCGGTGTCGCCGACGAGCGGCACGTCCACCGGGTAGCGGGTGCCGACGCGCCGGCCGTCGATGTCGATCTGGATGGTGCGTACCTGGCCGGGCATCGGGAACCAGTCGGTCCACGGATCGTTGGTGCCGATCATCAGCAGCGTGTCGCAGCCGCCCATGAGCTGCGCGGCGGCGGTGGTGCCGACCTCGCCGAGCACGCCGGTGTGGAACGGCAGCCGCTCGTCCAGCACCGGCTTGCCCAGCAGCGACGTGGCCACGCCCGCGCCGAGCCGGTCGGCGAGCGCGACGATCTCCTCGGCCGCGCCGTGCGCGCCCTGGCCGACGAGCATCGCCACCCGCTGCCCGCTGCCCAGCAGCGAGGCGGCGGCGTCCAGGTCGGCGTCGTGCGGCAGCACCCGGGCCAGCGGCTCGCCGGGCGTCGCGGTGACCACTCCGGCGGTCTGCGGCAGCAGGTCCGGTACGGCGGTGACCTGCAACGCGCGCGGCAGCACCACGCAGGTCGGGCTGCGCGTCGCGGCGGCGGTACGGAACGCCTGGTCCAGCAGCGCCGGCACCTGCTCCGGGCGGCGGCCGTAGCGGACGAACTGGTTGCACACGTCGCCGAAGAGCCGGCTCAGCCCGATCTCCTCGTGCGCGCCGCCGAGCGGGCCGGTGACGTCCTCGCCGACGATCGCGACGACCGGCTTGCTGTCCAGCTTGGCGTCGTAGAGCCCGTTGAGCAGGTGCACCGCGCTGGGCCCCTGGGTGGCCAGGCACACCCCGACGCCGCCGGTGAACTTCGCGTGCCCGGTGGCCATGTACGAAGCGGTCTCCTCGTGCCGGGCGGGGACGAACGCCGGGTCCCCGCCCGCGTCGTCGAGCGCGCCCACGAGCGGGGCGATCGCCGCGCCCGGACAGCCGAAGACCCGCGGCACCCGCCAGGCCCGCAGGCGTTCGACCACCAGGTCGGCGACGATGCGCTCAGCCATTACCCCGCCCGGGCGTGCTCGCGTCGACGTAGCGCAGCACCGCGCCGACCCCGTCGGTCAGCTCCGGCGCCTCCTCGGGCGCGAGCACCGTCAGGTCCGCGTCGGTGCCGATCAGCGCGCGCAGCAGCGCGGCGTCGGCGCGTACCCGCTGGGGGTCGGCCACCGACATGTCCGACAGCTGCCCCGGGTCGGTGGCGATCTCGGTCGGCTCGGGGCCCACCCACAGCTCGCCGTCGGCGGACGGGTCGTCCACGATGAGCATGGTGTCGACCTGGTTGCGTTGCAGCGCGGAGACCACGGCGTCGAGGCCGGCCCCGACGTCCTCCTGCACGCCGAAGCGGTCCAGGGCGGCGGTGACGCGCCGGTCGGCGACCTCGGCGACGGTCTGCGCCGTGATGTCGTCCATCAGCGTGTCGTCCGCGCCGACGTCGCGGGCGCCGGCGTCGGTGCGGACCAGCACGTCCTGCCACCGTTCCGGCAGCTGGGCGGCGATCATGCCGGTGGCGCGGATGTCCCCGGCCACCACCACGACGTCCGCGCCGACCCGCTCGGCCAGGTCTGCGGTGGCCGCGGCGGCGTCGCCGGCGTTCTGGTGCCACGCCTCCATGGCGGCGCGCTGGTAGCGGGACTGTGACCAGCCGCCCGGCTGTACGCGCCGCAGCTGCCGGCTCTGTCCGCCGGTGACGTGGGCGCGGCGCGGCACGCCGCCGGCGCTGACCGCCATCGCGTCCGCGCCGGTACGGTCGGCCAGGACCCGCACCCAGGCCACCTGTTCGCCGCGCTGGGCCACGAGCGGCATGGTGTGCGGCAGCGCCGACCAGCTCGCCAGGTCACGCAGCGGCGGCGCGGACAGGTACTCGGTGAGCACCACGCGGCCCCGGGTGGCGAACACGGCGATCCCGTAGTCGCCGGGCATCGGCTGGTGCCGGCGGACGACCTCCTCCACCGCCTCGACGGTGACCGGGTCGGCGCCCTGGCTCAGCAAATCGCCCTTGAGGGCCCGCCAGCGCAGGTCGACCTGCGCTCGCGCGTCCTGGGTGTCGCGGGAGGCGTCCATGTACACCGAGCACCAGGGCCCGGGACGGTTGTAGAGCGGGCGCAGGAAGGACAGCTGCATGCTCGACCCCTTTCCGGCTCGGCCGCACGCATACCCGCGCCCCGGCGGAGTTCACCTGCCGGCCGCCCGGGCGTGACCGGTGTTCATTCACGTCGTTCAACTCCACGGGTCGATACCATCTGTGCACGGATCGGAACTCTCGGTGGTGAACATGGACACGGAGCTGCATACCCGTCGCGTCGTCCACCCGGCGGAGCGCGTCGTCACCGGACGTCTCGTCCGGTTGATGGAGGGCTACGCCCGGGAGGTACGGGTCGGGCAGCCGGCGCTGGTCGCGGTGCTGACCGCCGCGGGGGTGGTGGGGCTGCTGCTGAAGGTGGTGCGCGCGTTGCTCAGCAGCGGTGGCGGCGGGGCCCGGCGCAGCTTCAAGGAGCTGAAGAAGGGGCCGGAGTTCCTGGTCACCCCGGTCCGGGTCCGCGACGCCGCCGGCCGGCTGGTCGAGGTCGAGCTGCACGGCCACCTGCCGCAGAGCGCGCTGCACCCCGGCGACCACGTCCAGCTCACGCTGCGGGCGCAGCGCGACGAGGATCTGCCGCCCCGGATCGAGCGGATCGTCAACCTGACCACCGGGCAACTGCTCACCCCGCGCACCGCCACGCTCTGGTCGCACCTGGGTCCGGCGCTGCTGCTCCAGGCCGTGCTGGGCGCCGTGCTGCTGTTCGGCGTGGCCGCCTGCTCCGCGCTGACCTAGGTTTCCCCGTCGCCGGTGGCGGGCACCGCTGCGGCCATGTTCGCCGGATTCACGCTCACCGAGATCGACGCCGGCGCGGTGCGCCTGCGCGTACGCCACGGCGGCTCCGGGCCGCCGGTGGTGCTGCTGCACGGGCACCCGCGTACCCATGCGACCTGGCACCGGGTGGCGCCGCGGCTGGCCGCGCGGCACACGGTGATCTGCCCGGACCTGCGCGGCTACGGCGGCTCGTCGAAGCCGCCGAGCGACCCGGAGCACACGGTCTACTCCAAGCGGGCGATGGCCGCGGACGTGGTCGGGCTGCTCGACGCGCTCGGCCACCGCCGGGCCGCCGTCGTCGGACACGACCGCGGCGCGTACGTGGCCATGCGCACCGCCCTGGACCACCCGGACCGGGTGAGCCGCCTCGGTGTGCTGGACGGGGTGCCGATCGGTGAGGCGCTGGCCCGCTGCGACGCCCGGTTCGCCGCCCGCTGGTGGCACTGGTTCTTCCTCGGCCAGCTCGCCAAACCGGCCGAGCGGGTCATAAACGCCGATCCGGACGCCTGGTACGGCGGCTCACCGGAGGAGATGGGCGAGCAGGCGTACGCCGACTACCGCCGCGCCATCCACGATCCGGCCACCGTGCACGCCATGTGTGAGGACTACCGGGCCGGGCTCGGTCCGGACCGGGCGGCGGACGACGCGGACCGCGCCGCCGGACGCCGGATCGGCTGCCCGGTGCTGTTCGCCTGGTCCGAGCGCGACGACATGGTCGACCTGTACGGCGACCCGGCCGCGATCTGGCGGGACTGGGCCGACGACGTGCGGACCGCCTCGATCCCGTCCGGGCACCACATGGCCGAGGAGGCGCCGCGGGAGCTGACCGACGTGCTGGCCGGTTTCCTCGCGGAGGACCTTGCCTCGGTCAGCGACCGGCGGGGGTGAGCGGTCGCGCGACCGGGGCCGGCGCGTCGAGCAGGCCCCGGCGGCGCGCCCAGCGCTCGAACAGCACGGTGGCGAACGGGGGCACCGCGCTGACCAGGGCCAGCCCGGTCTGCACGAGCGTCCAGCGGCGCCGCCGGGCCACCACGAGCGTCAGCAGTCCGTAGACCACGAACAACGCGCCGTGGATCGGGCCGAAGATCTTCACGCCGATCTCGTTTCCGGGCGGCCCGTACTTGACCGCCATGCCGGCCAGCAGCGCCGCCCACGAGCAGCCCTCGGCGAACGCCGCCACCACGAACGCCCGGATCCACCCGTCGCGCATCAGCCACTCCCCTTCGCCGTCGGCGGCCATGCTAGCCGCCCGGGCCGGGCTGTCCGGACGGAACCCGCTGCCCCGCGACGGGGATCACCGGGGCCGCCACGGGGTACAGAAAAGGGTCTGGCGGACCTTTCCTGACCCGCCACTCCGTGCGAGGTTGGGGAGAACCAACGGTGACAGGGTGGTGACCATGGGCGAGGACGTCGGCGTGCGTACCTTCAGCCGGGAGGACCGGGCCCGCTATCGCGAGAAGGTCCGGCGGTGCCTGGACGTGTTCGCCGAGATGCTGCGCGAGTCCCGGTTCGACGTGGAGCGGCCGATGACCGGCCTGGAGATCGAGCTGAACCTGGTCGACGACGACTTCGACCCGGCCATGCGCAACGCCGACGTGCTGGAGGCGATCGCCGACCCGGCGTTCCAGACCGAGCTGGGCCAGTTCAACGTCGAGATCAACGTCGAGCCGCGCCGGCTGGCCGGCACCGGCACCGCCGCGTTCGAGGAACACGTGCGGGCCAGCCTGAACGCCGCCGAGGAAAAGGCCCGCACGGTCGGCGCGCACATGGTGATGGTCGGCATCCTGCCGACGCTGCGCCCGGAGCATCTGACCGCCGAGACGCTGTCGGCCAATCCCCGGTACGCGCTGCTCAACGAGCAGATCTTCGCCGCCCGGGGCGAGGACCTGCCGATCGCGATCAGCGGGGTGGAGCGGCTGGCCACCACCGCCGACACGATCACCCCGGAGGCGGCCTGCACCAGCACCCAGTTCCACCTCCAGGTCAGCCCGGCGCAGTTCGCCGACTACTGGAACGCGGCCCAGGCGATCGCCGGCATCCAGGTGGCGCTCGGCGCGAACTCGCCGCTGTTCTTCGGCCGGGAGCTGTGGCGCGAGACCCGGGTGCCGCTGTTCCAGCAGGCCACCGACACCCGGGCGGAGGAGATCAAGGCCCAGGGCGTACGCCCGCGGGTGTGGTTCGGGGAACGCTGGATCACCTCCGTGTTCGACCTGTTCGAGGAGAACGTGCGCTACTTCCCGGCGCTGCTGCCGGTCTGCGACCCGGAGGACCCGGCCATCACGCTGCACAGCGGCGGCGTGCCGAAGCTGGCCGAGCTGCGGCTGCACAACGGCACCATCTACCGGTGGAACCGGCCGGTCTACGACGTGCTGAAGGGCCGCCCGCACCTGCGGGTGGAGAACCGGGTGCTGCCGGCCGGGCCGACGGTGCTGGACACCGTCGCCAACGGCGCGTTCTACTTCGGCCTGGTGCGGGCGCTCGCCGAGTCCGACCGTCCGCTGTGGTCGCAGATGTCGTTCAGCGCGGCCGAGAAGAACTTCAACGCCTGCGCCCGGCACGGCATCGACGCCCAGGTGTACTGGCCCGGCCTGGGCTACCTGCCGGTGACCGAGCTGGTGCTGCGCCGGCTGCTGCCGATGGCCCACCACGGGCTGGACCGGTGGGGCCTCGACCCCGCCGAGCGGGACCGGCTGCTCGGCATCGTCGAGCAGCGCTGCCTGACCAGCCGCAACGGCGCGACCTGGCAGGTGGAGACGCTGCACCGGCTGGAGTCGGCCGACCACCTGGACCGTCCGGCGGCGCTGCGCGAGGTGGTCCGCCACTACGTCGACCTGATGCACAGCAACCGGCCCGTGCACGAGTGGCCCATCCCCTGAGCCGGCCTCCCGTCAGCGCAACGCGGTCACCGTCGCCCGCGCGGCCTGGGCGACCAGGGTGTCGTCGGGCTTAGCGTCGCGGCTGCCGCGACTGGACATGACCGCCAGCACGATCGGCGCGGAGTCCGGCGGCCACACCACGGCGATGTCGTTGCGGGTGCCGTACCCGCCGGTGCCGGACTTGTCCGCCACCTGCCACCCGGCCGGCACGCCGGCCCGGACCAGCCCGCTGCCGGTGGTGCTGGCCCGCATCCAGCTCAACAGCAGGTCCCGGTCCGCGGGCGGCAGGGCCTCACCCAACGTGTACGCCCGCAGCGAGCCGGCCAGCGCGCGGGGCGTGCTGGTGTCGCGCTCGTCGCCGGGCGTGGCCGCGTTGAGTTCCGGCTCGGTACGGACCGGCCGGGTGACCCGGTCACCGACATCCCGGAGCGCCCGCGCGAAGCCGGCCGGGCCGCCGAGCGCGTCGAACAGCAGGTTGCCGGCGGTGTTGTCGCTGTACCGCACCGCTGCCTCGGCGGCGTCCCGCAGCGTCATCCCGGTCTCCACGTGCCGTTCGGTCACCGGTGAGTGCGCCACCAGGTCGGCGCGCCGGTAGCGGACCACCCGGTCCCGGTCGGCGTCGGACGTGGCGGCCAGCATCGCGCCGGCGGCGAGCGCCTTGCACGTCGAGGCGTACGCGAACCGCTCGTCGGCCCGGTGTGCGAGGGTGCGGCCGGTGCCGGTGTCGACGGCGTAGACGCCGATCCGGGCGCCGAAGCGCCGCTCCAGCGCCGCCAGCTCGGCCGGCGCGGGCACCGGCTCGGCGTTCGGCGTCGCCGACGCGGCGGGTGCGGTCGGGGCGCTGGTGGGCGACGCGGCTTCGGGCCGGTCCTTTGTGCAGCCGGCCACCAGGGCCGTCGCCGTGAGCATCGCCGCCGTGAGCACCTGCCGTCGGATCATCCGTTTCCTCCCCCGTCATCCGGACCACGCCGTTCTCGGGTCATTGTCGCCGATCCCGGTCGGGCCGGTGGTCCGCCGCCTCGGCCGACGCGGTGGCCCGCATCCTCGGCCGGCGGGGTGGCCCGCATCCTCGGCCGGCGGGGTGGCTCGCAGCCTCGGCGGCGGGGCAGGTCAGCTCCCCGCGACGGCGGCGAACGTGAGCGCGCCCGCCGCGGCCAGCGGCAGCGCCACCGCGGCGGCCAGCAGCCGCACCCGGGCGGACCGGCCGATCAGCACCACGAGCAGCACGGCCAGCCCGAGGTCGATCGCCACGTTCCACCAGGCTCCGGGGTAGGACCCGGACTTCAGCGCGAACCGCAGCGCCTCCTCCACGAACACGGCCACCGGCAGCGCGGTCCCCACGACGCGCCGCCATCCGTCGGTCCGCGCCCAGATGCCGGCGACGCCGAACACCACGCCCGCCACCACGCCGAACGCCATCCAGACGAACGAGGTGAGCGCCCAGATCACGGCGAGGTCGTCGCCCTGGAGCAGCGTCGCCGCCAGGTAGTAGCTGGGCACCGCGACGATCAGCAGGACGCTGGCGGCCACGGCGGCACGCACCGCGCCCGACCGGATCCACCAGCCCAGCGCGAACGCGGCCACCGCCCAGGTGGCTGTGGAGTTGCCCAGTTCGGCGAACGGGAACGGCACCCACTTGATCCAGACGAAGTCCAGGAAGCCGAGCAGGAAACCGGCGACGGGAACGACAAGCGCGACGGCGCGACGCGAGGGTGGCATGCACGGAATCTTACATACTCGGTATGCTCAACCCCGTCGAGAGGGCTGCCCTACGAGGCGAGGCGCCGCTCGGACGGCGCGAGACGCGCCACGTCGTCGGAGTGGTTGATCTCCGACCAGACCGCATCCAGGGAGAGGCCGAGGACGTCGGCGATGGCGGCGATGGTGGGAAACGCCGGGGTGGCCACCCGGCCGGACTCGATCTTGCGGAGCGTCTCCGGGGAGACACCCGCGTCGAGCGCGGTGAGCAGCATGGATCGCTCACCCCGGGCGCGGCGCAGGAGCGCGCCGAGGCGCTGCCCGCGCTCGACCTCGGCGGGAGTGAGGGGCAACCGGACCATGCCGAGATTCTAATACCGGGATAACATGACCGGGATACTTATTGGTCGCGTGAGGAAGGCGCCCGCATGATCGAGATCCTGAGCCCCACCGACGTACGGCGGGCGCGGGACACCGGCGCCCTGGTCGCCCACATCCTGCAGACCCTCCGGAGCAGCACCACCGTCGGCACCAACCTGCTCGACATCGACAGGCAGGCCCAGCGCATGATCGTCGAGGCCGGGGCGCAGTCCTGCTACGTCGACTACGAGCCGTCCTTCGGGCGCGGGCCGTTCGGCCACTACATCTGCACGTCGGTGAACGACGCGGTGCTGCACGGCCTGCCGCACGACTACACGCTCGCCGACGGCGACCTGCTGAGCCTCGACCTGGCCGTCAGCCTCGGCGGAGTGGTGGCCGACTCCGCGATCAGCTTCCTCGTCGGTGACGCCCGGCCCGCGGAGAGCGTCGCGCTCATCGACGCGACCGAGCGGGCGTTGCAGGCCGGGATCGCCGCCGCCGGTCCCGGCGCCCGGATCGGCGACCTCTCGCACGCCATCGGATCGGTCCTCACCGCGGCCGGTTACACGGTCAACACCGAGTTCGGCGGGCACGGCGTCGGGTCGACGATGCACCAGGACCCGCACGTGTCGAACACCGGCCGCCCCGGACGCGGGTACAAACTGCGCCCCGGGCTGCTGCTGGCGCTGGAGCCGTGGGTGATGGCGGACACCGCCACGCTCGTCACCGACGCCGACGGGTGGACGCTGCGCAGCGCGACCGGCTGCCGCACCGCGCACAGCGAGCACACCATCGCCATCACCGACGACGGCGCGGAGATCCTGACGCTGCCGAAGCCGTGACCCGGGCACCCGCCGTGGTCACACGGGCGTGCAGCGCTCCCGCAGCGTGGGGACACCGGGCCCGGTGAGGTCGTCGCAGTACGCGGCCCGCCCGGCCATCGCCATCGTCAGCGCCAGCGTGGTGCCGCTGACCAGCGGGCCGTCGCCGGCGGTGAACGGCCCGTCGGTCGCCTCCACCCGCAGGCCGTCGATCGCGCTGCGCCCGGCCACCGTGAAGTCCCGCCCGGCGTAGAACCGGGCGACCGGCGTCACCGCCTCGACCGGGGGCGTCCGGGCCAGGCCGAGCGGCCGCCGGATGTCCTGGGCGTGCACGACCACCTCACCGAGCCACGCCTCGGTCGGGCCGAACGTCGACGTGGTGCTGCCGATGATCCGCCGGAACCGGTCGAGCGTCTCCCCCGGGTCGGCGCCCCGGTGCTCGGCCAGCCGGCGGTCGTTGTGCAGGTCGAAGTCGAACCGGGCGCCGAGCACGCTGGCGACCCAGCGGGCCCGGCCGACGCTTGCCGCCGCGGTCATGTGCGCGAGTGTCTCCTCAACGGTCCACCGGCCGCACAGCGAGCGCCGCGCCCACTGCGCCGCGTCGATTCCGGCGAGGTCGTCGGCCAGGGCGGCGCGCTCGGCGTGCGCGAGCGCCCACAGCTCACGGCGGGTCAGCGTGTCGGACATGAAACCTCCAGGGGCCGGGTCGTCGGAGTTAGGACCCCGCCCCGTCGACGAACTCACCGCTCCCACCCCGCCGATCTTGGAGTTGTGGTGGTTCGCAAACCCGGCATGCGCGACCTTCGAGGCGCCACAACTCCAAGATCGGCGCCGAGGGCCGGAGGCCCGGGGGCGGGGCCGCGGGGGCGGTCAGAGCGCCGCGATCGCGGCCGACTCCGGCGGCAGCTCGATTCCGTCGCGCATCACCGTGACGCCCTCGGACGTGGCGAGCAGCACCCGGCGTACCACCCCGGGCAGGTTGATCCGCTGCGCCCGGCCGGCCAGGTTCGCCACCACGAGCGTGTCGCCGCGCCGCATCACCAGGAACCGGTCCCCGTGGCGGACGTCGACCCGGTCCAGCCGGGGGTCGGACAGGTCGGCCCGGGAGCGGCGCAGCGCGATCAGCCGCCGGTAGAGGTCGTACGTCTCGCGGTGCTCGGGCTTGTCCAGCTCGGCCCAGTCCAGCCGGGACCGCAGGAACGTCTGCGGGTCCTGCGGGTCCGGCACGTCGTCGGTGGCCCAGCCGTGGTCGGCGAACTCGCGTCTGCGGCCGGTGGCGACAGCCGTCGCGAGTTCCGGCTCGGGGTGGCTGGTGAAGAACTGCCACGGCGTGGTGGCCGCCCACTCCTCCCCCATGAACAGCATCGGCGTGAACGGCGCGGTCATCAGCAGCGTCGCGCCGACGCGCAACAGGCCGGGCGACAGCGTGGCGGAGATCCGGTCGCCGGTGGCCCGGTTGCCGATCTGGTCGTGGTTCTGCAGGTACGCCACGAAGCGGTGGCCGGGCGTGCGCTGCCTGTCGACCGGGCGGCCGTGGCTGCGGCCGCGGAAGCTGGACCAGGTGCCGGCGTGGAAGAACCCGCCGGTCAGCACGTCGGTGAGGCACTCCAGCGAGCCGAAGTCGCCGTATTGGCCCTGCCGTTCGCCGGTGAGCAGCGTGTGCAGCGCGTGGTGGGCGTCGTCGTTCCACTGCGCGTGCAGGCCGTACCCGCCCGCCTCGCGCGGCGTGATCAGGCGCGGGTCGTTGAGGTCGCTCTCGGCGATCAGCGACAGCGGCCGCCCGAGGTGCGTGGACAGCGCCTCCACCTCGGCGGCGACCTCCTCCAGCCAGTGCACGGCCCGGCCGTCCGGCATGGCGTGCACGGCGTCCAGCCGCAGCCCGTCGACGTGGTAGTCGCGCAGCCAGCCCAGCACGCTGTCGGCGATGTAGCGGCGTACCCCGTCGGAGTGCGGGCCGTCCAGGTTGACGGTGCGGCCCCAGGTGTTGCTCTGCTCGGTGAGGTACGGCGCGAACCGCGGCGCGTAGGCCCCGGAGGGCCCGAAATGGTTGTAGACGACGTCGAGGATCACCCCCAGGCCCTTGGCGTGGGCGGCGTCGACGAACCGTTTCAGGCCGTCCGGGCCGCCGTACGGCTCGTGCGGCGCGAACCAGCAGACGCCGTCGTAGCCCCAGTTGTGCTCGCCGTTGAACGCGTTGACGGGCAGCAGCTCGACCATGTCCACGCCGAGGTCGACGAGGTGGTCGAGCCTGGCGATCGCCCCGTCGAACGTGCCTTCCGGGGTGAACGTGCCGATGTGCAGCTCGTACAGCACGCTGCCGGGCAGTTGCCGGCCGGTCCAGGCGGCGTCGGTCCAGGCGAACGCGGCGTGGTCGTAGAGCCGGCTGGGCCCGTGCACCCCGGCCGGCTGCCAGGCCGAGCGGGGGTCGGGCAGCGCCTGGGCGTCGTCGTCGAGCAGGAACGCGTAGTCGGTGCCGGGCCCGGCGCCGGGGACCTCGACCCGCCACCAGCCGTCCGGCGCCTGACGCATCGCGTGGTCGGCGACGCCGGGCAGGCGCAGCCGCACCCGGGCGGCCTCGGGCGCCCACACCGTGAACTCGGTCATGCGGCGGCCTCCACAGAGTCGGTGGGTGCGAGGAGGGCGACGGGGTAGGTGCTCAGCAGATCATGAAGAAGCAGCTCAGAACCACTGTAGACCCGTCCGGTGAACAAGTCGGTGCACTCGTGAACGGGAAGTGACAGCGCCGTGTCCCGCCAGCCGCCGGAGCGGGCCAGCCGCAGCGGCAGCCGGGTCGCCACCGCGACCGCCCCACCCCGGTCGAAGGCCACCGCGTGCGCGGCGGCCGGGCCGCGCGCGGGCACCGGCCGGTAGCCGCCGAACAGGTCCGGGCGGTCGCGGCGCAGCCGCAGCGTCCGGGACACCACGAGCAGCTTGGCCGCGCCGTCGGCGGCCACCGCGGGCCGCCAGCCGGCGTCGAGCCGGGCCAGCAGGTCCCGGCGTACGGTGAAGTCGACCGGCCGCCGGTTGTCCGGGTCGACGAGCGAGTTCTCCCACAGCTCGGTGCCCTGGTAGACGTCGGGCACACCGGGCATGGCGAGCTGGACCAGCTTCTGCCCGAGCGCGTTCGACCAGCCGGGCGGCGTGATCTCGGCGGCGAACGCGGTGATCTGGGCGTGCAGCTCCGGGTCGTCGTACATCCGGTCGACCAGGGCGTGCAGCTCGTGCTCGAAGCCCGGGTCCGGGTCGGCCCAGCTGGTGGTGACGGACGCCTCCCGGGCGGCCTTCTCGGCGTACCCGTGCAGTCGTTCCCGTTCGATCGGCCACGCCCCGACGGCGGTCTGCCAGAGCAGGTGGGCCAGCGCGGGGTCGGCCAGCGGCGCGCGCGACATCCAGTCGGCGACCCGTTCGGCCCAGCGGCCGGGCAGCTCGGACAGCACCGCGAGCCGGGCGCGGACGTCCTCGCCGCGCTTGGTGTCGTGGGTGGACAGCGCGGTCATGCTCGCCGGCCAGCGCACGTGCCGGGCGGCGGCGAAGCGGTGCAGCTCGGCCGCTGGCACACCGAAGTGGGCCGGGCTGCCGCCGACCTCGTTGAGCGCGACGAACCGGCTCCACCTGTAGTACGCGGTGTCCTCCACGCCCTTGGCCATCACCGCGCCGGTCAGCTGCGGGAACCGGGCGGCCAGCTCGTGGCCGGGGTCGCGCAGCCGGGCGGTGACCTGGTCGAGCACGCCGGTCAGGTCGGGACGGCGGCGGCCTGCCTCGCTGCGGGCGGCGGCCAGGTGCCGGGCGCCTTCGGGCGGGTATCCGCGGTAGACCGGGAAGCACGCGGCCAGCTCGGCCAGGGCGGCGCGGACCTGCTCGCCGGGCAGCTCCGGCACGAGCGCGGCCAGCCGGGTCAGCTCGGCGGCGAGCAGCCGGGTGGCGGCCTCCAGCTTGGTGGCGTGCGTCAGGTCCGCCCAGGACGTGTGCCGGCCGGTGAGCCGGCCGTCGAGCGCGGTGAAGTCCGCCTCGGCGTCCGGGTCGACGAACAGCCCGGACACGGCGGCCAGCGCGTCGTAGCCGGTGGTGCCGTCGACCGGCCAGTCCGGCAGGTCCTCGCCGTACTCCAGGATCTTCTCCACCACGAGCCAGCTCTGCGGCGCGGCGGCGCGCAACCGGGCCAGGTAGCCGGCCGGGTCGCGCAGCCCGTCCGGGTGGTCGACGCGGATGCCGTCGACCTCCCCGGCGTCGACCCAGCGCAGGATCTCCGCGTGGGTGGCGTCGAACACCTCCGGGTCCTCCACCCGCAGGCCGGCCAGGTCGGACACGGCGAAGAACCGGCGGTACGTCAGCTCGGCGTCGCCGCGCCGCCAGTTCACCAGCTCGTAGTGCTGCCGGTCGTGCACCTGCCGGGGCGTGCCGTCGCCGGTGCCGTCGGCCACCGGGAACCGGTGCTCGTGGTAGCGCAGCTCCCCGTCGACGAGCTTCAGGTCGTCGAGCGCGTCGGCGCTGTCGGCGAGCACCGGCAGCAGCAGCCGCCCCCGGTCCCAGTCGATGTCGAACCAGCGCGCGTACGCCGAGTCGCGTCCCCGCCGCAGCACGTCCCACCAGGCCGGGTTGGCCTCGGGCCGGGCGACGCCGGCGTGGTTGGGCACGATGTCCACGACCAGGCCCAGCCGGGCCGCGCGCAGCGCCCGGACCAGCCGGGCCCGGGCGGGCTCGCCGCCGAGCTGCGGGTTGACCGCGCGGTGGTCCACCACGTCGTAGCCGTGCGTGGAGCCGGGCGTGGCGGTGAGCAGGGGCGCGGTGTAGAGGTGGGTGACGCCGAGCGCGGCGAGGTAGCCCGCCAGCTCGGCCGTGGCGTCCAGGTCGAAGCCGGGACGCACCTGGACCCGGTAGGTCGAGCGGGGGGTGTCGGGCATGGGTCAGGCCGTCCTCTCCAGGACCAGCAGCGAGCGGTCCGGCACGCAGACCGTGCCGCCCGCCTCGACCAGTGTCGTCTTCTCCGGGTCGGGTTCCGCGGTGCTGATCACCAGCTCCCACCGGCTGCCGAACTCCTCGCCAGGCAGCGTGAAGTCCAGCGGCGCGTCGTGCGCGTTGAACAGCAGCAGGAACGAGTCGTCCCGGTGGCGCTGGCCGTACTGGCCGCGTTCCCCGATGCCGTCGCCGTTGACGAACAGGGCCACCGAGCGGCCGAAGTCGTTGCCCCAGTCCTCGCCGGTCATCTCCCGGCCGTCGGGGGTGTACCAGGCCAGGTCCGGCAGTCCGGAGCCGGCGGCCCGGCCGCCCACCGGCAGGCCGGTGAAGAACCGGCGGCGGCGGAACACCTGGTGCCGGTTGCGGAAGTCGGTGAGCCGGCGGACGAAGTCCAGCAGCTCGTCGTCGGCCCGGTCCCAGTCCACCCAGGCGATCTCGCTGTCCTGGCAGTAGGCGTTGTTGTTGCCGCGCTGGGTGCGGCCCAGCTCGTCGCCGTGGCCGAGCATCGGCACGCCCTGGGACAGCATCAGCGTGGCCAGGAAGTTGCGCCGCTGCCGGGCCCGCAGCGCGCGTACGCCCGGGTCGTCGGTCTCGCCCTCGACGCCGCAGTTCCAGGACCGGTTGTGGCTCTCCCCGTCCCGGTTGTCCTCGCCGTTCGCCTCGTTGTGCTTGTCGTTGTAGGAGACCAGGTCGGCCAGCGTGAACCCGTCGTGGCAGGTGACGAAGTTGATGCTGTGGAACGGGCGGCGGCCGTCGTCCTGGTAGAGGTCGGCGGAGCCGGAGATGCGGGAGGCGAACTCGGCGAGCGTGGCCGGCTCGCCGCGCCAGAAGTCGCGTACGGTGTCGCGGTACTTGCCGTTCCACTCGGTCCACTGCGGCGGGAAGTTGCCGACCTGGTAGCCGCCGGGGCCGACGTCCCACGGCTCGGCGATGAGTTTCACCCGGCCGACCACCGGGTCCTGCTGCACCACCTCGAAGAAGGTGGACAGGCGGTCCACCTCGTAGAACTCGCGGGCCAGCGTGGCCGCCAGGTCGAACCGGAAGCCGTCGACGTGCATCTCGATCACCCAGTAACGCAGCGAATCCATGATCAGTTGCAGCGAGTGCGGGCTGCGGACGTTGAGGCTGTTGCCGGTGCCGGTGTAGTCGACGAAGTAGCGCCGGTCGTCCTCGGAGAGCCGGTAGTAGCTGGGCGTGTCGATGCCCTTGAAGCTCAGCGACGGCCCGAGGTGGTTGCCCTCGGCGGTGTGGTTGTAGACCACGTCGAGGATGACCTCGATGCCGGCCGCGTGCAGCGCCTTGACCATGCCCCGGAACTCCTGCACCTGCTGGCCCAGGCGGCCCAGCGCGGAGTAGCCGTGGTGCGGGGCGAAGAAGCCGATGGTGTTGTAGCCCCAGTAGTTGCGCAGCCCCAGGTCGGCCAGGCGGTGGTCGTGCACGAACTCGTGCACCGGCATCAGCTCCACCGCCGTGACGCCGAGCCGTTTGAAGTGCTCGATCATCACCGGTGAGGCGATCGCCGCGTACGTGCCGCGCAGCTCCTCCGGGATGCCCGGGTGGCGCATGGTCAGCCCGCGCACGTGGGCCTCGTAGATCACCGAGTGGTGGTACGGGGTGCGCGGCGGCCGGTCGTTGCCCCAGTCGAAGTACGGGTTCACCACGACCGACTTCGGCATGTACGGCGCGGAGTCCTCGGTGTTCATCCGGTCCGGGTCGCCGCCGACCTCGTAGTCGTAGACCGACGGGTGCCACATGATCTCCCCGTCGACCGCCTTCGCGTACGGGTCGAGCAGCAGCTTGCGCGGGTTGCAGCGCAGCCCCTCGGCCGGGTTCCACGGCCCGTGCACCCGGTAGCCGTAGCGCTGGCCGGGCTCGACGCCGGGGATGTAGGCGTGCCAGACGTACGCGTCGACCTCGCGCAGCTCCACCCGGCGCTCGGTGCCGATGTCCCACTCGTCGAACAGGCAGAGCTCGATCTTCTCCGCCACCTCGGAGAAGATCGCGAAGTTGGTGCCCATCCCGTCGTAGGTGGCGCCGAGGGGGTAGCTCTCGCCCGGCCAGACCTGCATGTCGCTCCTTCGGCCCATGATCGTGAGCGCAGCGGACAGGGGGCCGCCGATGCGCACGCCGGTGATGCCCAGTCGTACGCCTCGTCAATCCACCCGTTCGGACGGTAACCGAAATCCGCCCTCGTGGGGCCGGATGTCACGTTCGGGCCCGCCTGCGGCGATCGGGGCCACCCGTCCCGGCATTCCATAGCCGGGGTCGGCGAATAAGCAGGTCACTTCACAATAGAGGGTCGCCCGCATTCATTGACACCTTCCCCTACTTAATCTTCTCGTTACATCGTCTTCACGCGATCGGAGAAGGAGGCAATTGATGCGGTGATTCATCGTTCGACCCCACCTGACCTGGGCGTCTCGAATAGTGGATCCCGGAACTACGCCGCGTCACCGCCCGGAATCTTTCCGTTCCCGACCGGCCTTCACCTGCGCGAATTGACGGTTCCGCCTCGCTTTATCTCCCTGTTACATCAGCGCGGTGCGAATCCCGCCAGTACCGGCCTACGCTTCGTTCCACTGTCCACATCGATCCGAAAAGAGGATGAATCGATGGGTGAAAGCAGGAACTTGTCGATCGACCTGTCCGACCTGGACACCACAGCGGTCTCCTGGTCGGGCGCCGGCGACGAGGCGTCGGCAGGGCTGTACGCCATGCCGACGGGCGGCGGGATCACGCTGACCGACCCGTCCGCCATGGGCAAGGGCTCCTGCGGCGGCGCCGCGTGCCAGGGCCGGCCGATCCAGTGGTGCTGCGTCAACTGCCACTGATCATCGCGGAGCCGCCGGCGATCGCCGGCGGCTCCGTCCCATCGTCAGCGCGGCCGGTGGCCCGGCTCGTGGGACAAGCGGAGAGGTACGTCAGATGAGCGTTGAACCCGGTCGAGCCGTCGAGCTGAGCGTGGTGATCCCCACCCACGCGGACGCCCCCTGCCTGGAGCTCACGCTGCGGTCGCTGCGGCGTCAGACGCTGGACCCGGACCGCTTCGAGGTCATCGTCGTCCGCGACGGCGGGGACGGCAGCCAGTACGCCGGCATCGCCGACGCCGGCAAGGGGCTGCGCCTGCACTTCGTCGAACGGCCCGAGCGCGGCGGCCGGGCGGCGGCCCGCAACGAGGCCGCGCGCCGGGCGACCGCGCCGCTGCTGTTGTTCCTCGACGCCGACTCGTACGCCACGCCGGACCTGCTGCGCCGCCACCTCGACCACCACCGCGACCCGTCCGCGCCGGCGGTGCTGATGGGCCGGCGCGACGAGACCGGCATCGAGCACGTGCACGCGGCGCTGGCCGACCAGCCGACCATGCCCGTACCCCGGCTGCGTGGGCGCGGCGGCGGCGACATGCGGTTCGGGACCGAGGAGGGACCGTCCGGCGACGACTGGCTGCTGGCCGGGTGGCTGTTCTGCTTCACCCACAACGCCTCGGTGCGCCGGGACGTGTTCGAGGCGGTCGGCGGCTTCGACGAGGGCTTCGGCCTGCGCTGGGGCCTGGAGGACATGGAGCTGTTCTACCGGGTGCACGCGCACCTCGGCGTACTCAACCGCAACTTCGCCTACGACGACCTGGCCGCCGTCTACCACCTGCCGCACCACCGCAACGTCATCCAGAACTGGAACGACTTCATGGACAACCTGGATCGGGTCGCGCTCAAGTACCCGGTCGTGGAGTGGGAGTTCGCCGGGCCGGTGGACGTGGCCCGCGCGGCCGAGCGGGTGGTGCACTACCGCCGGGCGATGGACGACTGCGTACGCCGCTCCTGGTGCCGGATCGGGCCGGCGGTGCAGCGGCTCGCCGGTCGCCTGCCCGGCGACCGGGTGCTGTGGGTCGGCACCGGCAGCGCCGAGGCCGGGCTGCCCGACGGCGCGCTGACCTACGACTACGGGGCGCCGGCCGGTCCGGCCAACTTCCACCTGGTCGGGATCAGGCCACCGGTCGCCGCGGACAGCCTGGACGCCGTGGTCAGCGTCGACTTCTGGCGGTACCTCTACTGGGAGGACCTGTGCCAGTTCGTCAACGTCGCCGGTGCCCTCGCCGACGAGGTGCACCTGGTCTCCACCGGCGCGGAGCTCTCGGCGCGGTTCGACCCGGACCCGGCGAGCCTGGGCTACCTCGGCCGGGTCATGGGCGCCGCGTTCGAGACCACCCTGACCGAGGTCGACGGCCTCGGCACGGTGCTGCGGCTGCGCCCGCACCACCGTGCCGCCGTCGCGGCCGGCTGACCGGGAACGACAACGCCGATGCCAGTGATCGAGGCCAGTGGCCTGACCAAGCGGTTCCGGATCGCCGACAAGCAGCCGGGCCTGCGCGGCTCGCTGCGCCATCTCGTACGGCCACGACACGTCGAGCACGTGGCGGTCGACGGCGTCGACCTGTCGATCTCCGCCGGCGAGGCGGTCGCGTACGTCGGGCCCAACGGCGCCGGGAAGTCGACGACGGTCAAGCTGCTCACCGGCATCCTGCACCCCACCGCCGGGCGGGTACGCGTCTGCGGCCTCGACCCGCACCGCGACCGGCACGCCAACGCCCGCAACATCGGCGTGCTGTTCGGCCAGCGCAGCCAGCTCTGGTGGGACCTGCAGGTCCGCGACTCCCTCGCGCTGCTGCGCGACATCCACCGCATCCCCCGGGCCCGGTACGCGGCACGCCTGGAGGAGTTCGACGCGCTGCTCGGGCTCGGCCGGCTGCTGCCGGTGGTCGCCCGGCAGCTCTCGCTCGGCCAGCGGATGCGAGCCGACCTGGCCGCCGCGCTGCTGCACGCACCGCCCGTGGTGTTCCTCGACGAGCCGACCATCGGGCTGGACATCGTCGCCCGGCAGGCCGTCCGGGACTTCCTGCGGGCCCAGCGCGCGAGCGGGACCACGGTGCTGATGACCACGCACGACATCGGTGACATCGAGCAGGTCTGCCGCCGGCTCGTGATCATCGACGGGGGCCGGATCATCTTCGACGGCTCGATCGACGCCGTCCGCCGGCTGGTCGCCGACCAGCGGACCGTGCACCTGACGCTCGGCGCCGACTGGCACGGCGACCTCGACGCCGACCTGCCGGGCGTCCGGCTGGTCCACGACGGGTCGGCACGGCAGATCGCCGTCACGTTCGACCACGGCGCGTACGGCGCGGGCGAGATCGTCTCGGTGGTCGCCCGCCGGGCGCCGGTGGTGGACATCCGGATCGACGAGCCGTCCATCGAGGACGTGGTGCGCCGGGCGTACGCCGGCGAGCTGAGCCCGTCGGTGCCGGCATGAGGGCGTACCTGACGCTGGCCCGGATGTCCTGGTCGACGCTGCTGATCTACCGGGGCGAGTTCCTCCTCCAGCTCACCGGGGTCGTGGTGCAGACAGTGGCGCTGTTCGCGGTCTGGCAGGCGGTCTTCGCCGGCGCGGCCGGCGGCGAGGTGGGCGGGTTGTCCTGGGAGCAGATGAAGGGCTACCTGGTGGTGGCGTTCCTGACCGGGGCGCTGCTGTCGAGCTTCACCGACGCGCAGATCGCCGGCCCGGTGCTGCACGGCACCGTGGCGCTCGACCTGGTCCGGCCGATCGACTACCAGCTCTCGCGTTTCGCGCTGTCGCTCGGATACGTCGTCGGTGAGGTGCTGACGGTGGCGGTGATGGCGGCGACGCTGGTGTCGGCGTTCGGCGGCGCCGCGCTGCCCGCCGCCGGGCAGGCCGGGCTGTTCCTGCTCAGCCTGCTGGCGGTGGTGCCGCTGAAGTTCGGCCTGGTCTACCTCGTCGGGCTGCTGTGCTTCTGGACCGGCAACTTCCACGGGCTGAGCCTGTCCCGGGTGGCGGTCACCAACATCCTCTCCGGGGCGCTGGTGCCGATCGCGTTGTTCCCCGGCTGGCTCCAGGTCGTCTGCCAGCTCTCCCCGTTCCCCGGCATCGTCTCCACCCCGGCGCTGATCTACCTGGGGCAGGTACGGGGCGCCGAGGCGGTGACGCTGATCGGCGTACAACTGCTCTGGGTTCTGGTGTTGTGGGGCGCGGCCCGGCTGCTGTGGTCCGCGGGCGTGCGGCGGCTGACCGCGCACGGCGGGTGACCGGCCGATGATGCACGAGGCACGGATCTACCGCCGGCTGCTCGGCGCGCATCTGCGGGCGGTGCTCGAGTACCGCGCCGACGCGCTCCTGACCATCGGGGCGACGGTGCTCGGTCAGCTCGCCGGGCTGGTCTTCGTGGTGATGGTGTTCCGGCAGGTGACCGCGCTCGGCGGGTGGACCCGCTGGGAGGTGCTGTACGTCTGCGCCATGGTGATGCTCGCCGAGGGCGTCGGCTCCCTGCTGTTCGAGGGGACCTGGCATCTCGGCGGCCTGGTCAACCTCGGCCTGCTGGACTACCTGCTGGTCCGGCCCTACCCGGTGGTGCTCCAGGTCACCGGCAACGCGGTCGGGTTCAACGGCCTCGGCAACGTCGGGTTCGGCGCGGCGCTGCTCGGCGCCGCGGCCGTCCACCTCGACCTGGCCTGGACGCCGCTGACGGTGCTCTGGGCGGTGGTGCTGCTCGTCAGCGGGGTGCTGGTCAAGCTGGCGGTCAACCTGGCCACCAACGCTGTCGTCTTCTGGCTGCTGAGCCCGTCCAGCTCGCTCGCGGCGAGCGTGCACACCCTGGGCGATCTGGCCCGCTATCCGCTGACCCTGTACGGCACCGGCCTGCGCTCGCTGCTGACGCTCGTACCCGTCGCGTTCGTCGGCTACTTCCCGACGGCCGCGCTGCTGGACAAGGGCGCCTCGACCACGGCGGGCGCGCTCACCCCGGTCGTCGCGGCGGCCTGCGCGGCCGGGGCGTGGGCGGTCTTCCGGGCCGGGTTGCGCCGGTACGAGAGCGCGGGCAGCTGAGATGGCAGCCTCGCGGGCCGGCGTCGCCGGCCAGTACCTGGCGGCGGTGCGGGACGACACCGGGCAGCCGACGGCGTACCTGCCGCCGTGCGGCAAGCGGTACCCGGGCGCGACCCGCCGGCCGCTGCGGTGGCCCGGCCCGGGGTCCGTGCCGCTCGGCGACGGCTGCCTCGACCGGCTCAGCGCGATGCTGCTCGGGTACGCGCCACGCCGGGCGGAGACGATCACGCTGGCCGGACTGTCCGCGTTGACCGGCGCCCCGTCGGACACGCGCACGCCGTCGCGGCTGCTGCCCGGCTGGCACACGCTGCGCCGGTCGGTGCCCTCCGGCGGGGCGTTCCACCCCAACGAGATCTACCTCGCCTGGGCCGGCTCCCCCGACCTCGCGGCCGGCGTCTACCACTACGACCCGCCGCACCACTGCCTGGAACTGCTGCGCCCGGGCAGCCCGGCCGCCCGGCTCGACCGGCTCCTCGGGGTCGCGGCGGCGCCCCGGCACGCGCTGCTGCTGACCCACCGGCCGTGGAAGAACACCAGCAAGTACGGGGCGTTCGGCTACCGGCTGGGCATCGTCGACTCCGGTGTCCTGCTGGCCCAGCTGCTCACGTCGCCGGTGGACGCGACACCGCGCCTGGACCTCGATCCGGCGCTCGCCGGTGAGCTGCTCGGACTCGACGCCGAACTGGAGGCCCTCTACGCGGCGATCGAGTTCCCCGCGCACGCGGACGTCCCCGGGACACCGCTCGCATCCGGCGGGCCGCCCCCGGCGACCGGGCTGGACCACGACCGGCTCGGCCACGACGCCGCCCATCCGAGCGCGGTGGCGCTGCACCGGGCAAGGTACGACCGGTACGCCGACGCCGAGCCACCCTCGGCCGACCGTCTTCCGGCCGACGGCGTCCCGGCCCGGCGCCTCCCGGCGGACCGCCTTCCGGTGGGTCCGGCGGCGGGCCGGGCGCTGGACCTGCCGCCGGCCCGGCCGCTCGACCTGGTCGCGGCCGCCGCCCGCCGCGCCTCCGCCGCGAACCTCGGCCCGGGGCTGACCGCCGGGCAGGTCGCCGACATCCTGGCCTGCGCCGCCGGCCGGGCCGGTTCGCCGGCCCTGGCGGCGCTGGCCCGGCAGCCGCTGTACCCGGAGCTCTGGTGCCTCGCCCGGGCCGTCGACGGCATCCCGGCGGACGCGTACCGCTACCAGCCGCACCACCGGCTGGTGCCGACCGGGCCGCCGGGAGCGGCCGACGACGCGGCGGCGTACCCGCACCGGGTCGACCGCCGGATGGTCACCCGCGGCGCGACCCTCTACCTGGTGCACGCCGGGAGCCGGCCCGTCGACCAGCTCTCCCCGGCCTCGTTCCACCGGCTGCACCTGCTCGCCGGTGTGGCCCTTCACCTGGCCGGGCTCGCCGCCACCGCGACCGGCGCGGCGAGCCGGGCGCTGGGCGGCCTCACCGCCGACGCGGTCGCCGCCCGGCTCGGCCTGCCGGACGGGGCGTCCCCGCTGACACAACTGCTGGTCGGCACGCCCGCGCCGCGTCCCGGGGTGCTGGCGGCCCATCTCACCGAAGGGAACCCTCATGGCTGAACAGGACGTTCCGGCGCTCGTCGGCACCCCCACGCCGGACGCGGTGCTCGCGGCGGTCGCCGAGCACGGCGCGGTGCTGCTGCGCGGCGGGTGGCGGCACGAGGACTACGTCGCGCTCGGCGACGCGCTGATGACCGCGTCGCCGTACCAGGGCGGGTTCCACGACGAGCGGGACGTGATCGGCGGTGACCCGACGACGACCACAGTCACCCGGGGAACGCAGGGCATGCCGCTGCACCGGGAGGCGTCGTACGCGCCCGGCGCGCCGGACCTGCTGATGTTCCGGTGCGAGCGGCCCGCCGCCGACGGCGGGGCCACGACGCTGTGCGACGGTCTCGCGCTGCTGGCCGCCCTGCCCGCCACGGTCCGCGCCGCCTGCGAGGAACTGACGCTGCGCTGGGAGAGCGAGCTGCCCACACCGGTGTGGCAGCGGATGTGCGGCACGACCGACCCGGCGGCGGCGGAGCGGATGCTGCGGCAGTGGGAGCCGTACCTGCGGCCGTGGGAGTCGATCCACATCGACGTGGACGAGGACGCGATGACTGTCGGCTTCGGCACCCGGTGCACGCCACCGACCCTCTTCGAAGGTGTGCCGGCGTTCTGCAACTCGCTGTTCATCAGCCGCCCTCAGCCCGGCGAGTACCACGACCGGCGGCTGCGGGTGCGCTCCGGTACCGGCGCGCCGGTGCCCGAGGACCTCGTGGCCACCGCCGCGGACGTCGCCGCGCGGCTGACGGTGGCGGTGCCGTGGCGGTCCGGTGACGTGCTGGTCGTGGACAACTCCCGGTACCTGCACGGCCGGCAGGCGTTCACCGACGCCGGACGCGCGGTCGCGGTGCGGATGGGACACCTGCGGAAGGAGGGGGCCGCGTGAGGGTCAAGCTCCGCGACGACCTGATGTACGTGCCGGTCGACGACGGCGTGTACCTGGAGACGGGACTCGCCGGCACGCACCTGGCGGGCGCGTCGGCGTACGGCCTCGTGCAGCGGCTCGCCCCGCATCTGGACGGCACCCGCACGGTTCAGGCGCTGACCGCGGGTCTGCCCCCGGCGCAGCGGCAGCTCGTCACCGACCTGGTCCGGATGCTGGTGCGGCGGGGCATCGCCCGCGACCTCGACAGCGAGCCGCCACACACGTTGCGGGACTGGGAACTCGACACCTACCGGGACTCGATCGCGTTCGCCGAGCACGTCACCGACGCGCCGCTGAGCCGCTTCGAGGCGTTCCGCGACGGGCGGGTGCTGCTCGTCGGCGCCGGCGCCGGCATGCTCGCGCTCGTCCAGACGCTGTTCGAACTCGGGCTGCGTACGGCCTCGCTGGTCGAGACCACCGAGACCGGCACCGAACGCGACGGCTTCCGGCGGATCGTGCAGCGGCGTCGAGCCGAGGATCCGACGACCGGGCTGACGCTGCTGGACGCGGCCGCCGCCCTCGACACCGACGAGGGGCTCGCCGGCCTGCTGACGGGGTACGACGCGGTGCTGCACTGCGCCGCCCGTCCGATGGCCGGGCGGGCGACGCGGCTGAACCGGGCGGCCCGGGCGATCGGGGTGCCGGTCCTGCACGCGGTGCCCGGCGGCGCGGAGGCGTGGATCGGCCCGACCGGCGGCGGCGTCACCGGCGGCTGCTGGGAGTGCGGCCTGCTCAGCCGGCAGGGCGCCGGGCTCCCCCCGGGTGACGCCGACGAGCCCGACACGACGTCCGAGTGGCTGTCGGGGCCGGTCTGCGGCCTGATCGGCGCGGCGCTCGGGTTCGCGTACCTGCGCCACCGGATGGGAGCGGAGACCACCGCGACGAACCGGATGACCCGCGTGGACCTGGAAACCGCTGTGACCAGCGAGCATCTGCTCGACGTGCACCCCCGCTGCCGCTCCTGCCGGCCCCCGGCCCCGTACGCCGATCTCGCCGCGCACGTCGACGCGATGGCCGCCCGCACGCCGGTGGGCGTCGAGGAGTTCGTCGCCCGGATGCCGTTCCTGGTCGACGCGCGGCTGGGCCCGCTGCTGGCCATCGACACCGGCGCCCACTCGCAGATCTCGGTCAGCTGCGTCGAGGCGACGGTCGTGGACCTGGCCGGCGGCGCACCGCGGCTGCTCACCGCCGTCGGCGCAAGCCGGGAGCAGGCGCTGCTGCGCGCCGCCACGGCGGCACTGGAGACGCTCGCGGCCCGGGCCTGCGCCGGCGACGCCGCCACGGTGTGGTGGGACACCGCGCGTGGCGCTGTCGTCGACGCACGGCCGGACGGCGTAGTGATCGCCGGCGGTCACACCTGGGCGGAGGCGCGCGGCCGGGCGATCCTGAAACTGCGACGCGCGGCCGCGACCCCACCCGAGGTCGCCGACGGTGGGCCGCCCGGCGGCTGGCTCGACCGGGCGCGGTGGCCGGAGCCGACCCGCGTCATGGCACACGAGCTGGCCCTCCTCGGCCACGAGCCGCGGGCGTGGCACGACGGATCGAGCACCCCGACCGTGTTCGTCGCCGTCGGCGGCGGATGGGTCGCCCGCAGCTGCGCCACCGACACGGACACCGCCCTGGCGAACGCGATGCAGGCGGCGGTCGCCGTCCTGACCGGACGCCGCCCGGACGGCGCCGAGATCGGGCCGGACGTGGGCGGCCACGACTGGGACACGGCGCTGCCGCCGCTGCTGCGCGAGCTGGCACGGGACGGACGGTCGCTGCTGGTGCGGCCCGCCGACTCGCTGCCCGGGGCGCAGCGGGTGATGCCGTTCATGATCAGGGCGGCGTGGTCGCCACGAGCGGGGAGCAGCGCATGACCGACGTCACGACCACACCGGCCGTCCCCGCCCCGTCCGACGTGGCGCCGCGTCCCGGCCTGCGGATCCTCGGCGTCGGCGCCCTGCGCCGGGCGGTGGAACAGGCGCTGGGCGCCGCCCCGGTCACCGACGTCGACGTCTTCGTCGTCGACGGGCCACCGGAGGACGTCGACGTGGCCGCCCGGGCTGCCGCCGACGCCGGCCGGTCCTTCCTGCCGGTGTACACCACGCCGCGCGGCGTACGGATCGGCCCGTTCGTCACACCCGGCCGGCCGGGCTGCCACCACTGCCTCCAGGTGCGGCAACGCCGGGCGCGGACCACCGGGACACCGCACCGGTCCGCGCTGTGGCAGGGGCTCTACGACGGCACCGTGCAGCCCGCCCGGCCCGTCCTCGGCCCGCCGGTACGCGCCGCGGTCGCCGCGCTCGTGGCCGACGAGCTGCGCCGGGTCGCGCAGGGCGGCGACGGCCGGTGCGCGGAAGCGGTGCTGGAGGTCGCCACGGCCTCGATGGCCGTCAAGCGGCACCGGTTCGTCCCCGAACCCGGCTGCCCGGTGTGCGGCCCGTTGCCGGACGACGGCCCGGCCGCCGGCACCTTCACGCTGACGTCCCGGCCGAAGCGGGCACCGGACGACTACCGGGCCCGCAGCCTTCCCGACGAGCACCTCGCCCTGCTGGCGGCGCTGCACGACGAGGAGACCGGGCTGCTGTCGTCGATCACCGTCCACCACAACCATCCGATGGTCCTCGCCGGCGCGATCGGTGGCCCGTTGTGCTGTGGTGAACTGGCCGGCTACGGCCGGACCTTCACCTACCCGGCGAGCGTGGCCGTCGCCGTCGCCGAGGCGCTGGAACGGCTCGGCGGCAACGTGCCACGCGCCCGCCGTACCGTCACCCGCGCCTCGTTCCGCGAGCTCGGACCGCGGCGGGCCGTCGAGCCGACGGAGTTCGGGCTGCCGCCCGCGCCGCCCGACGACCACGCGGTCGCATACGACCCGGACCGGCCCGTGGAATGGGTGTACGCGTACTCGTTCCGGCGCGGCGGCCCGGTGCTGGTGCCGGAGACCTTCGCCTACTACGGCTCGCACGGCACGGGTTTCGGTCCGGAGTGCTCAAACGGCTGCGCGCTGGGCGCGAACCTCGAAGAGGCGATCCTGCACGGCATCTTCGAAGTCGCCGAACGGGACGCCTTCCTGTCCACCTGGTACGCCCGGCTACCGGTGCCGCGCGTGGACCCGATGACCTCCGCCGACCCGATGACCCGCGTGCTCGTCGACTGGATCCAGCGCACCACCGGCAGCCGCCTGGACGTCTTCGACATCACCATGCCCGAAGGCGTCCCGGCGGTCTGGCTGATGCTCGTCGACGACGAGGTGCGGCCGGGACGTCCCCGGGCGTTCTGCGGCGCCGGGGCGCACCTGGACCCGGAGCGCGCCCTGTGGTCCGCGCTGGTGGAGCTCGCCAGCGTCGCCGAGGCCACCCGGGAGATGGTCGCCGAGGACACCACCGCCCCCGGCCTGGTCGCCGACTCCGACCTGGTCCGGACCATGGAGGACCACCTGCTGGCGGCGGCCGACCCGGACGCCTGGCCGCGCTTCGCGTTCCTGTACGAGCGCGACGAGATCCGGTCCATGGCGGAGGCGTTCCCACCGGCGGCGCGCTACCGCCCGGCCGCGGACCTGCTCGACGACCTGCGGCACGTGACCGGACGCTACCTCGACGAGGGCCTGGACGTGGTGGTCGTCGACCAGACCGCCCGCGAGCAGGAGGCCGTCGGCCTCACCAGCGTGAAGGTGCTGATCCCGGGGCTGCTGCCGATGACGTTCGGTCACCGCAACCGGCGCGTCGACCTGCCCCGGCTGCGCGAGCTGCCGGTCCGGCTCGGACACCGGGCCGAACCGCTCGTCCCGGAGGAGATCAACCCGTATCCGCACCCGTTCCCGTGACCGTCCCATGTGCGCGGAGGCGTCGGAGAGTGATGAGGATCGCTCACCGCGCGCGAGAGGATCCGGCACAGTAGGTTGGCAGGGTGACTGGACGGTTCCGGTTGCCGATCGACGTCAGCACCCTCCCGGTGGCCCGCGATCGGTATCCGGCCAGGCCGTCGTCGGCGAGCTGGTGCCGGCGCCCGGCCGGCCGTCCGGTCGCTCCTGACCACCGCTCGACGCCGCCACCGCTGCCGGCGTGCCTCACCCTGCATGGACGGAGATCGACGTGACCACTCTGCGGGTCGGCGCGCAGCCCGCCACCGCGACGGACCGGCTCCACCGGCCCACTCTCACCTCCCGCCCGGCCCCGCCGTCGCCGGCCGGGGCCGGGCCCCGGACCCGGCGCATCCTGATGCTGTCGTGGGAGTACCCGCCGGTGCTCGTCGGCGGGCTCGGCCGCCACGTCCACGCGCTGTCCGTGGCGCTGGCCGCCGCCGGGCACGAGGTCACGGTCGTCACCCGCCACGCCGAGGGCGCTCCCCTGGAGGAGTACGCCGACGGCGTCCGTATCGTCCGCGCCGCCGAGGACCCGGTCACCTTCCCCCTGGCCACCGGGTCACTGCTGGCCTGGACGATGGCGTTCAACCACACGCTGACGCGGGCCGCGCTGCGCGCCGCCTCGTCCGGCGCCTACGACGTGATCCACGCCCACGACTGGCTCGTCGCGCACACCGCGATGACGCTGCGCGAGCACCTGGACGTGCCGCTCGTGACCACCATCCACGCCACCGAGGCGGGCCGGCACCAGGGCTGGCTGCCGGAGGAGATGAACCGCACCATCCACGGCGTCGAGCACTGGCTCGCCGGCGAGTCCGGGCGCGTGATCGTGTGCTCCGGCTACATGCGCGACGAGGTGGGCGCGCTGTTCGGCGTGGACGCCGCCCGCGTCGACGTGGTGCCCAACGGCGTCGAGCCGCACCGCTGGCGGGTGCCCGCGTCGGCGGTCGCCGCCGCCCGGACCCGGTTCGCCGCCGACGGCCCGCTGGTCACGTTCGCCGGTCGCCTGGTGTACGAAAAGGGCGTACAGCACCTGCTGGCCGGGCTGCCCCGGCTGCGCGACCGGCACCCCGGCCTGCGCGCGGTGATCGTCGGCGACGGGCCGTACCGGGCGGACCTGGAGGCCGAGGTGCACCGCCTCGGGCTGGGCGGCACAGTCAGCATGCCCGGGTTCCTCGGCGGCGCCGACCTGCCCGCGGTGATGGCCGCCTCGGACTGCTTCGCGGTGCCCAGCATCTACGAGCCGTTCGGCATGGTGGCGCTGGAGGGGGCCGCCGCGGGCGCGCCGCTGGCAGTGGCCCGTACCGGTGGGCTGGCCGAGATCGTCGAGCCGGGCGTCACCGGGATGACGTTCGCCCCGCACGACCCGGACGGGCTCGTCGAGGCGGTGCACGCGCTGCTGTCGGACCGGGACCGGGCCCGCGTGCTCGCCCGGCGGGCCCGCGCCATGGTCCACGAGCGGTACGGCTGGGCGGCCATCGCGTCCCGCACGGCTGCCGCGTACGCCGCCGCGATCGCCGGCGACCCGTCGTTCACCGCCGCCCGCGCCCAGCACCGCATGACACACGGCCGGCCCACGCCGCGCGTCCCCGAGGGCAACCTCCTCACCGCCGCCGGCCTGCGGTAAGGAAGGGCCCCCTGTTAACGCCTGCGGTAGAGGAAGGGCCCCTTCTTAACGCCCCGCACCCCCGCGCACGCGACGAAGGCCGCCGACCCTGCTCGGGTCGGCGGCCTTCGTCGTCCGCGTGTTAAAAGGGGGCCCCTCCTCTACCGGAGGCGTTAAGAAGGGGCCCTTCCTTACACCTCAGCGCTGGTCGGCGGGGACGTACGCCCGCTCGGTGGCGCCGGTGTAGATCTGCCGCGGGCGACCGATCTTGGTCTCCGGGTCGTTGATCATCTCGCGCCACTGCGCGATCCAGCCGGGCAGGCGGCCCAGCGCGAACAGCACCGTGAACATCTTCGTCGGGAAGCCCATGGCCTTGTAGATCAGACCGGTGTAGAAGTCCACGTTCGGGTAGAGCCGGCGGGACACGAAGAAGTCGTCGGCGAGCGCGATCTCCTCCAGCTGCACCGCGAGGTCGAGCAGCGGGTCCGGCTTGGACATCCGGCCGAGCACGTCCTGGGCGGCCTTCTTCACGATGGCGGCACGCGGGTCGTAGTTCTTGTAGACCCGGTGCCCGAAGCCCATCAGCTTCACGCCGTCCTGCTTGTCCTTCACCTTCTGCACGAAGGAGCGGACGTCGCCGCCGTCGGCCTGGATCTTCTGGAGCATCTCCAGCACGGCCTGGTTGGCGCCGCCGTGCAGCGGGCCGAACAGCGCGTTCACGCCGGCCGAGACCGAGGCGAACAGGTTGGCGTTGCTGGAGCCGACCAGCCGCACGGTGGAGGTGGAGCAGTTCTGCTCGTGGTCGGCGTGCAGGATGAACAGCATGTCCAGCACCCGGGCCACCACCGGGTCGACCTCGTACGGCTCGGCCGGCACACCGAACGTCATCCGCAGGAAGTTCTCGACGTAGCCGAGCGAGTTGTCCGGGTACAGCAGCGGCTGCCCGATCGACTTCTTGTACGCGTACGAGGCGATGGTCGGGACCTTCGCCATCAGCCGCACCGTGGACATCTCCACGTGCTCGGAGTCGAACGGGTCCAGGCTGTCCTGGTAGAAGGTGGAGATGGCGCTGACGGCCGAGGAGAGCACGGCCATCGGGTGCGCGTCACGGGGGAAGCCGTCGAAGAACCGGCGCATCTCCTCGTGCAGCAGCGAGTGCCGCCGGATCCGCTCGCTGAACTCCGACAGCTGCGCCTGGGTCGGCAGCTCGCCGTAGATCAGCAGGTAGGAGACCTCCAGGAAGGAGGACTTCTCGGCCAACTGGTCGATCGGGTAACCCCGGTACCGCAGGATGCCGGCATCACCGTCGATGTAGGTGATGGCGGACGAGCAGGACGCGGTGTTCACGAAACCGGGGTCGTACGTGGTCATCCCGGTTTCCTTGAGCAGCTTGCTCACCCCTATCCCGGCGGGGCCCTCAACCGCGGACTGCACCGGCATCGACAGCTGCCCACCGGGGTGGTCGAGCTTGACTTCCGTCATCTGTTCCTCGCTTCGCCGGCAAGATCTTCGTTGAATTGCCTTCGCTTCTACCGTAATCACGGCGCGGAGAACACCGCTCGTCATGGTTTCGGGGTGAGGTGTGCGTCACCTGTTTCCCGGCCAGGCGGTCCGGAAACCGGTTGGGAGCGCGACCATGGGCGCCGGCCGGGGGCCCGTCACGACAGCGTGAGCCGCCGCAGCGCCCCGTCGTCGCCGACCCGGTAGAGGTCGAGCCGGTTGGCGCCGGCGGCGAAGAGCCGGTCGTCGGGGAGGAACGCCGCGAACCGCCGGCCACCGGCGTCCGGGGGCACCACCGGCGCCACCGCCCCGACCGTGCCGTTCACCGCGACGGCGAGCCGTGTCCCGTCGGGCACGTCGTCCGGGACCGTCCCCCAGACCAGCGCGGGCAGGCCGCCGCGCGCCGGGTCGACCGCGTCGAACGCGTCCCGGTTCGCCACCGTGGCGGACCCGCCCACCGGCACGTTCCCGACCCGGGTCCCGACGAGCGGATCAGCGGCCGGCGGCGGGAGCGGGGCGGGCACCCCGCCGGTGATCGTCACCGGCTGGCCGGGGCGGTCGTAGAAGCGTTTGTCGGCTCGCTCGCGCGGGGCCGCCTTGGCCGACCGGCCGTCCATCTGCCAGGGCACCCGCATGTGGGTCTCGTCGGCGATCGTGGGCAGCAGGTCCACGTGCTCCCAGTTGCGGTCGTCCACCCGGCCGGCGCGCTGGCCGGGTTCCTTGACGAACATCGGCACCCAGGCCACCTCGTTGGCGGCGTGCTCGATGGCGTCCATCCCCCGCCCCTGCCAGTCCCGCCGGAAGCTCACCCCGTGGTCGGCGGTGACCACCACCAGCGCCTTGTCGTAGAGGCCGGTGGCGCGCAGCGTCCGCAGCGTCTCGCCGATCAGCCGGTCGGTGTAGCCGAGCTGGGCCAGGTGCCGGGCGCGGGCCAGGTCGACCCAGCCGGTCCCGTCGTTGGGCAGGTCCTCCGGCGCGGCGTAGTGCGCCCCGGACGGCAGGTACGCCCACGGCGAGTGCGGCATCAGCAGGTGCAGGAAGTGCAGCGTGGGCCGGGGGTCGGGGCGCAGCCCGGCGAGGAACGAGGTGAACCGAGCCGGCTGGTTGTCGTCGAGGGTGTCCCAGCGGAACTTGGGGTCGTCCGGCACCGGCTCGGCGGCGTCCAGCCCGGCCTCGGCGGCGGTCCGCTCGCGGTAGGAGTCCTCCGGGTCGACGCGGCTGTCCACCGGCGCGGCGATCCGGCCCATCAGCTTGCCGCTCTCCCGGACCAGCACCCCGAGCCCCTGCTCCGGCGTGGTGGCCTGCTCGCAGCGGCTGGGCGGGCAGAGCCGGGTGATGCTCTCCTCGGCCTTGATCCGGTAGAGGCCCCCGAGCGCGGTGAACAGGTTGTCCGGGTACTGCGAGTAGTGCGGCGCCGCGCCCTGCTCCGGGTAGCGCCCGGTGAGCATCGCCGGCAGCGCGTAGGGCGTCCAGCCGCTGACGCCTGTGGCGTTGGGGTACCACGTCGACCCGGCCGCGAGCGCGGCGAAGTTCGGGTAGCGTTCGGCGTCGATGCGTCCGTCCGGGCCGAGCAGGGAGACCAGCGGCAGCTCGTCCAGCACGATCATGACCACCGGCGGGTGCGCGCCCGCGCCGGCGATCCCGGCCGCGCCGCCCTCGCCGCGCGGCAGCACCACCGCCGAGGCGGGCGAGGCGAACAGGAACAACCCGACGAACACCAGCGGCCCGGCGGCGGCCACCCGCAGCACCCGCCGGGGCGCCCGCCACCGCCGGTGCGCGGCCGCCCCGGCGGCTCCGGCCACACCGGCGGCGACAAGCAGGGGTACGCCCCGAAGCGGCGTGACGTGCCGGCCGGCCTGGACGGCCAGCGCGGCGAGCAGCAGGCCGACGAAGGTGGTGTGCACGGCGGCCCGGATAAGGCGTCCGGCGGGCACTGCCAGCGCGCCGAGCAGCGCGAACGGTACCGTCGGCGCGAGCGCGATCAGGGCGACCAGGAGCAGCACGTCGCCCCGGGACGCGCGGTGGAACAGGAAGAAGTCGGGGCTGCGGCCGAGCACGTCGAGCAGCGGCTGGGTCACCACCAGCCCGACCAGCGCCGTCACCTCCGCCAGCCGCGCAAGCTCGGACCGCCACCAGGGCGGGCGTTCCCGCCGGTCCGGGCCGGCCGTGTGGTCCCGGGGTGGCGCGAGGGTGCGCTCAGCCACCCACCACCACCTGGTAGAGCGTCCGGGTGCCGGACGGCAGCTCGGTGCGGGCGACCACCCGGCCCCGGCGGGCCAGCAGCGCCTCGAAGGCGTCGCGCCGGTAGTCCGGGAACAGGCCGTCGGGCTTGTTGGCGAGCAGGCGGCGGGCCATCGGATCGTCCGGGTGGACGAACTCCACCACCAGGCTGCCGCCGGTGGCGGTGAGCGCGGTGAGCTGGTCCAGCACCTCGGGCAGCGGCACGTTGCGCCCGATCGCCAGGTGGTGCACGACGGCCAGGGCGAGCACCACGTCGGCGCGGGCCCGGTCGGCGAACGCGGCCCGCTCGACGCCGCGCCAGCCGCCGCCGGGCGACGGGTCGGCCAGGTCCATCACCAGCGGCAGGATCCGCGTCTCGCCCTCGTCGCGCAGCGCGCGGTAGAGCGTGTCGACCACCGCCGGGTCCTGCTCGACCGCGACGACGTGCGTGGCGTGCCGGGCGGCGATGCGGGCGTACCGGCCGTCGTTGGCGCCCAGGTCCAGCGCCGAGCCGCCGCCGGTGGCGGCCACCGCGCGGTCGACGAACTCCTCCTTGGCCTGCCGGTCCGGCACCGAGTACGCGCAGGTGCGCTGGTAGTCCGCCCAGTGGCTGTCGCCGGGCCGGTGGTCGAGGCGGCGGACCAGTTTCGTCAGCCCGCGTACCGTGGCCAGCGCCAGTTCGCGGGAGAAGCCGGCGGCGCGCAACTGGGCGCGGACGTCGGTGGTGCTCGCGGCGGAGTTGCGGGCCTGCATCGCGCCGTGCAGGTGCACGTGGGTGGGCACGCCGGCCCGCCAGCGCCGGGCGCCGCCGAACAGCCGGCGCATCTGGTCCGGCTCGACGCCGTCGACGCGGGCCCGCAGGAACGGCTGGAAGTCCAGCCCGAGGTGGGCCTGGATCAGCAGCGGGTAGAGCAGCGTCTGGCAGAACTGCCGGTAGCCGGCCCAGGGCTCGCCGTCGCGCAGCGCCTCGAACGAGCCGACGTCGATGAAGACGGGTCGCGCGCCGCGCCACTGCACGTTGTACGCCGAGCCGTCCTTGGTGGTGAAGCCGGCCTCCAGGGCGGCGCGCAGCACGTCGAGGTGCAGCAACGCGGCGTCGCGCAGCATCGCGTACGACCACTCGTAGGGGTGCGAGACGAACGGGATCCGCTCGTGCCGCAGCACCGCAGCCCACCGCGTGTCGACGGGGGTCGGGGTCAGCTCCTCGGTGGCGACGATCTGCCCCCGCTCGGCCGCGCGGCGGAAGAAGTCGGTGACGGACAGCGCACGCCAGTCCCGGGCGGAGCGCTCGTCGAGCCCGCGCAGCACCTCCTCGCCCCGGTGGAACACCCGGTTGCCGGGGTCGCGGAAGGAGCCGGGCTCGACGCGGACGCCGGTGTCGGGGACCGTCACGCCGTGGGGCCCTGGTCGCTGGGCTGGCGGCGGAACCGGGACACCAGGCGGCGCCAGTAGAGCTTGGCGGCCACGGCCACTCCGGCCACGCCGCCGACCACCGCCTGCACGATGAGACTGCCCGATCCCGCGTCCAGGTAGGCCAGGTGGGTCACGGCTGCTTCCTTCCGTCGCCGGTCGTCAGTGCGCGCCCGGAATGCGAGCTTTCGTGCTTCGCGCCGGACTTGTCCCCCACCGTAACGCCTCGGGCGTCGCACGCGGGGCCACACCGGCCACTCGTCCCCCGTCCGATCCGTTCAAGACGGGCCGGACCGGTCGCGCCTACCGTGACGCCATGACACCGCAGTTCGATCTGGTCGGGGCCGTGGTCACCGACATGGCCCGCACACTCGACTTCTACCGGCGGCTGGGGCTGCCGATCCCGGCCGGCGCCGAGACGGAAGGGCACGTGGAGGTCACCCTGCCGAACGGCGTACGGCTGGCCTGGGACACGGTCGAGGTGATCCGCAGCTTCCACCCCGACTTCGACCCGTCCGGCGGCAACAACCGGATGAGCCTGGCCTTCCGGTGCGCCGACCCGGCCGAGGTGGACCGCTGGTACGCCGAGCTGACCGCCGCCGGCCACCACGGGGAGCTGCCCCCGTGGGACGCGTTCTGGGGCCAGCGGTACGCGGTCCTGCACGACCCGGACGGCAACGGCGTGGACCTGTTCGCCCCGCTGCCGGCGGGCGACTGAAAGGCGGCCGGTCAGGCGGTGGCCGGGGCGAGCAGCCGCGACGGGGGCACCCCGGCCAGCTCCCGCACCTCGCGGGTCAGGTGGGCCTGATCGGCGTACCCGCTGCGCGCGGCCACCTCGGCGAGCGGCGCGCCGGCGCGGGCCAGGTCCAGCGCCCGGCGCATCCGCAGGATGCGGGCGAGCGTCTTCGGGCCGTACCCGAACAGGGTCAGGCTGCGGCGGTGCAGGGCCCGCGCGCCGAGGCCGACCTCGGCGGCGGTCGCGGCGACGGTGGCCCCGGCGGCCAGGCGGGCGGCGACACGCGCGCCGACCGGGTCGGGGCCGCCGGCCGCACGCAGCCGGTCGCGGGCGACCCGGGTGAGCACCCCGGCGGCGCTACCGGCGCCCGGCGCGGCCAGCGCCGCCTCGACCCGCTCGGTCACCTCGGCGGCGGCGCGGCCCCACAGGTCGGCCAGCGGGACGCGGCGGTCGCGCAGTTCCTCGGCGGGCACGCCGAACACGGCCGGGCCGGTGCCCGGCGGCAGGCGCAGCCCGATCCACCGGTCCCCCGGCGCGGACCGCGACAGGTGCGCGGTGCGGTCCGGACCGGCCACCAGCAGCCCGGACCGGCTGGACCAGAGCAGGTCCAGGCACCCGTCCGGCAGCACCCGCGTCTCACCCCCGCCGGACACGCTGCCCCACAGCACCGCGCCCGGAACCCCCGCCGCCCCCCACTCCCGGTACACGCCCCCAACCCTGCCACCCGCCCCGTCGATCATGAAGTTGACGGTGCCGGCGCCCGGCGTGTCGCGCCGCCAACCTCATGATCGACGGGGTGTTCGGGGTGGGTCAGGGGCGGTGGTGCATGGCCAGGCGGAGCAGGAGGAAGCGCAGGGCTGTCGCGGCCAGGTTGGCCGCTACCAGCACCACCAGCTCCAGGCTGCGGCTCGGGCGTGTGGCGGCGTGCAGCAGGGCCAGTGAGCCGCTGGTCAGGGCCAGGCCCAGCGCGAACGCCAGCAGGCCCTGGAGGTGGTGGCGGCCGGCGTGCCGCCGGCCGCTGACCCCGAACGTGAGCCGCCGGTTGGCCGCCGTGTTCGCCACCGCCGTGAGCAGCAACGCCAGCAGGTTCGCCGGCTGCGCCCCGAGCGGTCCGCGGGCCAGCAGGAACAACAGCAGGTACGCGAGCGTGCTCGCCACGCCCACCGCGGCGAACCGGACGAGCTGGCGCGGTAGGCCGGCCGGCACACGCGCCGGCGGGGCCGGCAACGGTCCCCGGCCGAGCTGGGCGCGCAGCTGCGCCAGCGGCAGCGCCCCGGTGGCCAGCGCCCGGCCCAGCCGGCCGATGCCCCGCAGGTCGGCCAGCGCGGTGGCGACGATGTCGACGCGGCTGTCCGGGTCGTCCACCCAGTCCACCGGCACCTCGTGGATGCGCAGCCCGGCCCGCTGCGCCAGGACCAGCAGCTCGGTGTCGAAGAACCAGCCGGTGTCGCGTACCAGCGGCAGCAGCCCGGCCGCCACGTCGGCGCGGATCGCCTTGAACCCGCACTGGGCGTCGGAGAACCGCGCCGCGAGCGTGCCGCGCAACAGCAGGTTGTAGCCGCGCGAGATCACCTCCCGCTTGGCGCCCCGGACCACCCGGCTGGTCCGCGCCAGCCGGGTGCCGATGGCCAGGTCCGAGTGCCCGGAGATGAGCGGCGCCACCAGCGGCAGCAACGCGGCCAGGTCGGTGGACAGGTCCACGTCCATGTACGCGAGCACCGGCGCGGGCGAGGCCGACCACGCGGCGCGCAGCGCCCGCCCACGGCCCTTCTCGTCCAGGCGCAGCACCCCCACCTCGGGCAGCTCGTCGGCGAGCGCCCGGGCAACCTCCGGGGTGCCGTCCACGCTGGCGTTGTCGGCCACCGTGATCTGGAACGGGTACGGGAAGTGCGCGGTCAGGTGCGCGTGCAGCCGCCGGACGCAGGGACCGAGGTCGGTCTCCTCGTTGTAGACCGGGACCACCACGTCCAGCACCGCGCTGCCGGCGGCGGGCCGGGCCCGCACGGCGGCCCGGGGCGCGTACGTGTCAGTCATCGCTCAGCCCTGCTTTCCGCTGCTCAGGTCGTACACGGTCACGCCGTCGACGGTGGTCGCGGTGAAGTTCTCGGCGACCCAGGCGGCGATCTCGGCCGAGGCGTTGCTGCCGCCGTTGGCCCGGAACCCGCCGCCGCCGAGGAAGTAGTGGATCCGCCCGTCGGCGACGTACCGCTGGAACTGGGCGAGCGTCGGCGACGGATCGCTGCCGTTGAAGCCGCCGATCGGCATGACCGGCCGCCCGGTGGCCAGCTGGTAGCCGGAGGCGTTGTTCGAGCCGACCGTGGCGGCGACCCAGGTGTAGTCGTCGGCGTCGGCGGTGAGCAGCGCGGTCATCTCGGCGCTCGGCTCGCGGGCGTCGAGCAGCCCGCCCATGCCGCCGCCGCGCTGCCCCCGGCCGTCCGGTCCCGGGCCACCCTCCGGACCGGCGCCGCCGTCCTGACCGGTGCCGCCGGGCGCGCCCGGAGCCGAACCACCGCCCGGGAAGCCGGGGAATCCGCCGGCGTTCGCCCCGCCGCCCGGGCCGGTGCCGTCCGGACCCGTGCCGCTGGAGCCGGTGCCGTTCGGGAAGCCCGGGAAGCCCGGGAACTGCCCGTTCCCGCCGCCCGGGCGACCGGGGAACTGCCCGTCCCCGCCGCCCGGCATCCGCCCGCCCGGGCCACCCGGGCCGCCGAAGCCCCCCGCTCCGGCCGGTCCGGCGCTCGGAATGGCACCGCTGTGCGGGGTGGAAGCGGTCTGCATCGCGTACGCGGCCGGCCCGGCCAGCGCCACCGCGATCCCGGCGACGGACACCACCGGCACCAGCCACCGCACGGCCCGCCCGGCAAACCCGCCCCGGTGCCCCGCCGCCACCCCCATGCCGGAGTTGACCAAGGAGTTTGCGTCAGCCTGAACGCCGTTCCCGGACACAAACTCCTTGATCAACGGGGTGGGCGGGGAGGCGGGAGGGGGCGGGGA
>NZ_JAGPXP010000012.1:0-173876 GCF_018070485.1 Micromonospora sp. C41 | reverse complement strand
CCGAGGACTTGACTACCAAGCTGCTACGCGTCCACTGTGCAACTCTGAACAAACGATCACCCACAGGTTGGGTTGGTTGACATGTTCATAGAGTTACGGCGGTCATGGCGGAGGGGAAACGCCCGGTAACATTCCGAACCCGGAAGCTAAGCCCTCCAGCGCCGATGGTACTGCACTCGGGAGGGTGTGGGAGAGTAGGACACCGCCGGACAACCTTTCGTTTCAGGGCCACCCCCGTGAGGGGTGGCCCTGAAACGCGTCCACCCCGAAAACCGGCCACCACACCGCCTGGATTCGGGCCGGCCGACGGGAATCACCACGTCGGCCGCGTCAGTCTCGTACCGTCGAGCCGGGACCTCTGACAACGGCCACGCCGGTGGGCCGAAACGTGACATGGCGTACGTCGGGACCGTGATCGGGGCCGACCGCACGGGGTACAGGAGTGGACATGGAGATTGGAATCATCGGGTCGGGGCACATCGGGGGCACCCTCACCCGTCGTCTGCGTTCACTCGGCCACGACGTCGCGGTGGCCAACTCCCGCGGGCCGCAGAGCCTCGCCGACCTGGCCGCCGAGACCGGCGCCCGGGCGGTGTCGGTGGAGGACGCCGTGCAGGGCGCCGAGCTGGTGGTCATCGCGATCCCGCTGAAGGCGGTGCCGCAGCTCCCGGCGGCGCTGTTCGACGGCAAGCTGGTGGTCGACGCCAACAACTACTACCCCCAGCGGGACGGCGACATCGCCGAGCTGCTCGACCGCAGCCTCAGCTCCAGTCGCTGGACCGCTGACCACCTCAAGGGCGCCCGGGTGGTGAAGGTCTTCAACAACATCCAGGCGGCGCACCTCATGGACGAGGGCAAGCCGGCGGGTACGGCAGGCCGGATCGCGTTGCCGGTGGCCGGCGACGACGCGGACGCCAAGCGGATCGTGATGGGCCTCGTGGACGATCTGGGCTTCGACCCGGTCGACGCGGGCACCCTGGACGAGAGCTGGCGGCAGCAGCCGGACACCCCCGTCTACGGCACCGACCGGGACGCCGACGGCGTACGCGAAGGGCTGGCCGCGGCGCGGCCGTGACAAGCATGGGAAAGGCCCCGCCGGATGCGTCCGGCGGGGCCTTTCCGTGTGTCGTGGATCAGTCGTCGCCCGGCTTCGGGGCGCAGATGAAGCGCGGCTCGGCGTCGTAGCGCCAGCTGAACTTCTCCCGCTTGACGACCTTGCCGTCCTTCTTGATGACCCGGAAGGCGTCCTGGGCGAACCCGACGGCGCCCGCGGCGGGGATGCAGGACGGCCCCGGGGTCAGGTACACGGTCTTCGGCTGGGTGATGTTGCGGCGGGGGCCGTACTCCGTCTTGACGCTGTCGTAGATCTTGGTGCTCCAGATCGAGACGGTGATCGAGCTGGACGTGTACGAGGTGTCGATGAGCACGCCGTGGGGCGTGTTGTTACGGAACTTGAAGTCGAGCTGCGGCCAGTAGATGGTCGACTCGATCACGGCCGGGTAGCGGCTGAAGTAGAACGAGTGCGGCTTGTGCTCCACGTCCTCCAGCCCGGCGTAGTAGGTGGCGTTGAACAGCGTGGTGGTGAACTGGGAGACGCCGCCACCGACGCCCGGCACCAGCTTGCCGTTCACGATCGTGGGCGCGTCCTTGTATCCCTGGTCGTAGCCGCGTTCACCGGTGTGCCCGTTGAGCGAGAACGTCTCACCCGGCTTCACGAGCGTGCCGTCCACGTCCTTCGCCGCGCGGACGATGTTCTGGCTGCGCGGGGAGGAGAGGCCGCCGGTGAAGTGGGTGGTGAAGGTCGACACCCGCTCCTTGATGCCCAGCTTCGCCAGCTCCGCCTCGGTCAGCTCGGGCGCGGCCGGCTTGAGCTCGGCGGACACCGTACGGCCCTCGGACTTGGGCAGCACCGCGAGCAGGGCCGGGCCGAGCGCGGCGGCGTCGACCTGGCGGCCGGCCTTGCTGGGCACCACCTTCGGCTTGCCGCCGCTGATGGTCAGCCCGGCGTCCTGCGGCTCGACCTCCAGCTTCGTCAGCCGGTCGCCGAGCGCGGCGCGGAGCCGCTTGACGTCGACCTTCGGGGTGAGCGTGCCGGCGTCGTCGGCGGAGAAGCGCAGTGCCCGGGCGATGGCGGCGGGCGGGATGGTGACCGAACCGCCGTCGGTGGTGAGCGTCACCGGCGCGGCGACGGCGGGCCGGGCCAGCTCGGCGACGAGGCGGTCGACCTCCTCACGGGTGGTGGCGGGCCACTTCTCGACGAGCGGCACGGTGACCGGCTCGGCGGCCAGCCAGCCGGCCTTCACCACACCGGTGGCGCCGTCGGTGTCGACGGTGAGCGCCGGCTTCGGGTAGACCGGCTTCGGGGTGGTGCCGGTCCAGATGATCGCCGGCATCGTCATCTCGCGTCCCTGCGAGCCCATCACCTTCCGCAGGGCGGCCTCCAGCTTGGGCCGGTCGACGGTGACCACCGGCTCGACCGTACGGGAGCCGACGAGCCGGCTCACCGCGTGCGCGTCGGCCTTCGCGGCGGCCGCCACAGTGGCGTCCACGTCGATGGCGAGCCCCACGTCGGACGGCTTCAGCTCGGCCTTCTTCTCACCGACGGTGACCGCCAGCGGGGCGTTCAACGCCTCGGCCCGGCGCTCCAGCTCGGCGCGGAGCGCCGCCGCCGCCTCCGCGCGGCTGCGCCCGCCCAGCTCGGTGCCGAGCACCGTGGTGCCGCGGGGCACGTCACCGGCGTACGCGTAGGCGCCCAGGCCGACGCCGCCGGCGAGCACGGCCGCGACGATCCCCCCGGCCAGCAGCAGCCGGGCCCGTCGCGACCGCCCCGGCCGGCCCGTGTCGCCTCCGGGCGGTGTGGCGACCGGCTCCATCTCGACGCCGGGCCAGCTCACCGCCGCCACCTTGATGGTGGGCCGGTCGTCGGCAGCCGGCACCTTCTCGCCGTACATCGTCACTGCAACCTCGATCGGAAGTACACGCGGGGACCGCTTCCCCCGCGGGAGACACCTACGGTAACCAACGCCCGGGCGCGCCGGGAGTCTCCGGCCCGGCGTCGTGTCGGGCGTTCGGCGGTGTCGGCCCGATCACCCGATTCGGGGCCGCGCCCGGGCGCGGATCGTGGCACGGTGAGCGGGTGCTGGCGTACGGCGGTGGGTGGCTCGACCGGGCGGCGGCGCTGCGCGGTGACGCGGAGTGGCTGGCCGGGCGGCTGGCCGATCCGGTGAGCGTGGTGTTGCCGCTGTGGCGGGACCGCTGCCTGGTCGACGCGGCCGGTCCGGTCCGGCTCACCGGCGAGCACGCGTCCCGCGTCCGGTCGGCCGCCGGGGAGACCGTCTTCCTGGGGCTCGACGACGACGTCGCGGTGTTCGCGGCCGATCTCTCCGCGCTCGGCGAGCGGGCCGCCGTCGAGTTGGCCGCCGCGACGCGCGCTGTCGATGTCCGGACGCTCGTGGGCCGGCTCGACCCGGCCGGGGCGGCGGTGCAGGCGTACGCCCGGGGGTTGCTGCTCTGGCACCGGCAGCAGCGGTACTGCGGCGCGTGCGGCGCCCGGGCCGTGGCCGGTGGCGGCGGGCACATGCGGACCTGTAGCGGTGGGGAGTGCGGGCGGCTGTGGTTCCCCCGGATCGAGCCGGCCGTGATCGTGCTGGTCGAGGCGCCCGGCCGGACCGGGCGGTGCCTGCTGGCCCGGCACGCGGGCGCGGCCGAGGGCAGCTATTCGACGCTGGCCGGCTTTGTCGAGGTCGGCGAGAGCCTGGAGGACGCGGTCCGCCGGGAGCTGGCCGAGGAGGCGGGCGTCACCGTCACCGACGTGGTCTACCAGGGGTCGCAGGCGTGGCCGTTTCCCGCCGGGCTGATGGCGGGTTTCCGGGCTGTCGCCGTGTCCGAGGAGGTCCGGGTCGACGGGGTGGAGTTGCTGGCGGCGCGCTGGTTCAGCCGGGCGGAGCTGCGGGCGCGGGTCGCGGCAGGGCGGCCGCTGGGCCGGGTGGACTCGATCGATCACCGGCTACTGGGCGACTGGCTCGCGGAGGGCTGAACACCATCACCAGCGCGGTTCCCGCGGCGGTGGCGAGCGCGCACCACATGATGCCCTGGAACGTGCGGGGCGCGACGGTGGTGGTGAGCACGGCCAGGACGGCCGCGGCGACCCAGAGCGGCGCGGACGGCCAGCGCGCGCCCGCCGCGATCTTCGCGTTGACGGCCGCGAAGATCAGTGCGTAGAGCGCGCCGGTGGCGGCGAAGAACGGGGCGTACCTCCCCAGGGACGTGTAGTCCTCGCCGCCCACCAGCCGGAACGCGAACCCGCCGGCCAGGGCCGAGGCGGCGACGAGCACGACGCCGCAGCCGGCGACGATGGCGAGCACGACGGTACGGACCCGGTTGTCTCCCACGGCGAGCCGGGGCAGCGCCAGCACCACGATCACCTGGGGGGCCCAGAGCGCGCCCTTGGTGAGCACGGTTCCGACCGCGTACGCCCCGGAGTCGGCGGGCGAGAGCAGCTGGCGGGCGAAGATCAGGTCGGCGTACGACACCGCGAGCATCGCCAGCGCGGCGGTGCCGGCGCTCGCCACCTGCCGGATCCGCATGGTGGCGGCGACGTCGTTCCCGGCGGGCCGGTCGGGGCGGGCGATCCAGGCCAGCGCCGGCAGCACGAGCCAGGCGGTGAGCATGCCGGCGAGCAGGGTGACCACGACGTCGGCGCCGAGGACCAGCGCGACGATCATGCCGCCGTACCGCCCGAGCGCCACCACCCCCATCGCCCAGGCGAGACGGACGAAGCGTTGCTCACCCTGCAGTTCGCCGAGCCACCGGGCGGCCAGGACGACAGCGACAGTGGTGCCGGCGACCAGCGCCACGACGGTCGACGACAGCCGCAGACCGGTGATCATCAGCGGCGCGGCCACGACGACGGCGCCGCCGGCGACCGCCGTGGTGACGAGGCTGACCCGGTGCGTCGGCGCGCCGGGGTGGCGGGCCCGGTGCACAGCGACCGCCATCTGCAGCCCCACGCCGGCGACGCCGGCGATCGCGACGAGGGCCAGCGTCGTGGCGAGGACGCTCAGCTCCTCGACCGGCAGGTACCGGGCACCGAGCATGGGCAGCAGGTAGGCGAGCCCGTTCGTCGCCATCGCGGCGACCGCGACGGCCGCGCCGGCGGTTCCCAGGCGGCTCGCGCCGGGCCCTGCCGTGGTCTCTGTCATCGCGCCTCATGTCGGTGTCGCCGGTGGAACGGGTTCGCCTCGAACCTCGCGTCGTCGTCGCGGCTGGCTCGTCGACGTCGTGAGGCAAGCTACCGTCCGTACTCGCCCTGTGCCTAGAGTGCTGTCCGGAGCCCCGGGTGCGACGTCGGGCCCGCTTCCGTCCAGGTTCATGGGGGTCCGTGTGCGTCGAGCGTCACCGAGCTTCGGTCCGGCGCCGTCGCGGGCCGCCGTCGCGCTGCGCCGCTGGTGGCCGGAGACGGCGCTCGGTGTCGGCGTGGTCGTCGCGATCCTCGGCCCGGTGCTGCGCCGTGGCTTCGTCCTCCGGTACGACCTGGTGTTCGTGCCGGACCCGCCGTTCGGCGCGGTGGTCTGGGGCAGCGGCTCCGAACTGCCGCGTGCGGTACCGAGCGAGCTGCTCGCGGTCGGGCTGTCGCAGGTCGTCCCGGCAGACGTGGCCCAGAAGGTGCTCCTGGCCGGCTGTCTCGTCCTGGCCGCGGTGGGCGCCGCGCGGCTGGCGCCCGTCGGTCATCCGCTGGCGCGGGTCGCCGCCGGGCTCGCGTACGTCTGGAACCCCTGGGTGTACGGGCGGCTGCACCTCGGGCAGTGGGCGGTGGTGGCGGGGTTCGCGGCGTTGCCCTGGGCGTTCGCCTGGGTGCTGGGGGTGCTCCGGCCGCCGCCCGAGGGCACCGGCCCGGGGCGGCGTTCCGCAGTGGCCGGAGGGGCCGCGGTGGTGCTGGGCGGCCCGGCGATGGTGCTGGCGGCGGTGTTCGCCTGTGCCCCGGCGCTGGCTCTGGCGCGCCGGTGGCGGGCGTTTGTGGCGGGGGCGGCGACGTTGGCCGGCCTGACCGCTCCGTGGTGGCTCGCGCTGCTGAGCCGGGGCGGCGCCGTCGACGTCGACGAGCGGGGGGTGGCCGCGTTCGCGGTCCGCGCGGACACGCCACTCGGCGTGCTCGGCAGCGTCGCGACTCTCGGCGGCGTGTGGAGCCGGAACGCCGTGCCGGTCGGCCGGGACCAGTGGGCGGTCGCCCTGATCGCGCTGGCGCTGGCCGGCGCGGCGCTGTGGGGGTACGTGCTTACCCGTCGCCGCTGGCCGTCGGCGGCCTGGTGGGGTCTGCTCGCCGGCGCGGTCCTGGGCACTGTGGTCGCGGTGGCGCCGGCGTGGCCGCTGGGCGCGCAGTGGATGGTCGCGCTGGTCGAGCACGTTCCGCTGGCCGGCGCGGTCCGGGACGGCACCCGGCTGCTCGCTCCGCTGGCACTGGTGCAGGCGGTGGGTCTCGGGATGCTCGTGGAGTCGCTCGTGACGACCGGCGCCCGGGCGCTGGCCCCGCTGCTGGTGGTCGCTCCGGTGCTGCTCATGCCCGGTCTGGCGTGGGGTCTCGGTGGTCAGTTCGACACGGTGCGGTACCCGGCGGAGTGGGCGGCGGTGCGCGCCGAGGTGAACCGGGATCCGGCCGGGGGCAGCCTGGTGTCGCTGCCCTGGTCCTCGTTCCGGGCCTATCCGTGGGCGGGGAACGTGCCGGTGCTCGATCCGGCCTCGCGGGCGTTCCGCCGGCCGGTGGTCGGGGACCAGGACGTGCTTGTCGGCCAGGACCGGATCCGTGGGGAGAGCCGGGAGGCGGACCGGGTGGCGGCGGCGTTGGCGGCGCCGGGTGATCCGGGACCGGCGCTGCGCCGGCTCGGGGTGCGGTATGTGCTCGTGCAGACGGACCAACCGGACGCCGCACAGGTGGAGGGCCGGTTCGTGAGCGCCGAGCTGGTCCGGCGGGACGGGGCATTGACGCTGTTGCGTCTGCCGGATTCCGATTTCTCCGGCTCGTCCGGTCGCATCGGCATAATGCCGGTCCTGGGGTATTCGGTACTGGGGGCCACCCTGATGATCGCCCTTTCGCACCGGGTCAAGCGGCAGTGACGCATGTTACTCTTCGGTACCTTTTTCCGAAGGGATCATCGATGAAGGCATCCTTCAATCCCCTCCTCACCGCGGTAGTCGCCGCGGCGGTGGGTGCCGTGCTGGGAATCCTGGCCGTCTCGATCGGGGCGTCCACCCTCGGCAACAGCAACAGCAAGCCAGCGAGCGTGGAGCAGCCCATCATCGTGTACGGCGAGCGCTGACGGTGCGGCATGGAGGTCCCCCCTCCTGACGTCTCGTCAGAACTGGTCGTACTCGACGTCGTGGTGCCCGCGTACAACGAGGCGCTCCGGCTGCCCGACACCCTGGTCCTGCTCCGGGCGGCGCTGGCCGAACTCGGAGTGCCCTGCCGGGTCACCGTGGTGGACAACGCCAGCGACGACGGGACGAGTGCCGTGGTGGTGAACGCGCCGCCCGGCCCGGTTCCGGTCCGCCTGCTCTGGTGCGGCGAACCGGGCAAGGGCTTCGCGGTGCGTCGGGGTGTGCTGGCCAGCGACGCCCGTTACGTAGGCTTCTGTGACGCCGATCTGGCCACCGCGCCGGCCGCTCTCGCCCAGGTGCTCAATCTCCTGTACGACGGCGCGGACGCGGTGGTCGGGTCGCGGGCCCACCCCGAGTCGGTCGTCGAGGAGCGGCACAGCGTGCTGCGACGCTGGGGCGCGGTGGCGTTCCGGGGCGCGGTCCGGCAGGTGGTGCGCGGCGTCAGCGAGACGCAGTGCGGGTTCAAGTTCTTCCGCAACGACGTCGCCCGGCGGGTCTTCGCGCCCCTGCGGTGCGGTGGATTCGCGTTCGACGTCGAGGTGCTGGGCCGCGCCGAGCGGGCGGGCGCCCGCCTGGTGGAGATTCCGGTCAGCTGGGTGGACGTACCCGGCTCCCGCTTCTCACCGGTCCGGCACGGCTGGCAGAGCTTCGTGGACGTCGCGAAGATCAACTGGTGGCTCCGTGGCGCCGACGTCGCCCCGGTGATGCCACTCGTCACGCTTCCGGTCACGCCGGACGTCACCGGCGGCACGGCCGCCGTTGGAATGCGGCCGTGAGTGTCGGAACACCCTCTACCGACGCGGCACCCACCACCGACGCCACCGTGGTGGGCCGCCGGGTCGTGGTGCTCAACTGGAAGGACCCCTGGCATCCTGACGCCGGGGGCGCCGAGGTGTACGCCTGGCAGGTCGCCCGCGACCTGGTGACCGCCGGCGCGGAGGTCACCTTCGTCACCGCGCGCCCGAACGGGCAGCCCGGCGACGAGGTCCGCGAGGGCATCCGGATCGTCCGTACCGGCGGCCGGTGGACCATCTACCCCCGGGTGCTGGGCTGGCTGGCGCGCCACCGCCGGCAGTTCGACGCGGTGGTGGACTGCCAGAACGGCATCCCGTTCTTCAGTCCGGCGGTCCTGCCGGCGGCCGTGCCGGTGATCTGCGTGATCCACCACGTGCACGACCGGCAGTTCCGGTTGTACTTCGGCCCGGTCGTGGGTCGCTTCGGCGCCTGGCTGGAGGGACCGGTCGCCCGGCGCGTCTACCGCCGCGCGGTGACGCTCGCGGTCTCCCCCTCGACGGCGGTGGCGATCCGGGAGCGGCTGCGCTGGACCGGCCCGGTGGTCGTGGCGCCCAACGGCGCCGACGCGTCCCGGCCGGCCGCCGCGGGCGTGACCCGCGCCGACCGGCCACGTGTCGTCTGCGTCGGCCGGGTGACCCGGCACAAGCGGGTGGACCTGGTGGTCGACGCCGTGGCCCGGCTCCGGGCGGAACGGCCCGACCTGCGTCTGGACATCGTCGGCGGTGGGCCGGACGTGGCGAGCGTCCGCCGGCTGGTCGACGAGCGTGGACTGAACGACATGGTCACCGTGCACGGCCACCTGCCCGCCGCCGAGCGGGACGCGCTGCTGGCCGCGGCCTGGCTGCACGTCTCCGCCTCGTGGGGTGAGGGCTGGGGTCTCGTGGTGGTGGAGGCGGCCGCCGCCGGGCTGCCCACTGTCGCCTTCGACGTGGACGGGCTGCGCGACGCGGTCCGGCCGGGCCGTACCGGATGGTTGGTCGACGAGGGTGAGGATCCGGCGCAGAACCTGGCCGCCGGCCTCGACCGCGCGCTGGACTCCCTGGCGACGCCCGGAGAGCCGGAACGGATGGCCGCGGAGTGCCGGCGGTGGAGCGACTCGTTCCGCTGGACCGACACCGGCCGGCGGGTGCGTGCGGTCCTCGGGGATCTGCTGACGCCGCGCCCGCTGCCCTGGGCCGCCGGGAACACGTCGGTGGTGGTCCGGACCGACCAGCCGGAACGCCTTCTGGCCCGGGTGGCACCGCTCCTGCCGCGTACCCGGCACGTCGCGATCGACGGGCAGAACCTGCTGCTCCTGGTGCCGGCCGCCGAGCCGGCCGCCGTCCGGCAGGCGCTGCTGCAGGCGGGGGCCGCAGCCGACGACATCGACGAGCGGAACGCCGGAGCGGACGAACTGCTCACCGGCGTTCCGGTACGGCAGTGCTGACCGCCTGGTCGACCGCTCGCCGTACCCCCGGAATTCCGAGCGCCACGGTGTCCCTGGCGGTGTGGCGCCTGCGCGAGCTACTGGTCTGTCTCGCGCTGATCGGTCTCTGCGTCACCCAGGAGCCCGGGCTCATCGTGCCCGAGACGAAGCTGGACATGGCCCTGGACCCGGGCGGTTTCCTCGCCCGCGCGGCTCACCTGTGGACCGGGGGCTGGCAGTTCGGCACGCTCCAGAACCAGGCCGTCGGCTACTTCTTCCCGATGGGCCCGTTCTTCCTGCTCGGTGAGGCGGTGGGCCTGCCGGCCTGGCTGGTCCAGCGGCTCTGGATGGCGACCCTGCTCTGCGTCGCCCTCACCGGCGTGGTGCGCCTGGCGCGCGCCCTCGACCTCGGCGGTCCGGGATCGCGTCTGGTGGCCGGCGCGATCTTCGCGCTGTCCCCCCGGGCGCTGTCCCTGGTCGGCACGGTCTCGCTGGAACTGCTGCCGTACTGCGTCGCCCCCTGGGTCCTGCTGCCACTGGTCAAGGGGGCCGCGGGCGGTTCGTTGCGGCGGGCCGCGGCGCTCAGCGGGCTCGCTGTGGTCTGCATGGGCGGCGCGAACGGCGCGGCCGTCGCGTGCGCCGTGCTGCCCGCGTTCCTGTACGTGGTGACCCGTGCGCCCGGTCGGCGGCGGATCCGCCTGCTGGCGTGGTGGACGGTGGCGATGGTGGCGGCCACCTTCTGGTGGCTGGTGCCGCTGCTGTTGCTGCAGCGCTACGGGTTCCCGTTCCTCCCGTACACCGAGAGCGCGGCGGTCACGACCAGCGTGACGTCGCTCCCGTCGGCGGTACGCGGCAGCACCCACTGGGTGGGTTACCTGGCCGTCGACGGCGTGCCGTGGTGGCGCGCGGGATGGGCGCTGGTCACCACCCCGTGGATGATCGTGCTCACCGCCCTGATCGCCTGCGTCGGCCTGGCCGGGCTCGCCCGTCGGGACCTGCCGGAGCGGCGGTTCCTGCTCGTCGGCGCGCTGGTCGGCCTGCTGGCCCTGACCGCGGGGAACCTGTCGACCGGGGGCGCCGCGTTCGCGTCGCCGATGCGTGAACTGCTCGACGGTCCGCTCGCCGCCCTCCGCAACCTGCACAAGTTCGACGTCGTGATCCGCCTGCCGCTGGCGCTGGCCGCCGCGCACATGCTGGACACGGTCGGCCGGATCGCGCTCATCCGCCGCTTCACGCGCCCCACGAACATGGCGCCCCGGCGGGTGGCGCTGGGCGCGACCGCCGTCGCGCTCGTGGCGGTGACCAGCGGCGCCGGGATGGCGGGACTCGCTCCGGGCGGCGGCTTCCACGCGCTGCCCGAGCACTGGCGGCAGGCGACCGGGTGGCTCGACCGGCACGCCGGGCCGGGCACCACCCTGCTGGTTCCCGGCTCCAACTTCGCCGAGTACAACTGGGGACGTCCGCTGGACGAGCCGGTGCAGCCGCTGCTGGACTCGCCGTGGGCGGTGCGGGCGCTGGTGCCGGGCGGATCGGCTGGTAACTCGCGGCTGCTCTCCGCCATCGACGAGCGGCTCGCCTCGGGCACCGCCTCGCCCGGACTGGCCGACGTGCTCAGCCGGCTCGGCGTGCGCTACCTGCTCGTCCGCAACGACCTCCGCCAGCCGGTCGGCGGCATCGCCTGGCCGGTCCTGGTGCACCGCACGCTTGACAGCGCACCGGGCCTGTTCCGGGTCGCCGCGTTCGGCCCGGCGTCCGGGGTGAAGCCCGACCTGAACGGGGCGTGGGACTACGGCCTGCACGAGCCGTACCCGGCGGTGGAGATCTACGAGGTGGACCGGCCGACGCCCCGGGCCACGCTGACCGACGCCGCGCTGCCGCTCAACCTGGTCGGCGCGCCGGAGACGTTGCTGGACCTCAGCGACGCCGGTGTGCTGGGCAACCGGCCGGTGATCCTCGACGGCGATCCCCCGCTGGTCAGCGACGGCGGCACCGTGCTCGCCGACAGCCTCCGGGACCGGGAGGTCGACTTCGGTCTGGTCCGGGGCAACACCTCGCGGACCCTGACCGAGCAGGACCCGACCCAGTTGGAGCGCCTGGAGCACGACATCCTCGACCCGGCGTGGCGGTCGTCGATCACCTCCTCGGCGTACGCCGGGGTGGCCGACGTCCGGGCGTCGTCCAGCGCGGCGGACGTCACCGGTCCGGCCGGGCTGCGCGACCCGTCGGCCACACCCTTCGCCGCCGTCGACGGCGACATCGGCACCGCGTGGTTGTCCGACGGCGCGCGCAAACCAGTGGGCCAGTGGGTCGAGCTGCGCTTCGCCGACCCGATCGAGGCCGACTCGGTGGAGGTGCAGGTGATGGGCGACGAGGTGATCGGCGCGCCGGTCACCTCGGTACGGGTCAGCACCGAGGGCGGTTCCCAGGTGCACCCGGTGACCGGCGCGGGCCGGTCGACGGCGCGGTTGCCGCTGCCCGCCGGCCGGAGCAGTTGGCTGCGGGTGACAGTCGAGAGTGTCGCGGACGCCGACGTTCCGGGCCGCCGGGCGGGTATCCGGGAGCTGAGTGTCGCCGGGGTGACGCCCGAGCGCTACCTGCGACTGCCGGAGGTGCCCGCCGACGCCGTCGCGCCCGAGGTGGTCGCGCTGGCCCGCAAGGCCACCGATCGATCCGCCTGCGCGGTCGCCGGTGACCACTACCTGTGCGCTCCCGACCTGATCCGGCAGGGCGAGGAGACCGGGCTGGTGCCCCGGCGCTTCGACCTGCCGGCCGCGATCCCCACCCAGCTGACCGGCCTGGCCCGGGCCACGCCCGCCACCGCGCTCGCGGCGTACGACGAGATGACGGGCGGCGAGACGTTCACGACGTCGAGTTCGTGGTTCGCCGACCCGGTCGCCTCGTCGAGGTCGCTGGGGGACGGGGACGACGGCACGGCCTGGTGGGCGGATCCGAGCGATCCGCAACCGACAGTGAAGATGCGCTGGGCCACCGCGCGCAAGGTGAGCTGGGTGCGGCTGCGGTTCGCGGAGAGCCTCGTCGCGGCGCCGCCCAGGACGGTCCGGATCACCGGTGACGACGGCATCCGGGAGGTGACTGTCGACCTGGACGGTGTCGCCCGCTTCCCGGCTCTGCGTACCCGTGGGCTCACCGTTGCAGTGACCTCTACCGTGCCGAGGGTCAGCCGGTCGACGGCGCTGTTCGAGCCGCAGTCGCTGCCGGTCGGTCTCAGCGGCGTGGACGTGCAGGGCGTGCCCGAACTGAACCAGCCGCGCGGCCTCGACCGTGAGGTGACGCTCCCGTGCGGCGCGGGGCCCACCATCGTGGTCAACGGGGTGAAGGTGCCGACGACGGCCACCGGGACGCTGCGCGACCTGCGCGACCTGCGGCCCCTGCGCTACCGCGCCTGCGCTCCCGCTACGTCGTCGGGCCGGGCCGCGAAGGCGGGCGCGGAGCAGGTCACGCTGCGGGCGGGCGGCAACGAGGTCTCCGCCCCGGCGGACCGGTTCGTCGTGGACAGCGTGATCTTCAGCGGTACGCCGGCCGAACGGCCCGTCGTCGCCGCGTCGCCGCGCCGGGCGTTGAGCGTGGTCGACTGGGACGACCAGCGCCGGTCGATCGAGATCGGTGCGGGTGGCGGCAGCTACCTGATGGTTCCGGAGAACGCCAACGCCGGCTGGCGGGCGACGCTCGACGGGCAGGAGCTGATCGCGGCCCGCCTGGACGGGTGGAAGCAGGGATGGTTCGTGCCGGCCGGTCCCGCGGGCCGCGTCGAGCTGGTCTTCACGCCCGGCGAGCACTACCGGATCGTCCTGTTCGTCGCCGGGGGCCTGTTGGTGCTGCTGATGGTCGGGGCGCTGATTCCCGCGCGCCGCCATCGACCCGCGTACCCGGTGGTGCCGACGATGATGCCGACCGCGCCGCTGCTCGCGGTGGCGGTGCCGGCGCTGCTCGGGGGCCTGGTCGGGCTCGGCTGCGCCGCCGCGGTGGTGGCGCTGCACCGGCGCCGCACGCCCGGCCCGGCATGGATCTGGGTGCCGGCCGCGCTGGGGCTCACCGTCTACGGGACCGAGCGTCTGTGGCTGCCCCGGGTCGGCGCGGAACGGGTGGCGGAGCTACTGGTCCTGTTGCCGACCGGGCTGCTCCTCGTGGCGGTCGCCGCTCTCGTGTTGCGGTTCCGTCGGGTCCGCGGCCGGTACGAGGCGAGTTCCGAGGCCGGCCGGGCCGGCGCCCTGAAGCGCTGGCGCCGGCGTCGCGGCCCGGAGCGGGAGGCCGGGCTCGACGGCCACGGGCCGGCGGCGGCCACCGAGCCGCCGCAGCCGTCGCGCGGGCCGCTCGATGAGGTAGTAGCTGGCCGTCGCGACCGGGACGGTGAGGGCCAGGGTGACGGCGAGGAGAACCCAGAACGAGCTGTTCATCCGGGTGAATCCGAGCAGGCGGAAGCAGACCTCGAGCGCGAGGAGGTGCCAGAGGAAGATGCCGTAGGAGATCCGGCCGAGGAACATGACCGCCCGGTGGCTGAGGAGAGCGCGGGGCACCCCGCCGGACCCCGGCCCGACGAGGGGGGCGATCAGGCACCAGGCGACGAGCAGGAACAGCAGGTGCTCGGTGACCGACTCGACCGGCTTGGCGGGTTCGACCCCGCGCGGGCCGGCGATGGGCGTGCTCGCGATCCAGAGCAGCGCGCCGGCGATGAGCCAGGACGTTCCCGGGGCGAAGGTGAACACGCGCAGGCCGCGCGGCGTGGCGGACCACAGGTCCTCGTCGCCCCGCCCAGACCCGTCACCGGTCAGCCCGGTGAGGAACGGGGTCGAGGTCGTGCCGACGGGCCACGAGGCGAGCACGGCCAGCATGATGCCGATGCCGAACCAGTCGAGAAAGGCGGGCAGCCAGAGCACCGCGAGTCCCGGTAGAGGCGAGTCGGGACCGTGTGCGTACGCATTCCAGATGAGGCCGGCAAGGACGAGTACGGCACCGAACGCCAGTTGGCGCCGGGCTCGCCCGAGCGGGGTGCGGCCGCCCATTCGGCGGCCGAGCACCGCTATCAGTGGCAGCGCAAGGTAGAAAGTCGCCTCCGTAGCCAGGCTCCAGGTCTGCTCCATGCCGACCGGGAGTCGCAATGGCTCGTAAATCTGTGCCAGAAGAAAGGGGATCGCCCAGTCCCAGACGGACTTCAGATAGTCGATGTTGAGCCAAGTCAGTGCGACGATCGCCATTGCCCAGTACCCGGGCAGAATGCGCAGCGCGCGGTGCCAGAGGTATCGCCGAACGGATGGTCCTGACTGTCCGTTAATGGCAGCGAGCGCGAATGGCCGATAGAGGAGGAAACCGGACAACGCAAAGAAGATCGCCACCCCGACATCCAGCCTGGCCAGCACAGCTGCGAGGTGGGCGAAGGAGTTGGTCAGTCCGCTGAGAAAGGAGACATGGTGGACGACCACGCCGATCACCGCCACCGCCCGCAGCCCTTCCAATGCGGGCAACCAACCGTCCGAACGGCCGGTATTAGTTGCGGACAGGATCGCCTGTCCGTTGCTCGAGTCCGGTCTGACGGGTCGGCTCACAGTTCCCTCGACATCCATTTGATCTCGCAGCCCGGTGGCTGCTGCACCCCCGGAGTCAGTACGTCGCGAGAGGTCGCATCGGACCATATCCGAAATCGGCCTCGTCATGTACTGTCAGCCGACTAGTCGAGTCTTTACAAGGGGAGGAGTTTCATGCGACCCACGTCGGGTGCCATCTTGGTGGCGGCAGGCGCGTTCCTGATCGTCGGGGCCGTGGCGACGCCGCTGGCCGTCGCGCCCGCTCTGGTCAAGGTGCCCCTTGACCAGAGTTCGGTAACGGTTTCAGAGGCGAAGAACGCGACCGTTCTTGATTTCAGCACGCTGGCCGAGCGCAGCGGCGTCAACCTGACCGCCCACCGCGCGGTGCGCGGCGACGTCGAGGCCGGCAACGCCGACCGGACGGTCTTCAACGTCGGTGTCCGGGTGATCGACGACGCGGGCAAGGAGATCACGGTCAGCACGGACCGGGTCGCCCTCGACCGGCGTACGGCGGAGTCGGTCGCCTGCTGTGCCGAGGCGGTCAACGGCGCGCCCTTCAAGCACGAGGGGCTCACCTACACCTTCCCGTTCGGTACGGAGAAGAAGACGTACCAGTACTTCGACAACACCGCTCGGAAGGCGTACCCCGCCGAGTACGTGGGCACCGAGAAGCTGCAGGGGCTGACCGTCTACAAGTTCGAGATGACGGCCGAACCGATCAAGATCAGCGAGATCGACGTGCCGGGCAACCTGGTCGGATCGGCCCAGCCCACGGTGACGGCCGGTCGCTTCTACGCCAACACCCGCACCCTCTGGGTGGAGCCGGACAGCGGCGTCATCGTCAAGGGGCAGGAGAAGCAGCTCCAGACCCTGCGTGACGAGACCGGCGCGGACAAGATCAAGATCATCGACGCCACGCTCGTCTTCACCGAGGACACCCAGAAGCAGCAGGCCAAGGCGGCCAAGGACGCGCGTGGGCAGATCAACCTGCTGACCACCGTGCTGCCGATCGTCCTCGGCGTCGTGGGTCTGCTCCTGCTCCTGCTCGGCCTGTTCATCATCGTCCGCGCGGCTCGCCGCCGGCCCGACGCGACGCCGGTGGACGCCGGCGACGGACCGGTGGACGACGTGCCGTCGCAGCGTTCGGCGGAGCCGGTCGACGACGACCCGACCGTGCCCGCCGGCGGACGCCACGCCGCGGACCGCGCGGAGTCCTGAGCGCCAACCCTCGCACCACCACACGAGCAGGCCGGCCGACCCACCAGGGTCGGCCGGCCTGCTCGTGTGCGCGGCAGGTGGCAGGTCAGAGGCGTCGCACCGCGTACCGGGTGCAGATCCAGTCCTCGGTGTACGGCAGGTCGGGCCGCTGCCCGACGATCTCCCCGCCGTTGGCGGCCACCAGCCGGGTCATGTCGGCGTCCGGCACCGCTGTCATCTTCATCGGCGCGGGGTAGTTGAGCAGCCGGCGCTGCGCCCAGCTGATCAGGCGGAACGGCGCGAGCTTCCAGATGACGCCTTTGGCCGTACGGGCCGGCTCGGTCGGCAGGCCCACGACGGCGACCCCGCCGGGGCGCAGGACGCGCAGGAACTCGGCGAGGTAGCTGTCGATCGCCGGGCGCGGCAGGTGCTGCAACACGAGCGCGCTGTAGACCAGGTCGAAGTGCCCGTCGGGGAACTGGCTCAGGTCCGGCGCGTCGTTGAGGACGAAGCGGATGTTCCCGGCGCTGCGGTCCAGGCGCCGGGCGGTCTCCAGCATCGACGGGGCGATGTCGACGGCGACGACCTCGCCGGCGTGCGGCGCGAGCGCCTGCGACAGCCGACCGGCCCCGCATCCGAAGTCCAGCGCGCGGTCCCATCGCGTGGGCAGGCCGAGCCGGCCCAGCCATCCGGTCGTCTCCTCGACGTCGGCGCGGCCGGTGGCCAGGAACTCCTCGACGTCCCACTGCCCGCCGCGCTTACCGGGCTGGACGAGGACGGCCCACAGCGGATCTTCGGCGCCCAGCTTGGTCCAGTCGCGCCGTACGTCGTCGAGATTCACGCCGAAACCCTAGGACATCCGGGGGTGCGGCTGGATCGATCCGGTCATCTGCCGGCTCGGATGTTCGGCCGACGACACTGCCCCGAACGGCCCATCGCGCTCGACGCACTGTACATTTGTTACTTGATTGTAATCCCTCGATGTGCCGTCACTGTGGGTTGATCGGGCGCTCGATGACGGTGTCTTTGCGCACTTTGATGCCCTTTTCCTGCTCCGGAGCGTCAACGCCTGGTGATGGCGAGCAAGCTTCGTGGCGCACTCGTGTTACCGCCGGGTACACGAGGGGGTTGTGAGCTGCGCCGCATCGGGTGCACGATCAGGCTCGATCGTTACCCGTCGGTAACAGAGGGCGGGGCCCGGCGCGGGCCACCGGTACGACAACCGGCCGCCGCGCACATTCGCTCGAGGAGGAACCCGTGCAGAATCGGCTCGACAACCAGGGTCGTACCCGGTGGAAGCGGTTCGCCGCCATGATCGTGCCCACCACGGCCGCCGCCGGTGCCATCCTGTTCGGCATGTCGACCGGCGCCATCGCCTCCGACATCACCGTGTCCGGGCAGACCTTCAAGATCGGCGCGGACCGCCTGGAGGGCGAGGGCTTCAAGCAGTACGGCGGCATCGTCCGCGAGAAGGGTGAGGACGGCAAGGCCGGCGCGACGCGCCCGGTCGCGATGGCCGAGATCAGCAGCGCCGACCTGTACAACCTCTGCCAGTCCGTCCGCGCCGACCTGCCCGGCCTGCCGGTGGTGCTCACCATCAACGCCGGCGAGGGCAAGGACCCGGCCCGCGCCAAGGACCTGGTGATCGCGATGGACTCGCTCGAAGGCAACGCGACGTTCACCAACATCCAGATCGGCCGCGACGCCAGCGACCTGAACCCGACGGCCCAGCGCGGCTCGTTCGGCCAGAACTCCGACCGGGTCACCATCCGCGACCTGAAGCAGGTGTCCCGCTACACCACGTCCTCGACGTTCAACCTGGTCGGGCTGCGGCTCAAGGTCAACGTGGGTGACGACGCCAAGGGCAAGGAGTGCTTCTGAGCTGAGCACGGCCCGCGGTGGCCGACCACCGCGGGCCCGCCCCACCGTCCCCGCCCCCGCTCCGCCAGGAGGAGTACGTGACAACCGTCGAACCGTCCCACGCCCGGCTCGGCACCGCGGCCCGGACGTGGCGGACCTTCCGCCGCTGGCAGCGGAGCCGGCCGTTCTGGGGCGGCCTGTTCATCATCCTGGCCGGGGTGGAGATGCTCGCCTCCACCCGGCTGACCCTCAACGGCCTGAGCTTCAGCAGCGGCGCCACCGGCCTGCTCTCGCTGCTGATCCCGGCCATCCTCGGGACCTGCGGCGTGCTGCTCTGGCTCAGTCCGGCGCAGCGGCTGTTCTACTCGATCGTCGCGGCGGTCACGACCGTCTACTCGCTGATCGGGCTCAACCTCGGCGGCTTCTTCCTCGGCCTGCTGCTGGGCATCGTGGGCAGCGCGCTCGCCTTCGCCTGGGTGCCGGCCCGGCCGGCGGAGCTGGCGGCTGACGAGCGCGACACCGAGGCGGACGACGAGCGCGACACCAGGGTGGACCAGCGGGACGCCGACCTGCTCGACATCGACGGCCCGGTCGGCGTCGAGCAGGTCGGCGTCGACCAGTCGTTCACCGGCCGGCCGGCCGCCCCGGAACCCGCTGACGAGCAGCCGGCCGGGGAACTGCCGACCGTCGAGGTGCCGGCCGGCGTACGGCCGGCCGTCGAGCAGCCGACTGCCGAGCGGCCGGGCGGGGAGCGGCCGGTCCCTCGGCAGTCGGTGAACGGGCAGGCGGCCGGATCCGACGGCGGCCCGCCCGAGTGGGCGGGCCGTTCGGCGGACCCGCGTGCCTTCGGCATCGTCCTGCTGGTGCTCGGCCTGGCCACCGCCGGCCTGGCCGTGCAGCCGCGCGCGGTACAGGCCGCACCGAGCAGGCCCGCCGCCAGCGCCTGCCCGACGAAGCCCGCCACGCCGTCGAAGGCGCCCTCCGCGACGCCCACCCCGACGCCGAGCGCGAGCCCGACGCGGGAGGGCAACATCATCACCGATTTCTTCGAGGGGATCGGTGACCTGTTCAAGGGCGGCAGCAAGAAGAGCGAGACGCCCTCGCCCACACCTACCGCGAGCGGATCGGCGGCCCCGACGAGCAAGCCGACCACCCGTCCCGGCTCGACCGACTGCCCGACACCGGGCAAGCCGGGCAAGGAGGAACCGGCGAAGCCCGGCAAGGTGGAGCCCGGCAAGCCGCTGCCGCGTATCGCCGCCGACCCGGGCCTGCCGAAGGTGGCCAAGCAGCCGTCGAAGCTCACCGGCTCCAAGGTGACCATGACCGGGCTGCGGTTCGAGGGGATCACCGACCTGCGGACCGAGCAGGGCGCGCTCAAGGTGCTGAAGTTCAGCATGAAGGAAGCCGTGACCGACGACTTCCTGCTGGTCGCCGACGGCCCCAGCGGTCGCACCCAGCGGTACGCGACCGACCGTCTCACCGTCCGCGACGACGTCGCGTTCTACTGCACCCGGTTCGTCGGCAAGCTCGCCGGCATCAAGCTGACGCTGACGCCGGACCTGCCGTTCCCGGACGGCCTGCCGGTCACGCTGCCCATCCCGGTGACGTTCACCGACCCGGTCATCGACCTGGCGTACGTCACCAGCAACACGCTCACCGGCCGGCCGACGCTGAAGGTGACGCTCGGCGCCTGACCGGACGGGTGCCGGCGGTACGCGCCGCCGGCACCCGGAAGCCGGCTCAGAGCCGGGCCAGCGCCTTGCGCAGCGGGTCCAGCCCCAGCGAGCCCAGGTCGAGCGCCTGGCGGTGGAACTCCTTGAGGTCGAAGTCGGCGCCCTTGCGGGCCTTCGCGTCCTCCCGGGCCTGCAACCAGATCCGCTCGCCCACCTTGTACGACGGGGCCTGCCCGGGCCAGCCCAGGTAGCGGTTCAGCTCGAAACGCAGGTTCTCGTCCGGCACCCGGCAGTGCGCCCGCATGAACTCCCAGCCCAGCTCCGGCGTCCACCGCTCGCCCGGGTGGAAGCCGAACGGGTTGTCCTTCGGGATCTCCAGCTCCAGGTGCATGCCGATGTCCACGATGACCCGGGCCGCGCGCAGCGCCTGCCCGTCGAGCATGCCGAGCCGGTCACCGGGGTCGCCGAGGTAGCCCAGCTCGTCCATCAGCCGCTCGGAGTAGAGCGCCCAGCCCTCGCCGTGCCCGGAGACCCAGCACAACAGCCGCTGCCAGCGGTTGAGCAGGTCGGCCCGGACGGCGGTCTGCGCGACCTGCAGGTGGTGACCCGGCACGCCCTCGTGGTAGACGGTGGTCACCTCCCGCCAGGTGGAGAAGTCGGTGATGCCCTGCGGCACCGCCCACCACATCCGCCCCGGCCGGGAGAAGTCCTCGCTCGGGCCGGTGTAGTAGATGGCACCGTCGCTCGTCGGCGCGAGGCAGCACTCGATCCGGCGTACCTGCTCGGGGATGTCGAAGTGGGTGCCGTTCAGGTCGCTGACCGCCTGGTCGGCGAGCGCCTGCATCCAGTCCCGGAACGCCTCCTTGCCGCGTACCGTCCGCGCCGGGTCGGCGTCGAGCGCGCGTACCGCGTCGTCGATCGAGGCGCCGGGCCCGGCGATGCGCGCGGACACCGTCCGCATGTCGGCCTCCAGCCGGGCCAGCTCCGCGAAACCCCAGGCGTACGTCTCGTCCAGGTCGACCTTCGCGCCGAGGAAGTACTGCGAGGCCAGTTCGTAGCGCTCCCGCCCGGCGGCCTGCTTCTCCCGCCCGGCCGGCGCCAGCTCGTTGCGCAGAAACTGCCCGAACTCGGCGGTGGCGGCGGTGGCGGCGGCCGCGCCCTTGCGCAGCTCCGCGCCGAGCGCGCCGTCGGCGTCGAGCCGCTCGACCATGCCGTGGAAGAAGTTGTCGCCCTCCGGGTCGACCCAGACGTCGCACTGCTTGGCCACCTCGACGAGCTGCACCTGCGAGCTGACCCGTCCCGCGGCGGCGGCCTCGCGCAGCGTGCGCTTGTAGCCGTCGAGCGCCGACGCGAAGCGGTTGAGCCGGGCCGCCACGTTGGCCTTAGCCTCCTCGCCGTCGGTCGGCATGAGGTCGAAGACCATCCGGATCTCGTGCAGCCCGCTGGAGATGACGTTGACCTCGCTGCCGGTCTCGCCGGCCTCGTACCGGGCCAGCTCCAGGCCGAGGCGCTCCTGCATGGCCTCCTTGGCGGTCCGCTCGGCCTCGGTCTCCGGCTCGGTCACGTCGAGTTCGCCGAGCGTGCGCCGGGCCAGGTCGGCGCGGGCCGCGTAGCCGTCGGGCGACAGGTCGTCGAGCTGGTCGTCGTAGCCGGCGATGCCGACGTAGGTGGCCCCGGTCGGGCTCAGCGGAGCCCACTCGGCCACGTACCGGTTGGCGAGGTCATCGATTCGTCCCACGAGGGGACCCTACGTGACCCCGCAGCCGAATTCCGCACGACATCGTCGTACCCGTGGGGCAGAGTGTCAGGGGTGACAGTCGATTTCACTCCTGACCGCGCGCCGCTGCGGAGCTGGCTGCCGGGGTTCGTCGCGCTTGCCGCCATCTGGGGTTCGAGTTTTCTGTTCATCAAGGTCGGCGTGGCCGAGCTGCACCCCGTGCACCTCACTCTCTACCGGGTGGCCACCGGCGCGGTCACGCTGCTGGTGGTGCTCGCCGTGCTGCGCGACCGGCTGCCCCGCGACCTTCGCGTCTGGGGGCACATGCTCGTGGTGGCCGCGTTCGGCGTCGCGGTGCCGTTCACGCTGTTCGGCTACGGCGAGCAGCGGGTCGAGTCGATGCTCGCCGGCATCTGGAACGCCACCACGCCGCTGATCGTGCTGCCGCTGGCGGTGCTGGTGTTCCGCACCGAGCGGCTGACCGTGCGGCGGGCGGTCGGGCTGGGGCTGGGCTTCGTCGGGGTGCTCGTGGTGCTCGGCGTCTGGGAGGGCGTCGGTGGCGCCCACTTCGTCGGCCAGCTCATGTGCTTCGGCGCGGCTGCCTGCTACGGGCTCGCCATTCCGTACCAGAAGAAGTTCGTCGCGGGCAGCGCGTACTCCGGGCTGTCGCTGTCGGCGGCCCAGCTGCTGGTGGCGACCGCGCAGCTCGCGCTGGTCGCGCCGTTCGTCGGGACGCCGCCGTCCCCGGCCGGGCTCTCGCCGCGCGTGATCGCGAGCGTGCTGGCGCTCGGCGCGCTCGGCACCGGGCTCGCCTTTGTCATCAACATGCGCAACATCCGGCTGGCCGGGGCGAGCACGGCGTCCACAGTGACGTACCTGGTTCCGGTGTTCGCGGTGCTCGTCGGCGCGGTCGTGCTGGGTGAGCGGATGACCTGGCACCAGCCGGTGGGTGCGCTCGTGGTGCTGGCCGGCGTGGCGGTCGCGCAGGGCCTGTTCGGGCGGCGCCGCACGCGCCCGGACGTGGTGGTGCCGGCCCGCACTGTCGAACCGGCCGCCCAGGGCTGACCCTCAGCTACGGCCGGCCGTCCACTTCACCAGGCGGTCGGCCGTCCAGGTGTTCACCACCCGGTTCGCCGGCACCCCGCACAGCGCGGCCCGCTCGCAGCCGAACCGCTGCCAGTCGAGCTGGCCGGGGGCGTGCGCGTCGGTGTCGATGGCGAACCGGCACCCGGCCTCCAGCGCGAGCCGGATCAGCCGCTTCGGCGGGTCCTGCCGTTCCGGCCGGGAGTTGATCTCGACGGCTACGTCGTGCTCGGCGCACGCCGCGAAGACGGCGTCCGCGTCGAACTCGCTCTCCTTGCGGGTACGCGCTCGGTGCCCCTTGTCGCCCGGCCCGGTCACGCCGGCGGGCCGGGAGGAGACCATCCGGCCGGTGCAGTGCCCGAGGATGTCCAGGTGCGGGTTGGCGATCGCGGTCAGCATCCGGCGGGTCATCTTCGCCCGGTCGTCGTTCAGCCCGCTGTGCACCGACCCGACCACCACGTCCAGGCGGGCCAGCAGGTCCTCGTCCTGGTCCAGCGAGCCGTCGGCGAGGATGTCGACCTCGATGCCGGTGAGCAGGCGGAAGCCCTTCGGCAGCGCCTCGTTGACGGCGGCGACGTGGTCGAGCTGCTTGCGCAGCCGCTCCGCGGTCAGGCCCCGGGCCACCTTCAGCCGTGGCGAGTGGTCGGTGAGCACCAGGTACTCGTGGCCCAGCTCGACCGCCGCGAGCGCCATCTCCTCGATCGGCGAGCCGCCGTCGGACCAGTCCGAGTGGGTGTGGCAGTCGCCGCGCAGCGCGTCCCGCAGCTTCGCCGCCGCCTCGTCCAGGTCGGTGCCCTCGGTCGCCAGGAGCCGGCGCAGGTAGACCGGCTCCTCCCCGGCCAGCGACTCGGCCACGCAGCGGGCGGTGACGTCACCGACGCCGGACAGCTCGGTCAGCTTGCCAGTGCGGGCCCGCTCGGCCACCTCGGCGGCGGGCAGCGCGCCGAGCGTCTTCGCGGCCGACCGGAACGCCCGGACCCGGTAGGTGGCCTCGTTGGCCCGTTCCAGCAGGAACGCGATCCGGCGCAGGTCGGCGATGGGATCCCGGGCACTCATGCCCTGGAACCTACGCGCATCCGCCGCCCGCCGCGCGACCCCGCACCGTCAGCCGCCCGTCGTGGACCGGCCCGGCGACGCCGGGCAGCCGTGCTTGCGCTGCCAGGCGGTGACCTCGGCGACCGGCGAGCGGTTGCCGTCCTTGCGCCACGAGTTCAGGTAGGGCGCCGGCCAGACCACGCCCCGGCGGATCCACCAGTCGTCCTTTCCCGTGCACTTCGGGGAGAGTCCGAAGTGCAGGTGACAGACGTTGTTGGCGTTGCCGGTACGGCCCACCTTGCCGAGCTGCTGCCCGGCCCGGACCCGTACGCCCGGGTCGATGCCGGCCGCGACCGCGCTCAGGTGCGAGCCGTAGTAGCGCACCCCGTCGTCACCGAGCAGCGAGACGGAGAGCCCGCCGTTGTTCGGCCCCTGCGGCCCGCGCTTGTCGAACCGGTCGACCCGGCTCACCTCCAGCACCACGCCGTCGGTGACCGCCACCACCGGCTCGCCGCAGTCGGCGAACACGTCGGTGCCCGGGTAGCCGCCGTGCGTCGGGTGGTAGTCGACGTTGCCGGCGCGGACGGGGAAGACCCGCTTCACGTCCGTGCGGGCCGGCGACGGCGGGGAGGCGGTCGGCGGTGCCGGGCTCGCCGGGTCGGCAGGCTGCGCGCCCGTCGCGATCGGGCTCGGTTCCTGCCACCTGTCGGCGCGCCCGGTGGAGGCGCCACACCCCCCGGCGGCGAGCGCCGCGACGAGCAGCAGGACCGGGTACGCCGGCCGCGGCCGGCGTCCGATCGATGGCGAGCGCATCCGGTCATCCTGACAGACCACTACCGTAGGGACGAACGCCGCGACCGCGTCACACCTGCCGGTCACTGTGCGTGACGCCGACGTGGATCGTTCGGGGAAGGGGGCGGTGGTGACGTACGGGTGGCAGGGCGGACCCGAGGGGACCGGTCCGGGGGCGTTCCCGCCTCCGCCGCGTACCCCCTCGGGACTCTTCCCGTCCAACGCGCCGATCCGGCCCAGCTACCGCGAGCCGTACCCGATCACCGGCTCCGGGGTCGCGGTCGGCGCGCTCGTCGCGTTCGCCTGGTTGCTGCTGTTCGGGCTGCTCGGCCGCAACATCGCGGGTTACGCCTGGTGGACTCTGCTGGCCGGCGCCCTGGCCTGGGCGGCGGCTGCGGTGCTGGTCCGCCACGGTGACCGGGGGGTCGCCACCGGGGTCGCGATCGTCACCGCCGGTGGTTGGAGCATCGCCGCCGCGCTGGTCGCGATGCGGTGGGCGCAGACCGGCGACTGGCCGCTCTGGTGACCATGGGTGCCGGTTTCGCTGCGTAGCGAAGGCCACCTTGACGTTCGCGCGGTGACGGTCCACGCTCGGCGGTATGGCCTGGACCACACCGCCGCGGCTCGACCCCGAGCGGAGCCGCCGTCGCCTGCAACTCCTTGCCGAGTTGGCCGGTGCCCGCGCGGTGCAGCAGCGCCAGCGACCACAGCGCGCGCGTACCGAGCGGCTGCGCCAACTCATCGCCACCCGTCGGCGCGTCGTCGGCTGACCGGCTTTCTCTTCAGAACGGCCGGCCCTTACGGGGCGTTGACCGGTCGCCCGCCGACCCGACCGGTTAACGTGCATCGCGTGACCTGTCGGCGTGCTGCCGAGGCCAATTTGGGGGGACCGTGTCGTACTTCGCTGCTGCCGTGGCGCGCGTCGACGGCGGCTGGACCGCGGGCGAGGTGAGCCTGCGGGGCGTCACCGACATCGAGGAGGTGGCGGACCGGCTGCGCGACGTCGAGCCGGACGCCGACCTGTCGCTGCTGTTCGTCGAGGCCGACGACACGTACCTGGTCGTCCTGCGCCTGGACGAGGGGGAGGACCTGCGGGTCTTCGGCTCCGACTCGGCGTTCGCGGAGGAGTCCCGCCTGGGCGCGCTGCTGGTCGGCGACCTGAAGACGTCGGTCACCGGGCTGGAGGAGGTCGACGAGCCGCGCGCCTCCAGCGGCGACGACGACAACGAGCAGCCCGCTGTGGACCCGGAGGCCGACCCGGTCGGCGACGCCGACCTGCTGGCCGACCTGGGCATCCCGGCGCAGAAGCTGCTCGCGCTCTGCGCACACGAGGGTTCCATGCCGGCCGACGTCACCGCCGAGATCTGCCAGGTGCTCGGCTGCGTGGACGAGGTCGAGGAGCTGCGTGAGGTCTGAGCCCGGGGAGTCCCGGACGCCCGGCGCCGCCGAACCCGCCGACGCGACCGATCCGGCGCTGGAGACCGTACGCCCGGGGCAGCCCACCCCCGGCCGGACCGCGCGCGTCGGTCCCGGCGCCAACGAGGCGCTCGCCGAACCGGGCGCGGTCGGCCGCCGGCAGCGGCACGAGCTGTGGATGCGCCGGGCCCTGGAGGTCGCGGTGACCGGCCCGGACGAGGCGACCCCCGACGCCGACGACGTGCCGGTCGGCGCGGTGCTCTACGGCCCCGACGGCGCCGAACTGGCGATCGGGCGCAACGAGCGGGAGCTGACCGGCGACCCGACCGCGCACGCCGAGGTGCTGGCGCTGCGCCGGGCCGCGCAGCGGCTGGGCCGCTGGCGGCTGGACGACTGCACGCTCGTCGTGACGCTGGAACCGTGCACCATGTGCGCCGGGGCGATCGCGCTGGCCCGCGTCTCGACAGTGGTGTTCGGCGCGTGGGAACCCAAGACCGGCGCGGTCGGGTCGCTCTGGGACGTGCTGCGCGACCGCCGCGTCACGCACCGCCCCGAGGTGTACGGCGGCGTGCTGGAACGCGAGAGCGCGGCGTTGCTGCGCGCGTTCTTTCGCTGAGGTGTGCTCGGCTCAGGCGCTCGTCGGCGCCGGGCGCAGCAGCGTCGCGGCGACCCCCTGGGCGACCTCGGTCCACGCGGTCGGGCGCAACGTCGCCGGGTCGAGCCGGACGATCGACCGGGTGCCGGTGGCGTGCACGGTGGCGCCGTCGGTCGAGCGGAACTCGAAGGCGTACCGGGCGCTGCTGGTGCCGAAGTGCTCCAGCCAGAAGTGCACAGCCACAGTGCCGACGCCGGTGACCGGCGCGCGGTAGCTGATGGTGAACTCGCGGACCGCGTGGAACACGTCCGGCGCGGCGTGCACGTCGCCGCGGAAGGCGACGCCGCGCTCGGCCCAGTACGGCGTGAGCGCGCGTTCCAGCAGCACCGCGTAGCGGGCGTTGTGCAGCAGGCCCATGGCGTCGAGGTCGTCGAAGTGCACCGGCACGTGCGCGACGTGCCCGAACTCGGCGGCCTGCCGCTCGACTGTGGTGTGGCTCATGACTGGCCTTCCGGTAGCAGGGTCGGATCCGGGCAGAGCGCCCGCAGCCGGGTCAGCAGGCCCTGGCGGGCGTGCCGGTAGGTGGCGTCCGGGTCGAGCAGCCGGGACCGCATCACCGCGCTGATCCCCAGCGCGTCGATCTCGTATGCGAGCAGTGGCACGTCCAGGTCGGCGGGGAGTTCGCCGAGGTCCACCGCCTCCTGGACGAGGCGTTCCAGCAGCGCGGTCCAGCGGGCGAACGCCTCGGCGAGCCGGTCGCGGACCGGGCCGGGGCGGGCGTTGTACTCGAACTCGGTGTTGGCGAAGAAGCAGCCGCCGGGCAGCACCCGGGCGGCGTAGAAGTCGATCCGGGCCTCGTGCAGCGCGCGCAGCCGGCGTACGCCCCGGGGCGCCTCCAGGGCGGGCGCGACGATCATTTCCTGCCACTGCGCGACGGCCCGGTCGACGGTGGCGAGTTGCAGCGCCTCCTTGGAGCGCCAGTGCGCGAAGAGGCCGGACTTGCTCACCTCCAGCCGGTCGGCGAGCTGGGCCAGGGAGAGGCCGTGCAGGCCGACCTCGGTGGCCAGCGCCACGGCGGTGTCCAGCACCGCGGTGCGGGTGCGGTCGCCACGGGCGACGCGGCCGTCGGAGGTCATGCGGGCAGCGTATCGGGAAACAAGCACGACCGGTCGTATTTATTTTTGTGACCCGGGTAACGCGCGACCGCCCCGCCACCTTGCGGCGGCGGGGCGGTCCAGAGTCGATCAGGTCAGGCGATGATGGTGTCCAGCGCGATCTCGACCATCTGGCCGAACGTCTGCTCACGCTCCTGCGACGTGGTCTTCTCGCCGGTCTTGATGTGGTCGCTGACGGTCAGGATCGTCAGCGCGCGGGCCTTGAAGCGCGCCGCGATCGTGTAGAGCGCCGCCGACTCCATCTCCACCGCCAGCACGCCGTAGTCGGCGAGCGTGTCGTACAGGTCCGGCCGGTCCGTGTAGAAGGCGTCCGCCGCCAGGATCGGCCCCACCCGCATGCTGATGCCGCGCCGCTCGGCCACCTCGACCGAGGTACGCAGCAACCCGAAGTCGGCCACCGGGGCGTAGTCGATCAGCCCGTCGAAGCGCATCCGGTTCATGTTCGAGTCGGTGGACGAGCCGATCGCCGCCACCACGTCCCGCAGCTGCAGATCCTCGGTCAGCGCGCCGCAGGAGCCGACCCGGATCAGCGACTTCACGCCGTACTCGTTTACCAGCTCGTGGGCGTAGATCGAAGCGGACGGCATGCCCATGCCGGAGCCCTGGACGGACACGTCAACGCCGTTCCACTTGCCGGTGAAGCCCAGCATGCCGCGCACCGTCGTGTAGCAGCGGGCCCCCTCCAGGTAGGTCTCCGCGATCCACTTGGCCCGCAGCGGGTCGCCCGGCATCAGGACCCGCTCGGCGATCTCTCCCGGCTCAGCGCCGATGTGCGTACTCATGGCAAAGATCCTGCCAGGCCGGGCCGAGGGATACCGGTTCGGCGTCCAAGCCGGCGGTCCTGTACCCTCGTCGGCGGTGGCGTGTCCGAGTGGCCTAAGGAGCACGCCTCGAAAGCGTGTGAGGGTTTACGCCCTCCGCGGGTTCAAATCCCGCCGCCACCGCTCGTGAACAGCGAGAACGCCCGGTCGATCCGTGAGGATCGACCGGGCGTTCCGCTTGTGGTCTCAGTTTCGGTCTCGGTTGCTGCTCAAGAGGTCGATTTCGGGTCCTCTGTCGGGCTGTCCCACAGCAGCCCTCCGACGCGCTGGGCGATGTCCCGACGCACCTGGGCGGTGAGGTGTTGGTACCGGGCCGCCATCGCTGAGTTGGACCAGCCCATGATGCCCATCACCGCCCGCTCGGCCACGCCGAGGAACCCACCCGGAACAGAGGGGTCAAAGTTCAGCCGGCGTTGACAGTCACACCGCCGCGCCGTAGGGCAAGTCACCGCCGGCCGTGGTGGGGATGCGGCGCGGAGGATGCGGGGCCGCCCCTCCGACCTCAAGGGCGCTTCGCGTCGCTACGCGACGGCCCTGCGGGCCGCCCTTGACCCCGGAGCCTCTGCGACCCCTCGGGCCGGCGTTGCCGGCAGGCCAGGGGCCTGCCCGGGTAGCACGCGCAGCATCCCCACCCCGGCCTCGCCGCGAGCCGAACCGCCGCTGTCGAGGAATGGGTCGTCAAGGCCCGCTTGACGCAAATAGCAGAATCGGTGATCGTGAACGTGGTGGCCGACTTGTTGGCTTACTTCCGCTCGGCACGCACCGCCTCGTGCAGTGCCTGGGCGATGGCCCGGTCAGCTTCCGCCGTGCGTGCTGGTGCGGGGTCGACGGCGGGCGGGATGGTGGGGACTGCATGGATGGCGCCAAGAAGCTCATGGTCACACCGCCCAGGGCAACCAACTTTCGACCCATACCGCTAGCGTCTGACGCGATAGCCTGCGGCTTGCAGAAATTGGAGTGCATGGGTTGCCATCACGAGATGACCGGTTCGCCGATTTGCTCGACCGGGCCGATGAGCCCGCGGACGGGGGCTTCGTTGCTCATCGGCGGCGGCATGGGGGGACACCAGTGACTGTGACGCAGGCGATCGTCGAGGAGCAGGTCGTGAAGTCGCGGCACCGTGTCAAGACGTACGGTGAGGTCTTTACGCCGCGTCACATGGTCGACCGGATGCTCGATTTGGTTCGCGAGGAGTTGGAGACCGGCCCCGACTTCGTCGACAAGACCTTCCTTGAGCCTGCGGCCGGTGACGGCAACTTCCTGGTCGCGATCCTGCAACGCAAGCTCCGTGCGGTCGAGAAGACCCACGCACCCGAGGAGTGGCCGGAGGCGTCCTTGTTCGCCCTCGCCTCGATCTACGGCATCGAGCTGCTGGAGGACAACCACCGGGACGCCAAAGAGGCCATGCTCACCGAGTTCTTGCACTTCCACGAACAACACGGTGTCCCATGTGACCCGGATACGAGCCTGCGGAAGGCCGCGGCCTTCCTCATCGACACAAACATCGTTCGTGGCGACACTCTGACCGGCCTGGATTGGCGAGGCAAGGAGATCCAGTTCTCCTGGTGGAACCGGATCACCGGGGCCGCCGAGATGGTTCAGCGTGAGCCGTTCACGCTCGCCTCGCTGCGCGACGACGACGCCTTCGACTTCACCGTCTATGACAGGTACTGGGCATGCAGGATCGACAAGGTCCATGAGGAAGTGAGGGCCGATGCCTAGTCCGAAGATCAGGACGTTCCGTGAGATCACCCCGCTCATCTACTCCTGGTCGACCCCGGACATCCCCAAGTACGCGGGATGGGAGAAGATCGGGTACACCGAGCAGGAGAGCGCAGACGCGCGCATCGCGCAGCAGGCATCCCAGCTGTCCGTCGAGAAGAAGAAGAACTGGTCGCGGCGGGCCCTGTTCACGTCCGAGGCCGGTGGGCGCTTCACGGACAAGGACTTCCACGCCTACCTGCACCAGCAGGGCGTGGAGCGCGAGACCATGCCAAAGCGGACCGAGTGGCATCACTTCGGGATCGCCGCGAAGACGTCGCTGGAGTACTTCAACGACTTCGCCGGCCAGGACTTCGCCCACCTCCAGCTCGGCGGCGAGGAGGACGACTACGTCCTGCGCCCCGAGCAGCAAGCGGCCGTCGACCAGGCCGTGGTCGCCTTCAAAGCCGGGAAGACCGAGGTGCTGTGGAACGCCAAGCCGCGGTTCGGCAAGACGCTGACGACATATGACCTGATGCGGACCCTGGACGTTCGGCGAGTCTTGATCGTCACCAACCGCCCGGCGATCGCGAACTCCTGGTTCGACGACTTCACGCGCTTCATCGGCCACCAGACCACGTACCGGTTCGTCTCGGAGTCGCCCTCACTGGCCGACCGTTCGCCCATGACTCGCGAGCAGTGGCGTGCTTTTTTGCACAGCTGTCAGGACGAGGACCCGCGCATCGTGGAGTTCCTCTCGCTGCAGGACCTCAAGGGGTCGCAGTACTTCGGCGGCTCGTACGACAAGCTGAAGCACATCGCCCAGTCCGACTGGGACCTGCTGGTGATCGACGAGGCCCACGAGGGCATCGACACCACCAAGACCGACGTCGCGTTCGACCACATCAAGCGCAGACGGACGCTGCACTTGTCTGGCACACCGTTCAAGGCAATGGCTCGCGGCAAGTTCGACCAGCACCAGATCTTCAACTGGTCATACGAGGATGAGCAGGCCGCCCGCCAGCAATGGGCGGAGGAGGGCCAGGAGAACCCATATGCGGCGCTGCCGACGCTCAACCTGCTGACCTACCAGATCTCGCGGATGATCATCGACCGTCTGGCCGAGGGCGTCGCCATCGACGAGGACGAGGCGAACATCGACTACACGTTCGACCTCAACGAGTTCTTCGCGACCAAGGACAATGGGTTCTTCGAGCACGAGGCCGAGATCATCAAGTTCCTCAACTGCCTGACGACCAACGAGAAGTACCCGTTCTCCACGCCTGAGCTGCGAGACGAGATCCGCCACTCCTTCTGGCTGCTCAACCGCGTCGCCTCTGCCAAGGCACTGCAGAAGCTGCTCAAGACGCACAACGTCTTCAAGGACTACACGATCATCTTGGCCGCCGGCGACGGACGCTCCCACGACGACACCGACCCCGTCGCGGCCGGCAAGTCTCTGGACAAGGTGCGCACGGCCATTGCGGAGGCCGAGAAGTCGGACGGCAAGACCATCACCCTGTCGGTGGGACAGCTGACCACGGGCGTCACGGTGCCCGAATGGACCGCGGTCATCATGCTGTCCGACCTGTCCTCCCCGGCCCAGTACATGCAGGCGGCGTTCCGGGCGCAGAACCCCTGCACCTTCGAGCGTGCCGGGCGCGTGTTCCAGAAGCAGAACGCGTACATCTTCGACTTCGCGCCCGAGCGCACGCTGACGATTTTCGACGCCTTCGCCAACAACCTGCACCCGAACCCCTCCGGGGACCAGGGCGTGCGGCAGGAGAACATCCGCCGGCTGCTGAACTTCTTCCCGGTCCTGGGCGAGGATGCCGAGGGCCGGATGATCGAGCTCGACGCCTCCCAGGTACTGACCTTCCCGCAGGTGTTCAAGGCCCGCGAGGTCGTGCGCCGAGGGTTCCTGTCGAACCTGCTGTTCGCGAATGTCGCCGGGATCTTCCGGTACACCGAGCACATCAAGGAGATCCTTGACAAGCTCCCGGCCGCAAAGCAGGGCAAGGCCAGGATGGCGGATCCCATTGAGATCCCGCAACCGCCGTCCGTCACCGACCCGGACGGCAACGTGCAGATCGACGTCGAGACCGTCATCAACCCGAAGGTCGCCGAGCTCGGCAAGCCCGTCTACCGCATCGAGAACATCCCAACCGTCGAGCCCGATGCCCCTGCACACACGGCCGCTAGGCAGATCGCGAAGGCGGTGACCGAGCAGAGCCGCGCCAAGCGCGAGGAGCTGATGGAGGCCTACGGGCTCACGACCAAGCAGGTCGAGCGCGACGAGAAGCGCACCGAGCAGGCCGTGAAGGACCAGGTCGAGCGCGCCTACACCGAGCACAACATCGCCAGCAAGCATCTGGAAGACGAGCTGAAGAACGCGGCCACCGAGGCCGAGGCCCAGGTCGTCGAGGCCAAGAGAGCCGAGCAGGACAAGGCGTTCAAGACGAACATCCTCGCCATCGTCGAGGAGACGATGGACTCGATCGTGCCCGAGGTGGTGACGCGCGAGGAGACCAAGAAGGAGCAGAAGCGCGCGAACCAGACGATGGACGACACCCGCTCCCGCCTGCGAGGATTCGCCCGCACGATTCCCATGTTCCTCATGGCATACGGGGACCGTGGCATTCGCCTGTCGAACTTCGACGACTACACGCCCGACGACGTGTTCAAGGAAATCACAGGGATCACCGAAGCCGAGTTCCGCCTCCTGCGCGACGGCCAAGAGGTCACCGATGAGAACGGCACTGTCACGAAGATCCCAGGCCTATTCGACGAAGCGGTCTTCGACCAGTCCGTCCAGGAGTTCCTGGACAAGAAGGAGGCCCTGGCCGATTACTTCGACGACGCGCAGACCGAGAACATCTTCGCCTACATCCCGCAGCAGAAGACATCTCTGGTCTTCACCCCACAGTCCGTGGTCAAGCTGATGGTCGACGCCCTCGAAGCCGAGAACCCAGGCATTTTCACCGACCCAACCAAGACCTTCGCGGATCTGTTCTCCACCGCCGGACTGTTCCTGATGGAACTGGTGCGCCGCCTCGACACTGGCCTTACCGGTGTGTTCCCTGACCAGGACGTCAGGCTGCGGCACATCCTGACCTCACAGGTCTTCGAGATGAGCCACAACGAGATCCTGCACCGCATCACCATCGAGGCTGTCTCGGGCGGCGTCCCGCAACGCAAAGCCTGGATCGAGGACTCCGGCCACTTCAGCGTCGGCAACCTCGCCCGAATGACCTCGGAGGAGCGCCAGAACATGGTTGACCGCATGCTGACGGAAGGACGCTGACCGTGAGCAAGAAGTTCGACGTCGTCATCGGGAACCCTCCCTACCAGGAAGAGGCCCAGGGCGAGGGAACCCGCGACACCCCGGTCTACCACCGGTTCATGGACGCGGCCTACGACGTAGGAACGAAGGTCGTCCTAATCACCCCGGCCCGCTTCCTGTTCAACGCAGGTTTCACGCCCAAGGCCTGGAACGAGAAGATGCTCGCCGACCCGCATCTTACGGTGCCGATCTACGTCCGAGACAGTTCGGAGCTCTTTCCAGGCACCAAGATTCGCGCAGGGATCGCCGTGACGTACCGAGACGCGGAGCGTGCAGGCACTCCGATCGAGACGTTCACGGCGTACAACGAACTCAACTCGATCCTGCACAAAGTGCGAGAGTCAGGGACGGCATTCATCGAGACTTTGGGCATCACTAGCTCACGCTCATACCGCTACACGGACAAGTTGTACAAGGACCACCCGGAGGCACTCAAGCTGCGCCCGGAGGGCAACACCGCCCTGGTCAATACGAACGCGTTTGAGCAATTCTCCTTCCTCTTCTACGACAGCCGGCCCGCCGACGATCATGAGTACGTTCAGGTCCTCGGCGTGATTAAGAACAAGCGTTGCCGCCGATGGATTCGTCGCGATTACATCACGGGCCCGGAGAGCTTCAACAAGTACAAGGTCGCGCTCCCAGCCGCGAATGAGAGCAACAAGCTTGGCTGGATGGCGGCCCCAGAGGTCGTCGAACCTGGCGTTGCCGTAACCCAGACGTTCCTGACCATCGGCGCGTTCGACACAGACGTCGAGGCGCGGGCCTGCCTCTCTTACCTCAAGACGAAGTTCGCTCGGGCCATGCTCTATATCTTGAAGGTGACCCAGCACAATCCTCGCGCTACCTGGCGGTTCGTCCCGGCGCAGGACTTTACGACCGCATCTGGCATCGACTGGACCAGGACTATCCCCGAGATCGACGCCCAGCTCTGCGCCAAGTACAGCCTTGACCGCAACGAGATCGCCTTCGTTGAGGAACAGGTCACGTCGATGGGCTGACACTCGGCCGCCTGTGCTAATCGCGGCTCGACTACTACGCGAACTGCGCCGCTGCTCGGCGCACGGGAGTCGCGCCGCTGCACCGCGGCGAAGGTTTGCAAGTACGTCCCTCTGCAGGACTTCACCACCTCCTCGGACCGGGAACCGACCCGTAAGCGGAGATCGACGGCTCGGTCCCCGAAGGCGGGGCCACGGAGAGACCCAAGTCACCGGCCTGGTGCCTTGGGCCTCTCCGGGCGCGAGCGGGATCAGCGGCGGGCGGCTAGCCGCGGCAGAGCCCTGTTCCGCAGCGGTGCCGCTGCGAGCCCAACGCGTCCCTCGATTCGGCGCACGTCCGCGACCGAGGTGTCGTCGGTGAGCGGGATGATGTAAACGGTTGACCAGTCGAGCGTCTTCGGCTGGTTGCGCAGGTGCTGGAGGAAGCGGGACCGCACGCCGATCGTGGTGGACCCCACGTACAGGACCTGTCCGGACCAGGCGCACACCACGTAGACGGCGTTACGGGCACGGGCCGCGGCCGGAATGCCACTGCCAAATGGGATCGGCCCCAACGGTCCGCCCGGGCGGAGCTTGTCCCCGGCATAGGCGGCGAGGGACGCGAGGCGCAGCCGGGTCATCGCACGACCTCCAAGTCCTCGCTGTCCTCGTCCTCCCACCCCTCGACGGCCTGGTCGAGGTTCGCGTCGTACTCGCTCTCCCAGCCGTCACCACCACGTGCAGCGGACCTGGCACCGCGGTTGCGCCGCTCCCAAATCCGGCCCCAGAACTCCAGGTCCGAGGTCGCGGCGTCTAGGACGTTCTTCCACTCTCGCACGTGGTTCCGGTCGACACCGACCGTCTCGACATGGTCATTGCCGTCGAGCGCCTTGACCGAGCGGATCGCCGCCATGGCGTCCTCGACGGCCCGCACGGCGGCACCGAGCTGTGCAGCCGCGTCTCGCAGCGCGTCGTCTGGAGTGTCGGTGCTGGTCGGCCGCTGCGGCGAGCCCGGCTTCGGGAAGGTCGAGCGCAGGTAGACGTCGTTGAGAGTCTGGTCCTGCGCGCGGTCCTCGGTGCGCCGAATGCTGCCGTCTTCATTGACCGCCCGCAGGGTTGAGCGGCCCTCGTGATGGTCGACGATCGCCCGGTGCAGCTGCCGGATTCCAAGCCTCGACGTGAGCATGGTGTCGATAACCTCGCCGGGCCTACGCCGGTCGTCGGCGTTGGGATTGCCCTGTGTGCCGCGGTCCGCCCATAGCGACAGCGTGGCGATGAGCGGATAGGCGGAGCGGGCTGCGAGCTCAAGACGGGCCGGTCCCGGGTCGCCGGCGGGGTCTTGGTCTAGCTCGTCGAGGGCGTCAGCGAGGACGGCGTCGGCCTCGCGGTGCGTGGGCTTGAAGTAGTTGTCTCGTACGGCGACGAACCCGTGCTGCATGTAGCGGCGGACCCGGTCCGGCTTGGCGCCTTCGCCTGCTACGGCCCGGACCATCAGGGCAACGGCGAGATTGACCCGAACGTTCTTCGTAATGCGCTTGCGCGTCGACTGGCGGGTGACGGCATCGCGGATCGCGTCGCGCACGTCCTGGTCGTCGCTGGTGAACAGGGCGATGATCTCGGCAGCCCGGATGTCCTGGTCAACGGGCAGGTGGGCTGCCTTCGCCTGGGCGCGGCTGATCGAACCGGCGAACCATTTGCGCCGAAGCGGAGTCAGGATGCCGCGGTCCTCCATGACCGCCAGCGCCTCGTCGGCGAGGGATTCTAGCTCCGGGCCGTCGCCCCACGCCTTTGGCGCGTCGACGTGGCGCAACGCCACAAGCGACTTTACTGCCGACGAGAACTTGTCCGGTCCCCCGCTGAGGGGCTGGTAGCCGACGAGGATGAGCGCCGGCAGGGTTTCGCAGCGCAGCGCCTCGGACTGCTTGCCGGTGGGGCCCTGCTCGAAGGCGGTGTTGAGGTCTTTGATCCGGCCACGCATCACCGTGTCCGATGCGGCCGTCATAACGGCCTCGACGCTGTTGCCGACTCCGAGGATGTCGTGGGCGGCCGTGGTGCGTGAGGAACCCTCGGCGGTGGTAACAGCCCAGAGCGCGGGGCTGCCGTCCTCGGTGTGGGCGTATTGGGTTGCGACGAGCCACACTTCAGTGAGCACCCCCTGGTTGCGGATGGAGTACCGCCAGTCGTTGGCCTCCAATACGGCGCGAGCCGCCAGGGCCGACGCCCAGCGCATGTGCTCGGCCGACTCGACCTCGACCTTCAGATGAGGGGTGATGCCGTCGCTGGTCGGGTCGCCGACCGGCGCGAAACGGGACTCTTCATCCGTGCCCGGCTCGACAGCGATGGGGTGCCGTCGGGCGGTACCGATCCGGGGGTTGCGGATGTCGGGCAGGGTGCGGCGGGCCCATACCCGAGCCCGCACGGCGGACAGCGTGCCGCCGGTGATGGCCAGCTGCGTGGGGGTCTCGATCGCGCGACGCAGCTCGGCCGGATCGACGACCGCTTCCGCGATACACGCTGCGGCATCCGGGTCGAGGTTGAAGATCTCGACCAGCTTGTCGGCTGCCTTGCGGCGGGCGGCGATCGGCGCGAGTTCCGGGAGTTTACTGACGGGTCGGGGCGGGACGTGGTCGTGGACGGCGACTAGTTCTTCGGTGGTCGTGGTCATCTCGATGCCTCCTGGCACGTTTCGGGCACGCGGAAGGAGGTCAAGACGATGAATGTGCTGGTCGTCTCGTCCGCTCCCGGAGTGCCACAGCTGGTGTGGATTCCGTGCCCGGGAGGTCGGACGACCGAGGCCGTCGAGCGCGTCCCCTCCAACCTGTCGGAGCGAGCTCCGATGTGGTCTTTGGCGGCAACGTGGCACTCGGCACGGTCTGCAGCGTGAGGAAGCGAGCCTCCACTTTGCCTTCCGGGGGACCAGGTCCCTCGGCGACCATGCTCCGCTTCACGCGTCGCAGGCGTCGGCAGTCTACCACTCCGCAGCGACGCCGGTGGGTAAATGCCGCGAGTCGACTGACCTCTGCTGGTCTCAGTTGTGGTCTCCTTCATCAACGTACGAGGCCGTCCGTCGGAGGCCGGATCAGCTTTCCCGCCCTGCTCATGGCCCCGGTCGGTTGAGGCTGAACGTCGTGTCGCAGACCTCGAAAGCGTGTGAGGGTTTACGCCCTCCGCGGGTTCAAATCCCGCCGCCACCGCCATATCGATCAAGCGCCCGGGTTGTCCCGGGCGCTTCGTCGTCAGCAGGGGCCGTAGCCCTCGTCGAAGAGGCGGCGGGCCCAGTCCGCGTACCCGGCGATGATCTCGCGGACGGTGACGCCGTCGTGCAGGAACAGGTACGCGCGGTCGCCGTCGCGGGCGAGCAGCCCGGCGAAGCGGTGACTGCCGGGCGGCGCCGGCAGGTCGGTGGCGCCGGGGTACGCGGCGCGGACCTCGCCGATCGGCGTGCCGGCGCTGATGCCCTCGGGTGTGCTCATCGGGTCGTCCAGCCAGAGCAGGACGAGCCGGTCGTCGACGAAGATCGGGCTGACCGCCCCGTGTCCGACGAGTGCGGGCCCGCAGGCCTCCTCGTCGGCGCGCAGCACGCCGCGGCGGGTCAGGTCCGCCTCGGTGGCGCCGAACTCCGCGTCGCGCAGGCCCTCCAGGCTGACCACCTGGGCGGCGCCGACTGGCCGGGCCGGCCACTGTGGATGAACGCCGCTGCCCGCCACTGATGCGGCAGCAAGCAGTACGGCAATAAAGCCGAATTGTCGTAATTTCATGCAATCCCCCAGTCACCAACGGGACCGGGGCGATGAGGTTGCTGGTGCTGGCCGGATTGGCGAAGTTCCCACTCTTCGGCCAGCTCGTCCCAGTAGTCGGCGGACAGCCCGCGCCGACCGTGCGTCAGCCAGCCGTCGGTGTCGCGCTCCAGGTGCAGGCCCAGCTCGGCGAACGGGTCGATCCACGCGCCCGGCTCCGCGCCCAGCCTGGCCAGCGCCGTGTTGATCGGCCACTCGGTACGCGGCCGGTCCAGCGCGGCGTCGTACCGCGGCCCCCAGCTCACCTCGCCGCCGAGCCACACCACCGCCGACTGGTGGCCCAGCCCGCCCGCGAACTCCGCCTCCAGGTACGCGACCGGGCCGCTGGTCGACCAGCGGGCCAGCACCTCCGCCAGCGGCGGCGAGAGCACCAGCCGGAACGGGCGCTCGGCGCGCGGCTCGTCGGTGGCGAAGTCCGGCAGCCCGCCGGTCAGTTCCTGCACCAGTTGCGGGGTCACCGGCAGCAGCGCGAAGTCCTGGCGGAGCGCGGCGAGCACCGCGTGGTCCAGGTCGGCGGTCTGCTCGCGAAGCAGCTCGACGTCGGCGACCACGGCGCTGAGCTGGTAACTCATCCGGTCCTCTCGGCGTCCACAGGCTGTGGATGGAACATGTGTACGACGATCTCAGGTGGCTCCGTTGGTCAGATACCTCGGGCGTCCGTCGCTCAGCGCGGCCACCGCGTGACGCAGCCGATGCCAAACGTACGGGCGAAGCAGCGCCTGCGCATCATCGAGCGCAACGAATCGTGCGTCAGCCAGTTCGCCGTCAGCCGGTTTCAACGGCTCGGCGGGAGGCAGTGCACCGCCGTCGAAGATGAACATCAGGCTGTCGTCCCACGGGCCGTGCGGTGCGACCCAGTCCACCACCAGCAACGGTCCGACGCGTAGTTCGAGACCCAACTCCTCGCGCATCTCCCGCTCGGCGGCCAGGTGCGGCGGCTCGTTCGCCTCCGCCATGCCGCCCGGCAGGTCCCAGTCCGGCTTGTAGCGCGGATCTACCAGCAGGACGTCGCCGTCACCGTTGCGCAGCAGTACGTCGGCTCCCACCCGCTTCCGGGGCTGCCGCGCGTTGCCCTCGGCGAGGTGGGCCTGCCAGGCTGCCGGATCTCGCTCGTACAGGGGACGCTCGTCGGCCATACCGACGATTGTCGGCCGTCCTCACGCCGTCGGCAGCGGCCTCGGCGTTCGCGTACGAGAATCGCCTGGTCGATCTCGGCGGAGGTGGTCGGATCGGGGTGGAGGCGTTCGTAGCCGGGGTGACGGCGGCCGACGATAGTAAAAGAGGAACCGATGGCGCAGTACCTGATCTCCGTACTCGACGACACCACCGGCTCGGCCACCGAGGCGGAGATGGCCGCGATCGGTGAGTTCAACGAGCGGTTGCGCGCCGACGGCCACTGGGTCTTCGCCGGTGGCCTCGCGGCGCCCGAGACCGCCACGGTGGTGGACGCGCGGGACGGGAGCCCGCTGCTCACCGACGGGCCCTACCTGGAGACGAAGGAGTACGTCGGCGGGTTCTGGATCATCGAGGCCCCGGACTTCGACGTGGCGCTCCCGCTCGCCGCGCTGGCGTCGCAGCGGTGCAACAGGCGGGTCGAGCTGCGGCCGTTCCTGGGCGCGTGACAGACGTCGGCGAGGTGCTGACCCGGGTCCACCGCGAGGAGTGGGCCCGGGTGGTCGCCACGCTCGCCCGGCGCATCGGCGATCTCGACGTGGCCGAGGAGATGACCGCCGAGGCGTTCGCCGCCGCCGTCGAACGGTGGACGGCCGACGGCGTACCGCCGAACCCGGGCGCGTGGCTCACCACCACCGCGTACCGCCGGGCCGTCGACCGGATCCGGCGCGAGAGCCGGCGGGAGGACAAGCACCGGGAGGCGCTGATGCTGACCGACGTGCCGGAACCGCTCGGTGTCATCGACGACGACCGGCTCCGCCTGATCTTCACCTGCTGCCATCCGGCGCTGGCCATGGAAGCGCGGGTGGCGCTGACGCTGCGCCTGGTCGGCGGACTCACAGTGCCGGAGATCGCCCGGGCGTACCTGGTTCAGGAAGCCGCCATGAGCCGGCGGATCACCAGGGCCAAGACGAAGATCAAGGCGGCCGGGATCCCGTACCGGGTGCCGTCCCGCGAGGACCTGCCGACCCGCGTCACCGGCGTGCTCGCCGTTCTCTATCTGGTTTTCAACGAGGGCTACCTCGCCTCCGACCCCGACAAGGAGGCGGTGCGCGCCGACCTGACCGGCGAGGCGATCCGGCTCACCCGGCTGGTCCGTACGCTGCTGCCCGACGACCACGAGGTCACCGGTCTCCTGGCTCTGATGCTGCTGACCGAGGCCCGCCGGCCCGCCCGGGTCTCCGCGACCGGCGAACTCGTCGTCCTCGCCGAGCAGGACCGCAGCGCCTGGGACCGCGGCCTCATCGCCGAGGGCCACGCCTTGGTCCGCGCGTGCATCGCCGCCGCACGGCCGCCGGGCCGCTACCAGATCCTCGCCGCGATAAACGCCGTACACACCGACGCCCGCGACGCGCGGGACACCGACTGGTCGCAGGTCGCCGCGCTCTACGACCATTTGGTACGCGTCGACCCGTCGCCGATCGTGCGACTCAACCGGGCCGTGGCGGTCGCCGAACTGGACGGGCCGCAGGTGGCGCTCGCCGAGGTGGACGGGTTGCCGCTGGAGGGATATCACGCGTACCACGCGACGCGGGCCGAGCTGCTGCGGCGGATCGGGCGGGGTGGGGAGGCGCGGGAGGCGTACGAGCGGGCGATCGAGTTGGCGGGGAACAGCGCGGAGACGGCGTACTTGAAGCGGCGGCGGGACCAGTTGGGCACCGGGTGAGGAGTGCCATGGAACGCCGAAGGGGCGCCGCAAGCGGTGCCCCTTCGTGTCTGTCTCTTGCCCACTCAGCTGAGGGTGACCCGCTCGCCCTCGAAGTCAGCGACGATCTCCACGTTGCCGCCGAGGGCCCTGATGTAACGCACAACAGTGCCGACCTCGGCCTTCGGCAACTCGCCGTTCTCGATCGCCGCGACGCGAGGCTGCGACACCTTCATGCGGTCAGCGACCTGCTGCTGGGTCAGGCCCCTGCGCTCGCGCATCTCGCGCAGGCGCGCGGCGCGGACCTCGCCGCGCATCCGCTCCTTGTGCTGCTCGACGGTGGTCTCGTTCAGGTCGGCGCGGGAGCGAACGTCCCGCCAGCTACGTGCCATCAGCGTTGTCCCTTCAGCTCTCGCAGGTGCTCGGTGAACTTCTGGTCCGCTTCGAGGATGCTGGTCTCGTACCAGCCTTTCCAGTTGCCGGCCTTGTCACCCGCGACCAGGAGGATGGCCTCCCGCTGGGGGTCGAAGGCGAACAGGATCCTGATCTCCGTATCCCCCGCCGAGCCCGGCCGGAGCTCCTTCATGTTCTTGTAGTCGGAGCCCTTCACATGGTCAACGAGGGGCCGCCCGAGGGCCGGGCCTTCCTCGGCGAGCAGGTCAATGGCGGCGGCCACCTGGCCTGCGGAATCCGGGTCATCCTTACTGAAGTGAAGGTCTGATACTACGTAGCGTCAGGAGTGCGACAAAAGATCAGCCTGTGTCTGCGCGCGAGTGACGGGGAGAGCTGATCTCTGCGATTCATGACAGCCGCCAGCGATCTGGCCGAGCGGCCGGCCGCGAGCAACCAGGCGGGCCGGACCATGGCAAGTGAGACGAGGGCGAGCGTAGAGACGACTCAGGGCCGGTCCCGTGGGGGCCGGCCCTGTCGTTTTTCCTGCTCAAGCGAGCGGAGGATACGAGATTCGAACTCGTGAGGGTGTAAACCCAACACGCTTTCCAAGTCTGTCGTCTCGCGTTCGCCTGGGGCTGCGGCCGTCTCAGGCGGCAGGCTTAGCCCGTAACGGGAGCCTGCCGGACGGCCGCGTACGTAGACGAACGAGACGATGATTGAGACTACGGACGGGTTAGTCGACCGGCCGGCAGTAGGCGGGCGCTAGCACAGGTTTGGTGGTGGCGGGAACCTGTGACCGGAGTCACATCGGTTCAGTGAGCGCAAAAAAGTTGGAGATCAGATAGTCTCCTCGGCATGGATGAGCAGGAAGAAGTGCTGGCGGATTTAGAGGCCGCCGGTGTTCTTGCCGGGTTGCAGTGGGCGCGTCGCTCGGCGTACCAGAGGACCTGGCGCGACTACGAGCCCGAGACGGGTCACGACCAGACAACGGTCGGCACTGTCGCTCACAAGCTTTTGTGCGACCGACTCGATCGCGTCTTCTCCTGCGGCAAGTACTTCGTTGAATCACCAGAGCAAGCGGATGCTGGCCTTGACATCGTTGCGGCAGGTATCAGCGACGCTGAGTTCCGGTCCAGGCCCAAAATTCCACCGGGCACCGTGGTGCAAGCGGACCTGAACGGCTCTCCAGGTTGGAGGCTCGGGCGCTGGCGCTGGCTACTCGCCTCGACTAAGGCCGGCGAGGTCAAGTATATGAGATGGAAGAGCCCGACCAAGCGGAAGGCCGCGTCGCAGCCGTATCCGGGCCAGCTCCCGCTAGAAATTCCGTCTGGCCTGGAAGAGATATTCCAGATCATGATGACTGTTGATGCAATTAATAGCGACGACTCCACCACTTTGGTTGTGGCACACGGTATTGATCTGGACTTCGGCATGCCCGAGTTCTACCTAGGCCGGCCGAAGATCAGGCAGCGCCGCCGCACTGCTTGGCACTGGTGCGCGGATATCCTGGAGGATGACGGTGGTTCGGGCCAAGGCCCCCGTAATGGAGGCAGAGGAATTCCGGACTCGCGTACGCCCGATCGGATCGCCGACATTGGCGTACCGGATGTGCCCGTTCGTCTGCGTAACAAGAACATCCAAGAAAATTCAGCACAGAACGAGGGATAATGACTTCCCCCAAGCCTCCCGCCCTCGAACTACTCGACGTTGCCCGCCTATTTAGCGGCAGGCGTCTGACTATTGCCCGCCAGATTTCTGGACTGAGGAAGAACGGACTTGCCGAACTGATCGGAAAGACGCCTACCGCCGTTTCTTCTTACGAGAACGGCACAAAGCGTCCGGCCCCTGCTACTGTGGCCCAACTATGCCTAGCGCTTGGTGTGGAGCCAGCCTTCTTTCTGGCCGGAGATGGGGATAGAGGCAGTTTGCCTGCACCACATTTTAGGTCGTTGCGATCTACGCCGCAGATCACGCGAGATCAAGCGTACGCGTATGGGCTGCTTGTGAACGATATCGCGACGGTGTTTGGTCGGCACGTTGAATTCCCGGACTGCGACGTGCCTGAGATCCCTGTTGCTTTAGATTGCATGGATCTAAGTCAGCCGGAGGCGGCGGCTCGCCGCCTCCGGCTGCTTTGGCGGATACCACCCGGCCCTATTGGGCATTTGGTGCGCCTAGTGGAAAACCACGGCATTCTCGTGGTTTTTTCCACCCCGCAAGCAGCATCCGTCGATGCCTTCTCGTTCAGCGAGCCGGCTCGTCCCATAGTGCTGCTGAATCCCGTTAAGGACGACTACTACCGTCAGAGGTACGACGTAGCTCACGAACTTGGTCACCTAGTCATGCATGCTGAGGCGGAACCAGGCGATCGGATCGTGGAGGATCAGGCGAACCGGTTCGCCGCAGAGTTCCTTATGCCAGCGGAGGAAATAGTTCAGGTACTGCCACGCAAAGCTGACTGGCGAAGCCTGATGGTTCTAAAGGACGAGTGGCGGGTGAGCATGCAGGCGCTTCTCTATCGGGCACGTCAACTCGGTGTCATGAGTGCCTCTACGTATGAGAACGCCATGACCACGCTATCCGCCCGAGGGTGGCGACGCCGGGAGCCTGGCCCAATGCCGGCTGTTGAGAGTCCTTCGGCTCTCCCTAAAGGTAGGGAACTGCTGACCGAAGGTGGCTATACCCCCGTAGCTTTGGCTCGGGAGTGCCGGGTGCCATTGCCGATATTTGAAGCGGCGACATCTCGCATTCCCGTACGGAACGTTGCCTCAGGTGAAGTGCCTAGTGCCTCCCGGCGAAAGAGTGCTGACACCGGCGCTATTTCGGAAGATGCAATTCCCTTGTTCAGCGTATAGCGCCTAGTTCAATAGGGAGAGGGTGGAGAGCTGCGGCTCTCCACCCTCTCCCTATTGGGCCGGTCAGGGCAGTAGTGCCCGTCTACAGCACTCTGCCTGCTAGCAGATCTTCCGGGATGTCTGCCTTCGTTATGACCTGCTTGGGGCCGATGAAGCGTCGAGCAACCAGCAGGCCCGCGTCATGGGCCGCAGTGCCGGCATGGCTGGCGGACGCGTCGGCGATTAGCCACGGAGTTAAGCCACGCTCGAATGCGTCAACCGCGCCCTTCAGCACGCAACTCTCAGTCGCGATCCCGCAAAAATAGAGTTCCTTCCAGCCTCGCCGTTCGACCAGCCGCGCACCTTCAGGAGTGAAGGGGCTGTAAATCTTCTTGTCAAGGGTTGCCCCTCGCTCGGCATATGGCAGCAGTTCGGGCACGATGTCGGTATCGGGAGATGATTGGAGTCTCCGCCATCCGAAGAAGCGCTCGAACGGGCTGCCAGGGTAGTTCAGGTACCGGGTAAAAAGCGTGTCGCCGCCGGCTGCCTGCCAGCGGCGTACCAGGTCGACGACGACAGGCACGATGTGCGCTGACTGCTCTCGTACGAAGCCGTTTTGCATGTCGGTTACGACAAGTACAGGGCGACCGGATGTCATTGGCTCAACCTCGATCCGTATCACGGAGGGTTTCGATGGCTTGGTCTAGTGCTGGCATTAGGTCACACGTTCGCAGGATTGCTCGGCGCATCGCCTGATGCTGTCCGGTCTCCCGTAGGCGGGAAACAGCAAGCCGGGAGCGCACTCCCCGAAGGTAGCGCCATCCATGTTCCGGCGGCACCTGTGGGTCTCGCCCCTGTTCTATCTGGCGGCCGATCGCGTCGCTATATGCCCACATGGATTGAATCGCAAGCTCGCACGAGATTATCTCGGACTCGGTTAGGGAGCGCTCGGCAGAGATCGGGTGGTACACGACTCCGGACCATGAGGCGTAGCCCGCAGAGATTCCCGGTACGCCGAATGATTCGATGCCTGCGTGATCGTACGATTCGGCTAGCAACAACTGCTCGACCAGTTCGGCATGCGCCAAGTGTTCGTCGTCCATCGGCCGATCGCGGTGCAACAACACCTTCGGCGTCGACATGATGCGGAGCGCGGTTCCTAGTAGCTCTGCCGGCCATGCAGGCTCAACAACCCAATGAGCACCGAGAACGTACACCGCAGACTCATCCGCAACCGGCGCGGTGGGCGCGAGGTAATCGATAGCCCATTTGATGTTGTCGCCATAGGAGGCGACCCGCCACGCGGCTAGTGCCGCGATCGTGGACAACTGCACAGGTTCGACAAGGTGGAAGACCACCGACCCGCACGGCCAGACGTAGAGGGTGCAGTCGCCTTCCGGGTGCTCGACTGGTGCCGAGTAGCAGGTGTGCCACTGTCTCACGGCCGGCGTGCAGCCTGCGCTCTCCCGCAACCGGGCGGCCCCCTCAGCGCCGACGAACGCCGTCACGAACTTGTGAGACCGTGCCGTGAAATGCGGCCGGTCCTCGGCGTTGCCGGTCAGTTCGCCGAACAGGTCGTGGGGCTTTGCGTCGTACGCCAGGCAGTAGAGCTGCCGGTAGATCGGGTCGGTGACCGCTACGCGCCCGGTCTCGTGTCGGTACATCGCCTTTTCGATGGCCTCGACTGTGGGTGTCTCGCGGATGCCGCGCTGTTGGCCGACGCGGTGCAGCTCTCGCGCAGCGCGCTTGCGCGACTCCCAGCCGGCCGCCTTCCTGCGGTTGACCAACACGAGATTGGGCTTGTACTGCCGTGGGACCTCAGTGGACATAGGGCGTGTCCTTCGTGTCCGTGCGTAGGACCTGCCTGGATCGCTGCTCGGCGGGCAGTCTCATTGGCAGGCGAGCAAGGTGCCGCCGCAGACGGGAGCCGAGGACAGGAGGCACCAGATGATCCGACCTAGCCGGTGGTGCCTTTACGCGGCCTCTCGGCCTGCCACTTCCGGATCGTCTCGGGCTGCCACGCCGGGGACCGGCCGAACATCCGGTCAGGCGCGGGAGCCTGCCCGCGTGAGACGTAAGAAGCCCAGGTTGCGCGACTGATCGGGGCACCTACCGAGGCGAGGTAGGTGCGTACGTGGTCTGTCGTCCACCAGTCGGCGGGCAGGTCGGCGTCAGTCATCAGTACAAGCCTACGCGGTACAGGTGCTTGCGCGAATACAACGTGGCGTTGTAGCGTCACGAATACAACGCCACGCTGTATCTCGTCAGTTGGGGTCCGGGGAAGGCAGTGCGTAACAGCACTGCGCGCCTACGTCCCGCTGTGCGGTCGTTCATTGAGAACTTCAGAGCAGAAGCGCCGCGTTTGATCTGGCTTGCGGTATTCCCGCCTTGAGTCACACGGTGGCCGACCTCGGTAGATCCCGAGCGAGCGGGCCGAGCGGGTCGGGTCTTGGCGCGCGGAACGTCTTCTGCCTCTCTGCATATGCCCCGGGGTGGGGTGTCGCGCCGTTCTGGTGCGCGGCCTTCCCGGGTTTTCCGTCCTTGATCCCGCTTGTGGAGGTGAGCCGTCATGACCGTGAGCGTCTTCGCTGCCGTTCGAGTGACTACCAAGAGCAGCGCCGTGTGGCGTACCTGCAACCGGTGCGACCGGCTCGCCCCGCTGGCACCCGATGAGCGTCACTGCCGGTCCTGTCCGCCGGCTGTGCGTTCTCGCCGTTCCGGAAGGAACCGATCGAAGTGATCACCAATCTCCCCACCACCACCGCCGCCGCCGAGCCGACCGCTGGCGACCTGGCCGCGATCGACGCGGAGTGGCCGCTGATCGCGGCCGAGCTGGACCTGCTCGACGCCGAGATCACCCTGATCTACGCCGAGGACCACGGCGGCCCGACCGCGCTGGACTGGCGTCGGTTGCGCCGGGCCGAGGCCCGCGTCACCCGCGCCGCCACCGACACCGCGACCCGCACCGACCCGCGCCGCGCGGCCTGATGGCCCGCATCCGCGCCGCCTACTTCGACCCGGACGGAGCAAGGTTCGGCATCCCTACCTACTGGTGGAAGGGTGCCCCGCCCGGCTACGCCACCCGCCGCCAACTGACCGCCGCCGGCCTACGCCCCGGCGGTCAACCCGTCGCCGCTCAGATCCTCTGGCAAGGGATCGGCGGCACCCGCACCGCCTACCTCTACCGCCTCGACCTCGCCGCGCCCAAGCGCACCGCGACCCCCGCGCAGCGCGCCGCGATCGGCAAGGCGCTCACGGCCCGCCGGACCTGCCGTACCTGCCACACGGTGCGGCCGTACTTCATCCCGCGCTCGCTGGGCGAATGCCTCGCGTGCGCCTTCCCCCAGGAGGACGCAGCATGACCGCCCCCACCATCAACGGCACCCGCTACCCCCAACCCATCGAAGACCTGCTTCCGGCGGCCCGCGCGCTGGACCTGCCGGACGGGGAGGCGTTCCCGTCGCGCAACCGGCTCATGCGGGAGTTCCGCATCGGCGCACCGAAGGCCGGCGAACTGCTGACCCTGCTCAAGACCGAGCCCGCCGCGCCGCCGGCCGACGCCACCGACCCGGGCACCCCGGACCCGGCACCCGCGCCGGTCGCACCCGAGGCCGCCCCGCCGGTCGAGCCGGACCCGACGCCCGCCCCGGAGATCACGCCGCCCGAGCCGGTCGAGCAGGTCGCGCCGGTCAGTCGCCCGGACACGCCCGCCCCGCCCACGCCGGTCCGGTCGGCGGTGGTGTGGCCGGTGGTGCTGCTGGCCCTGCCCGCGTTCGTCGCCATCTGGTCCGGGTGGGTCGGCCTCGGCGGACTCACCGGATTCGGCATCGTGCACCCGCTCCCGGGCATCTGGGACAGCTTCTCCATCAACAGCGCGATCACCCTCCCGATCGGCGTGGAGACCTACGGCGCGTACGCCCTCTACGTGTGGCTGTCCGGCCGGGTGCCCGAGCGGGCACGCCGGTTCGCCAAGTGGTCCGCCCTCGGCTCCCTCGCCATCGGCGCACTCGGTCAGGTCGCCTACCACCTGCTCGAAGCGGCCGGGGTCACGTCGGCCCCGTGGTGGATCACTACCGCCGTGGCGTGCCTGCCGGTGGCGGTGCTCGGCATGGGCGCCGCGCTCGCGCACCTGGTGCGTACGCACGACTAGTTCCGCCCGGCGGCACGGCCCCTGGCCTGGAAACCGATGCCGTGCCGCCGGCCCTCCCATCCGGCACCTAGACCTTCAGGAGAGATCACTGATGTTGTCACCCTTGCGAGCGCTGCGGAAAGCAGCGACCCGCTTGCGGCCCCGCCGCCCGATCTGGCTCGGCACGCCGCTGCGCGCCACCATCGCTCCCGCCGCGAGCGGCGGATACATCCTGCTCATCGACTACAACCAGGGCACCGAGTGGGTCGACCTGCCGATCCGCATGCAGGAGTACGACCGGCCCGATGAGCGAGAGTTCACCGCCGTTGCCGCCGCCCTCGCCGAGCGCCGTCTGATCCGCACCACCCCGTGGGGGATCGACGCCTACGGCCGTCTGTGCGCCCCGATCGCTGTCATCCGCACCGGGAAGGAGTCCCGATGAGCGCCCCGAACAACGAGCCCGGCGACCGTTTCGACTGGCAGGCCGCCGAGAACGACCTCACCAGCCCGTCCGGGGAGGGTGCCGAGGTGGTCGACCTGGACGACGCCCGCGCCCGCCGGGTGCCCCGCCCCCGACCGCCGGCCGAGGCGGACGACACGGAGCAGGACGACGCCGAGACGGTCGACGACGGGCCGGAACGCGTCGGCGGGTTGGTGGACGCGGCTGAGGACATTCCGCCGGAGGTGTTGGCCCGGCAGCGGGAGCGCCGGCCGATCCTGGCCGAGTGGGCGCGCTCGTGGCGCGGTATGCGCGCCGCCGTGCGGCACCAATCGAAGGATGCCGGCTACGTGACCGCCTACCACGTGGTGCGGCTGCCGAAGTACGCGGCGAAAACCGCTGTGTGGGCACCGGTCGGGCTGTTCCGCGGCCTCGGTCGGGCGGTGCACTGGGCCAGTGCCGAAGAGGGCAACTGGCACCTGCGGCAGGCCGCCGCGTCGCGTGGTGAGGCCGACGTGTGGCTCAAGCTCGACGCCCGCCGGCAGCGCCAATCGGTGTGGCGGTGGTGGGTGCTCGCCTTCGGTGCCGGCGCGACTGTCGCCGGGGCGATCGTGCTCACCGTGGGTCCGCCGTGGTGGCGATGGGTCGCTCTCGCGGCGGTGGTGCCGCTGCTGGCCACGCTCGGGCGACCGGCGGACAAGCCGCTCACCGACCGGGTCACCGAGGGCACCCGCTACCGCAAGCTGACCGCCGAGCTGGTCCGCCGGGCGTTGACCTCGTTGCAGATGGCCGCGATCAACTCAGCGGTTGCCAAGGACCCCAAGGCCATTTCGTTCCCGGTGGACATTCACCGCGACGGCCCCGGGCACCTGGCCGTGGTCGACCTGCCGTACGGGGTGGAGGCCGCCGAGGTGGTCGCCCGGCGCGGCCGGTTGGCGTCGGCGATGCGGCTGCCCCTCGACCAGGTATGGCCCGAACCGGCACCCGGTCACACGGGCCGGCTGGCGTTGTGGGTCGGGTACGAGCCGGCGTCGCAGATGAAGCAACCCGCGTGGCCGCTGCTGTCCGAGTCAGCGAAGGTGGACGTGTTCAAGGCGTTCCCGTTCGCCACCACGCCCCGCCTCGACACGGTGGCGGTGGACCTGATGTTCCGCAACTACCTCTTCGGCGGCCAGCCCGGCAGCGGCAAGACATTCGCGCTACGCGATCTGATCCTCGCCGCCGCGTTGGACGCCCGCACCGAAATCCGAGGCTACGAACTCAAGGGCGTTGGCGACTTCGCGGTGCTTGAGCCGGTGATGGCGGAGTACGGCAACGGCTTCGATGACGACACCCTCGCCCGCTGCTTCGCCTTCATCGAGTGGCTGTACGAAGAGTGCCGCCGCCGCTCCAAGCGCATCGAGCACTACGCCCGGTTGGGCAAGGCTCCCGAGAACAAGGTGACCCCGGAACTGGCGTCGCTCAAGGGATCGGGCCTTCACCCGCTGGTGGCGTGGTTCGATGAGCTGCAAGAGCTGATGACCAGCAAGTACGGCAAGGAAGCCGGAGAGATCCTGGAGAAGGTCATCAAGCTCGGCCGGGCGTTGGGTGTGATCATCCTGATCGGGACGCAGATCCCGGACAAGGACAGCTTGCCGACCGGCATCACCCGCAACGTCAACTCCCGGTTCTGCCTGTCCGTGGCCGACCAGACCGCTAACGACATGATCCTTGGGACGTCGGCGTACAAGAATGGCTACCGGGCGACCGTGTTTCAGCCGGTGGCCGAGGCCGGGTGGGGCATCCTGCGCGGCTTCGGTGCGAAGGCGTCGGCGGTTCGGTCGTTCTACGTCGACACCACCGCCGCCGCCCGCATCGTCGCCCGCGCCGTCGCGCTGCGCACCACGGCCGGGACACTGCCGAAGCTGGACGAGCAAACCCGCGACGTCGCCCCGGTCGCCGACGTCCTCGGCGACCTCGCCCGCGTCTGGCCGGGCGATGAGAAGGCGGTGTGGAACGAGACGCTGTGTGCGCTGCTGGTCGAGCTGCGACCCGACGTCTACGGCGGGTGGGAGGCCGCGCAGCTCACCACCGCGCTCAAGCCCCACCCGCTCGTGAAGGTCGCCGACGTGGGCCGGCGCATCGACGGCAAGGCCACCACCCGACGCGGCATCAAGCACCCCGACGTGCTCGCCGCGATTGCGGAGCGTGACCGCAAGCGGTCCGCCAGCTAACCGCCTCTGGGGGTGCTAGCGCTAGCGGCCCGTCCTGCTAGCGCTAGCACCCTCGCTAGCACCCGATCCGAATCATGAGCTGCGACCTAGCAGATAGCAGCTCACGGCCCCGTGCACCCAAAAACCGGCCCGGGAGGCACCTGTGAACCCCCACCTGACCGCCGCTATCACCCTCGCCGCGATCCCCGCCCTGATCACGCTCGGTTACGCCGGGCTGTGTTGGGTCAAGCCCGTCAAGACCTGCCAGCGGTGCGCCGGCACCGGCCGCATCACCACCCGCGTGCTCCACCGCCCGCGTGCCTGCCGGCGCTGCGACCGAGGCCACCGACTGCGCACCGGACGACGCGTCTACAACCACTTTCACCGCCTACGCGCCGAGGCCAACCGATGAACCGCCGCGCCCGCGCCGGGCACACCGATTGGTGCGGCAAAGACCACCGCTGCGGCCTCGGCGAGCACCGCTCGGAAGAGATCGTGGTCGACATTCCCGGCCGCTCCCGTGCCGTCCTGGTCAGGGTCCGCACCGCCGCCGGCCGCGAACACGCCGAGGTCCGCGTGAGGGTTGCGCTCGCGCCGGGCGAGGTGGCGGCGCGGCGGCAGTTGGTCGGGTTGCTCGGTGACCTGCGCCAGGCCGTGACCCGCGCCGCCATTGCGGGCCGTCCCCGACCGAGGCGGGCCGCCTGATGTCTGCTGCACGCCACGATGGGCCGTCGCCGCGTGACGCCCGGTTGTCCGGGTTGGAGGTGTGGCTCACCGGCACGCCGGCCGAGCTGGACGCCGCGACCGCCGCGCTGGTCGACGCCGGGCACCTCACGCAGCACGGCACCCGCCGGCCGCTGACCGGTGCCGACGCGGGCCGCTACCGGCTCTATCTACGCCTCAGCGTCGCCGCCGCCCGGCAGCGGCCCACCGGCACCCCGGACGCCTCCGGTGGCGCGCTGATCGACCTCACGGCCGCCCGCGCTGCTCGCCGTCCGGCCTGACCCGATTCCCCCGAACCTTTGGGAGATGCCCCATGCCTGACCTGTTGACCGCCGCGCTCGCGCACGCTGCGCGCGGCTGGCACGTCTTTCCCCTGCGTCCCGACGACCGGCCCGACAACCCGGATGCGGCCAAGCGGCCCGCGTTCCCGAACCGTTGCACCGCCGAGCGCTGCCCTCGTACCGACCCGCGCTGCCGCGTCGCCGGCCGTCACGTCGGCTGGGAGGAACGAGCCACCACCGACCCCGGCCGGATCCGCCGGGCGTGGTCGACCCGCCCCTACGGCATCGGCATAGCGTGTGGCCCGTCCGGGCTGGTCGTGGTCGACCTGGACGTGCCCAAGCACGCCGACGACACGCCGCCGCCGCAGTGGGCCGGGGCGGGTGACGGCCTGGACGTGTTCGCCACCCTCGCCGCCGGGCACGGCGGTATCGACGCCACGTACACCGTGACCACGGCCAGCGGCGGCAGTCACCTCTACTACCGCCACCCCGCCGGCCCGGAGCTGCGCAACACGACCGGCGACCGGGGCGGGCTGGGCTGGAAGGTCGACACTCGCGCCCACGGCGGCTACGTGGTGGGCGCCGCAAGCACCGCCGCCGGCCACCCGTACGCGGTGGCGTTGGACTGCGACCCCGCGCCACTGCCCGCGTGGGTGGCTGGGCTGCTCGCCCCCGCCCCGCGACCCGCGCACCGCCCGGCCCCGGTGGCGCTGCCGGCCGATCGGCGCGGCGCGTACCTCGCGGCAGCGATCCGCCGGCAGGTCGGCCACCTCACCGCCGCCCCGGAGGGGCAGCGCAATCACGCCCTGTTCGCCTCAGCCGTGGCGCTCGGGCAGCTCGTGGCGGGAGGTGCGCTCACCGCCGCCGACGTGAGCGCCGTGTTGGAACCGGCCGCGTTGTCGCTCGGCCTGCCGGCTGGGGAGGTCGCGCGCACGATCGCGTCGGGGCTGCGGACCGGGGCGCGCAACCCGCGCACCCTTGCCGGGGTGGGGAGGGCTGCGGCATGACGACCCGGTTGCAGATCGGCTCTGGCCCCGAAACGATCCGCGTGCTCAAAGCGGCGCTGGTCGACGGGTTGCTCCCCGACACTTACGTGTCCGCCGGTTCCCTGGTGCACATGGAGGCCGTTTCCGGTGGGCTGGCCACCGCCGCCGATGAGGACTCGCCGCTGCCGGTGTCGGCCAGCATGGTCAACCCTGCCGGGCTGGCCGGGCTGCTTGCCGAGCACGCCTACGTGTACCGGCTCAAGACCCGCAAGAGCGACACCGGCGACCCCGAAATGTACGAAGACGAGGTGACCCCACCCCGGGACATCCTGTCCTCGGTGCTGGCCGGGAAGACGTGGCCGGGCGTGCCGCCGCTGCGCGGGATCATCGGTGCCCCGGTTCTGCGCCGGGACGGCACCCTGCTCCAACAGCCCGGCTACGACCCTGCGACCGGCCTCTACCTGGCATCCAAGGTGGCGCTTCCTCCGGTGCCGGACGAACCGACCCCGGAGCAGGTCGATGAGGCGCGCACGTTCCTGCTCGGCCGGTTCCTGCGGGACTTCCCGTGGGCGTCCGCGGCTGACCGGGCGAACTACGTGGCGCTGCTGGCCACGCCGATCCTGCGGCACTTCACCCGCTCCCTGACGCCGTTCGCGCTGATCGACGCGACCATGCCGTCATCGGGTAAGACGATCCTCACGGCCGGGCCGGGGATGCTCTACGGCCAACGGGTCATGACCTGGGCCTACTCGGATGAGGAACTGCGCAAGTCCATCACGGCGGTGCTGGCCGAGCAGGTCGGTGTGGTGATCTGGGACAACCTGGCCGAGGGCACCGTCATCGACTCGGCCGTGCTCGCCCAGCTCGTCACCTCCGGCGTGTGGTCCGACCGGCAGCTAGGGGCGTCGCGCAACGTCGCCACCGTCAACGACCGGCTGTGGATGGCCACCGGCAACAACCTCCAGGTCGGCGGGGACATGGCTTCCCGCACGGTGCGGGTGCGCCTCGACCCGGACATGCCCCGCCCCGAGCTGCGCGACCAACGCGGGTTCGGCATTCCGCACCTTGACCAGTGGATCACCGACCCAGCCAACCAACTCACCGTCCTGTGGCACCTGCTCGTGCTGGTGCTCGACTGGACAAGGCGCGGCGCACCCCGAGTGAGCGGGTTGTCGATGCGGCAGTTCACCCCGTGGGCGCAAGCCCTCGGCGGGTTCCTGGCACATCACGGCATCGACGGGTTCCTGACCAACGCGGCCGATATTCGTGAGATCGATGAAGACGAAACGCGCTGGCGCGCGTTCCTCACTTGCTGGCACGACCGCCACGGCGGCCGTGCGATGACCGCCGCCGAACTGCGGCAAGACGGCGAGCCCATGCACCTCGGCAGCGACGTCAACGACCCGTGGGATGGGCAGTTCATCACCACCCACAACGGCCGGCTACCCAACCCGCTGCAACTCGGCCGGCTCCTGACCGGGCAGGCCGGGCGGTGGCGCGGTGAGCACGTCGTGCGTGCCGGCCGCAACGACCGAGGTGACCGGTCCGTGTTCTGGGTGGAGCGGCACGAGGGGTAAACCCGCTGAACCATCTCCGCATCTCCGCAACGCCGCACCGACCCCTCACCACCTGGGGAAACACTCTGCGGAGATCAGACCAAAGAGGTTCATCGATCTCCGCATCTCCGCAACCAACTGCGGAGATCCCGGCTCTTTGCGGAGATGACCCTCACCACCCCGCTCTATCTCCGCAAGCATTCGCCCAGCTCACGGCCATGTTTGCGGAGATGCGGAGATGCGGAGATGGTTCAGCCCCTCCCGCAACGAGCGCCGACCACCGCGACCGGCCCGCGCAGACCGGCCCGCTGAGAGCCCCTGAGCCGAACCGGCCCATGCCATCACCCCGGCCGGCTCGAAATCTTGGCCCTACGGCGATCTCAGCCGCCCGCCCTAGCGGCCGTCATCGATCCGCCTGCCGCACCTAGCAACTGACCCTCGCCCGACGAGAACGCCCACCACCGGCGCTCTCAACACGACGGAACAACGGGGAGAAGCCGTGCCCACGCCAGAAACTCGCGTCGTCCTGACCATCGAAGAAGCCGCCCAACGACTCGGGATCGGCCGCACCACCATGTACGCCCTCATCAAAGCCGGCCAGATCCGCACCGTCACCATCGGCCGTCTCCGGAGGGTGCCGACGTTCTGCCTCGACGAGTACGTGCGGAACCTGCTCGCCGAGCCGAACCACCTCGACCGCGCCGCCTGACGAAAGGAGACAGCCAATGGGACGTAAGCCGAATGGCGCATCGAGCATTTACAAGGGCGGTGACGGCTATTGGCACGGCCGCGTGACGGTCGGCGTGAAGGACAACGGGAAGCCGGACCGGCGGCACGTCCAGGCGAAGACCGAGGCCGAGGTGATCCGCAAGGTTCGCGCCCTCGAACGGGAGCGGGACAACGGCACTGTACGGAAGCCGGGGCAGCGCTGGACGGTCGAGAAGTGGCTCATGCACTGGGTCGAGAACATCGCCGGCCCGGTGGTTCGTACGAACACCCTCGACGGCTACCGGGTGGCCGTCCGTCGGCACTTGATCCCGGGCGTGGGCGCCCACCGCCTCGACCGCTTGGAGCCGGAGCACCTGGAGAAGCTATATGCCCGCATGTTGGCCAACGGCAGCGCTGCCGGAACTGCCCACCAGGCGCACCGGACGATCCGCACCGCGCTCGGCGAGGCAGTGCGCCGGGGGCACCTTGCGCGGAATCCCGCTGCGCTGGCCAAGCCACCTCGCCTCCCGGATTCCGAGGTGCAGCCGTACTCCATTCCCGAGGTGCAGGCGATCCTTCACGCGGCGGCATCGCGGCGGAACAGCGCCCGGTGGGCGGTAGCGCTCGCCCTCGGGCTGCGCCAGGGTGAAGCGCTCGGCCTGAAATGGCCGGACGTGGATCTCAACAACGGAGCGCTGACCGTGCGCCGCGCGCTTCTCCGGCCGAAATGGCGGCACGGCTGTGACGGGAAATGCGAGCAGAAGTTGCCCGGTCAGTGTCCCGACCGGGTGAACGAGCGGCCGGTAGCGGCAGACACCAAATCCCGCGCCGGCCGCCGTTCCATCGGCCTGCCGGATGCCCTGATCGGCCTACTCCGACAGCACCGGGAGGAACAAGACGCCGAGCGCGAAACTGCCGCCCAGCTCTGGCGCGATGAGGGCTGGGTGTTCGCCTCACCGACCGGCGGGGCGATCCATCAGGCGACGGACTACGACGAGTGGAAACGGCTGCTCAAGCTCGCCGGAGTGCGGGACGGCCGGCTACATGACGCGCGGCACACCGCCGCCACTGCGCTACTAGTCCTCGGCGTCTCCGGCCGCGCGGTAATGGGCATTATGGGCTGGTCCAACTCGGCAATGGCCGTCCGTTACCAGCACATGACCGATCAGGTGCGCCGGGACATCGCGCAGCAGCTCGGCGGACTTCTCTGGGGCGACCCGCCGTGCGGGCCGGGGGAGAGTAGCGACGAACCGCCGCCCGGCCGTCCGGAACAAGGCAAGTGAGACTACAACTGAGACGGCAGCGACCGTAGAGACGACTCAGGGCCGGTCCCCGTGGGGGCCGGCCCTGTCGTTTGTCCTGCTCAAGCGAGCGGAGGATACGAGATTCGAACTCGTGAGGGTGTTAACCCAACACGCTTTCCAAGCGTGCGCCCTAGGCCTCTAGGCGAATCCTCCGCGAGCCAGGATACAGGTCTCCCGACGGCGGGCCACCCCACCCTCCCGGAAGATCCACAACCCTTCGGGTAGGCTTGGCGTCACCTCCCGTGCGGCGGTACCTCGTGAACCTCCCCAGGGCCGGAAGGCAGCAAGGATAAGCGAGCTCTGCCGGGTGCACGGGAGGCCTTTCTGTCTCCCGGGCCGGGTAACGTCGCTGCGGGTCGGGTCACGGGGTGGTGGGTGGTCACCCGGGGCCGACCGGCGCAGAATGGCTCGGTCGAGAGGAGGCGGGGCGGGTGGCACTGGCCCTTTACCGCAAGTACCGGCCGCGGACGTTCGCCGAGATCATCGGCCAGGATCACGTCACCGAGCCGTTGTCGCAGGCGCTGCGCAGCGGCCGGCTGAACCACGCGTACCTCTTCTCCGGCCCCCGGGGCTGCGGCAAGACCTCCAGCGCCCGGATCCTGGCCCGCTCGCTCAACTGTGAGCAGGGCCCCACGCCCGAGCCGTGCGGGCAGTGCGAGTCCTGCCGTTCGCTCGCGACCGACGGTGCCGGCTCGATCGACGTGATCGAGATCGACGCGGCCAGCCACGGTGGTGTCGACGACGCCCGTGAGCTGCGGGAGAAGGCGTTCTTCGCGCCGGCCCGCAGCCGCTTCAAGATCTACGTCATCGACGAGGCGCACATGGTCTCGTCGGCCGGCTTCAACGCGTTGCTGAAGCTGGTCGAGGAGCCCCCGGAGTACGTCAAGTTCATCTTCGCCACCACCGAACCGGAGAAGGTCCTCGGCACGATCAAGTCGCGGACCCACCACTACCCGTTCCGGCTGATCCCGCCGAAGGTGCTCCGTCCCTACCTTGAGCAGCTCTGCGAGGCCGAGGGCGTCACTGTCGATCCGGCTGTATTCCCGCTGGTGGTCCGCGCCGGTGGCGGCAGCGCCCGGGACAGCCTCTCCGTACTCGACCAGCTCATCGCCGGCGCCGGCCCGGAGGGTGTCGGCTACGCCCGGGCCGCCGCGTTGCTCGGCGTCACCGACTCGGCGCTGATCGACGAGATGTGCGACGCGCTCGCCGCCGGTGACGGCGCCGCCGCGTACGCGACTGTCGACCGGGTCGCCGAGGCCGGCCACGACCCGCGCCGCTTCGCCTCCGACCTGCTGGAACGCCTCCGCGACCTGATCGTGCTCCAGCAGGTGCCGGATGCCGCCGCCAAGGGCCTCATCGACGGCCCGGCCGACCAGATCGAGCGGATGGCCGCCCAGGCGCAGCGCCTCGGCCCGGCCACGCTGTCCCGCTGCGCGGACATCGTGCACAACGGCCTGGTCGAGATGCGCGGCACCACGGCGCCCCGGCTGCTGCTGGAGCTGATCTGCGCCCGGATGCTGCTGCCCGGCGCGGACGACTCGTCCGGCGGCCTGCTCCAGCGCCTGGAGCGGATGGAACGCCGGCTGACGCTGGGCGGCGTCGAGCCGTCGCCGTCCGCGCATCCCACCCAGACCCCTGAGGTACGCCCGGCGGCTTCCGCCCCGGGCGCGGCTGCCGCCGCGGTCCACCCGGACACCGCCGGCACGCCGGCGGCTCCCGGTGCCCCGACCGGTGCCGCCGCCGCACGTGCCGCCGCAGCCGCCGCTGCCGGTTCCCGCAGCGCCGCGCCCGGTTCCCGCCCGGGCTCTGCCGTCGGGGCTACCGGCTCCCGTCCCGCCCCGGCCGGTGCGGCTGCCGACGCCGGCCCGGCCGCTGCCGATTCCGGCTCGTCGACGACCGAGGCGACAGCGGCTGCCGGAACTCACCCCGGCACGGACGCCGGGTTCTCCGCGTCGGCCTCCGAGCGGTCAACTGCCGGCCCGACGACTTCCGGTCAGGCCGCCGCCCGCCGCCCGGTGCCGCCGTCTGCGGTGATGCCCGACCCCGCCACGCCCGAGCCGCCCCGCCCCGGCGCGGCGAATCCGGGGGCGCTCGACGCGGTGGCGGTGCGCCGGGTCTGGCCCGAGGTAGTAGGCAAGGTGAACCGGAGCAACAAGCGGATCGCCGCGCTGATGCGGGACGCGGTGGTGCGCGACTTGGACGGCGACACGCTCGTACTGACCGTGAAGTCGACGGTGCTGGCGAAGATGATGGCCGACCACGCGGCCGTGCTGACCGACGCGCTCTACGAGGAGTTCGGCGGTCGCTGGCAGATCCGCTGCGAGGTGGCGGGCGAGCGCGGCGCCGCATCGCTCGGCGGCCCGTCCCGCCCGTCCGGCGCGGCACGAGCGCAGACCGACAGCACGCCCGACCGCGCACCGTCCGACAGCGTCCCGGGTCGCCCGGCGTCCGCTCCGACGGCTCCGGGGTCGTCCGACACCTCACCCGGTCGCCCGGCCCCCGGAGTGGCGGCCAACGCTCAGGCGCGCTCCGCTTCCGGCAGCTCGGGCGACTTCTCCCACTCGACCACACCCGACGGGAGCCGTCCTGGCTCGACGGACGCCGGACCGGGCCGTCCTGACTCCGGCGCTGCCGGTCGTCCGGCATCCGCCGGTCTCGGCGACGCCCCGGGACAGCCGGTGTCCGGCTCGACCGGTGCCACGGGCAACCGAACCCTCGGCAGTCAGGGCGCGGCCGGGCAGGCCGACGAGGACGACTGGCCGGAGCCGGTGCGGCCCGGTGGCGCGGCGACCGCTGCCGCCTCGGCCGCGAGCACCGGCGACGCGGAGGACTGGCCGGCGGCGGCACGTCCGGGCGGGGGCACGGCGACCGCTACCGCCCCTGTCGCCGTACCCAAGCCTGCCGCACCCCCGACGGCGCCGGCCGGTGGCGCGAGGCCGGGGGGCGGTGGGCCGAAGAACAGCGCGATCGCGGCGGCGCGTGCCGCAGCGGCGGCGGCTGCTGCGGGCGGCGGTCCCGGCAAGGGGTCGCGCGCGGCGCAGCCGGCGCGGAAGACGGCCGACGCCGAATGGGCGGGCGAGCCGCCCTACGACCCGGACTTCGACGGCCCGGTGCGGGGTGGGCGGGCGCCCGCCGCGGCGCCGGCCTACGAGGGGTTCGACCCGGGCGACGAGCCGCTCGACGACGTGATCGACGAGCGGACGGCCCGGCAGTCGAGCGAGGAGCAGGCGGTTCAGCTGCTGCGTGAGACGTTCGGGGCCGAGAAGATCGACGAGGTGGACGCGCGCTGAGCGCGCGCCGACCGCGAAGGAGCCGCGCCGTGGCCCGACTAGGCTGGGCGCGGCCGAGCAGACGAGTGGAAGAAGGAGCGGTCCGTGCGCCCAGGTGGACAGCCGAACATGCAGCAGATGCTGAAGCAGGCGCAGAAGATGCAGCAGCAGATCGCCAAGGCCCAGGCCGAGCTGGCCGAGGCGGAGCTGACCGGCACCGCCGGCGGTGGCCTGGTCACCGCCACAGTCGCCGGCACCGGTGAGCTGAAGGCGATCAAGATCGACCCGAAGGCGGTCGACCCGGAGGACGTCGAGACGCTCGAGGACCTGGTGGTCGCGGCCGTGCACAACGCCGCCGAGGCGGCCCGCGAGCTGACCGAGAAGAAGATGGGCCCGGTCGCGGGCGGCATGGGCGGCCTCGGCCTGCCCGGGTTCTGAGCCGGCAGATGTACGAGGGTGCCATCCAGGACCTGATCGACGAGCTGGGCCGGCTGCCGGGCGTGGGCCCGAAGAGCGCCCAGCGGATCGCGTTCCATGTGCTGTCGGCGGATCCGGCCGACGTGAACCGGCTGGCCGGCGCGCTGCGCAAGGTCAAGGACCTGGTCCGGTTCTGCACGACCTGCTACAACGTGGCCGAGTCGGAGCAATGCCGGATCTGCCGCGATCCCCGGCGTACCGACGAGGTGCTCTGCGTGGTCGAGGAGCCCAAGGACGTGGTGGCGATCGAGCGGACCGGCGAGTTCCGCGGGCGCTACCACGTGCTCGGTGGCGCGATCAATCCGTTGGAGGGCATCGGTCCGGACAGCCTGCGGATCCGTGAGCTGATGACGCGCCTCGGCAGTGGTTCGGTACGTGAGCTGATCCTGGCCACCGACCCGAACACCGAAGGCGAGGCGACCGCCACCTATCTGGCGCTGATGGTCAAGCCGATGGGGATCGCGGTGACCCGGCTGGCGAGTGGGCTGCCGGTCGGCGGCGATCTGGAGTACGCCGACGAGATCACGCTGGGCCGCGCGTTCGAGGGGCGCCGAGCCGTCTGAGTTGTGCCGCGTCGCTTCCGGCGGGTGCCCTGCGGGGTGCCCGCCGGACGTGTTCGCGCGCTGGAACCCGGCGCGCGCCGATCTGACACGAACGTGCGTCCGGGACCGGATCGACGTAATAAATTCGGCCTTCAAACCGACGAAAATTCGGCGCTAGGCAGTGTTCTCCTTCGAATCGAATGCCTCGATCCAGAACAGACACGATTCGATACCAACCCGCCCCCCGCCCGTTTCCGCGCCGTCCACCCGAGGGCTAAGGTCTGCGCACATCGGTGACCCTGTCACCACGTTGTCCGTACCCCCAAGGACGAGGTGAAGCACCATGCGTGCATCCAGGCCGAAGGTCGCAATCGCGGCCGTCGCGGTCGCGGCCCTCGCGGTTGCAGGCTGCGCCGAGAGCGACCGTGAGAGCGGCTCCGGAGGAAATAGCAAGAAGGACACCCTCGTCTTCGGCGTCGCCGGAGACCCGAAGGTGCTCGACCCCAGCTTCGCCAGCGACGGTGAGTCGCTGCGCGTGGCGCGCCAGGTCTTCGAGACGCTGGTCCGTCCGGAGGAGGGCGGCACCAAGGTGACGCCGGGCCTCGCGGAGTCCTGGACGCCGGACGCGGCGGGCACCACCTGGACCTTCAAGCTCCGCTCGGGCGTGAAGTTCCACGACGGCACCGACTTCAACGCCGAGGCCGTCTGCGCCAACTTCGACCGCTGGTACAACGCCAAGGGCCTCATGCAGAGCCCGGACGTGACCGCGTACTGGCAGGACGTCATGGGCGGGTTCGCCAAGAACGAGGACCCGGAGCTGGGGCCGAGCCTCTTCAAGTCCTGCACCGCCAAGGACGCCACCACTGTGGACCTCACGTTCACCCGGGTCTCCAGCAAGATCCCGGCCGCGCTGATGCTGCCGTCGTTCTCGATCCAGAGCCCCAAGGCGATGGAGCAGTACGACGCCAGCAACGTGACCGGCACCGCCGAGGACATCAAGTACCCGGCGTACGCGATGGAGCACCCGACCGGCACCGGCCCGTTCAAGTTCAAGGCGTGGGACATCGCGAACAAGACGCTCACCATCGAGCGCAACGACGACTACCACGGCGAAAAGGCCAAGCTGAAGACCATCATCTTCAAGACGATCTCGGACGAGAACGCCCGCAAGCAGGCGCTCCGCTCGGGTGACATCCAGGGCTACGACCTCGTCGGCCCGGCGGACGTGGAGCCGCTGAAGAAGGAGGGCTTCAACGTCCTCACCCGGCCCGCCTTCAACATCCTCTACCTGGCGATCAACCAGAAGGGGAACCCGAAGCTGGCCGACCTGAAGGTCCGGCAGGCCATCGCGCACGCGCTGAACCGGCAGGCCCTGGTCGACTCGAAGCTCCCCCCGGGCGCCAAGGTCGCGATGAACTTCTTCCCGGACACCGTCGAGGGCTGGAACGGCGACGTCACCAAGTACGACTACGACCCGGCCAAGGCCAAGGCTCTGCTGGCCGAGGCGGGCGCGTCGAACCTGACGCTGCGGTTCCACTACCCGACCGAGGTCACCCGGCCGTACATGCCGAACCCGAAGGACATCTTCGAGCTGCTCTCGGCGGACCTCAAGGCGGTCGGCATCAACGTCCAGGCCATCCCGCTCAAGTGGAGCCCGGACTACCTGAACGCCACCACCTCCGGCAACAAGCACGACCTGCACTTCCTCGGCTGGACCGGTGACTACGGCGACGCGTACAACTTCATCGGCACCTTCTTCGACCGCCAGAAGGACGAGTGGGGCTTCAACAACCCCGCGCTCTTCGCGCAGTTCAAGGACGCCGACACCACCGCCGACGTGGCGGCCCGGACGGAGAAGTACAAGGCGCTGAACAAGACGATCATGGACTTCCTGCCGGGTGTGCCGATCTCGCACTCCCCGCCGGCGATCGTGTTCGGCAAGGACGTGACCGGGGTCAAGGCGAGCCCGCTCACCGACGAGCGGTACTCGAGCGCAGAGTTCAAGTGATCTGAACGCACCGTACGCGGGCGGGCGCTGTGACCACAGCGCCCGCCCGCACCCCTCCGCACACCCTCCGAGGCGCCCGTGTTCCGGTTCATCGTCAGACGCCTGCTACAGCTGATACCCACGCTGTTCGGGCTCTCCGTTTTGCTGTTCATCTGGCTCCGCCGACTTCCCGGCGGTCCCGAGACCGCGATCCTCGGTGAACGGGGCACGCCCGAGTCCCGCGCCGCGATCCGGCGCAACCTCGGTCTCGACGAGCCGATCCTGGTTCAGTACGCCCGTTTCCTGCGGCGGATGATCCGGCTCGACCTGGGCACGTCGACCGGCACGAAGCGGGCCGTCACCACGGAGTTCCTGGAGCGGTTCCCCGGCACCGTCGAGCTGACCGTCATGGCCATGATCCTCGCGGTCGGCATCGGGATCCCGCTCGGCTACCTCGCCGCCCGCCGCCGCGGCCGGTTCCTCGACCACGCCTCGGTCGGCGGATCGCTCATCGGCATCTGCATCCCGGTCTTCTTCCTGGCGTACGTGCTCAAGGCGATCTTCGCCGAGAACCTGGGTTGGTTCCCCTCCAGTGGCCGGCAGGACCCGACCATCGGGGCGACCCGGGTCACCAACTTCTTCGTCCTCGACGGGATCATGACCCGCGAGTGGGACGCCGCCGCCGACGCGCTCTGGCACCTCGTGCTGCCGGGCATCGCGCTGGCGAGCATCCCGCTCGCGATCATCGTCCGGATCACCCGGGCCAGCGTCCTGGAGGTGCTCAACGAGGACTTCGTCCGGACCGCCGAGGCCAAGGGCCTGACCGAGCGGACCGTCCGTCGCCGGCACGTGCTGCGTAACGCGATGCTGCCGGTGGCCACCTCGATCGGTCTGCAGACCGGTCTCCTGCTCTCCGGCGCGGTGCTCACCGAGACCGTGTTCGCCTTCAGCGGCATCGGCGCGTTCGTCGCCGAGTCGATCAGCCAGCGCGACTATCCGGTGCTGATGGGCTTCATCATGATCATTGCGGTGGTGTACGTGCTGGTGAATCTCCTGGTCGACCTCTCCTACAGCGTGATCGACCCGAGGGTGAGGGTGCGATGACCATCACCGGAGGAAAGAAGCGCGAGAAGATCGACCGGCTCGCCGAACTGTCCGCCCGCGAGGACGAGCAGGGGGTGAGCCTCTGGAAGGAGGCGTTCCGCCGCCTGCGGCGCAACCCGGCGGCCATCATCGGCGTCGTCATCCTGGCCGTCTTCGTCCTGGTCGCGGTGATCGGGCCGTTCTTCGTCCCGTACAGCCCGACGGACTCGATCGGCATCCGGGAAGGGCTGGTCAAATCCGGCCAGGGCGTCATCCCGGGTGCCTCCGCCGACCACTGGCTGGGCTTCGACCACCAGGGCCGGGACGAGTTCAGCCGGCTGGTCGTCGGGGCCCGGCAGACGCTGCTCGTCGGCGTGGTCTCCACCCTGATCGGTCTCGCGGTCGGCGCGCTGATCGGCGGCGTCGCCGGCGCGGCGGCCGGGCTGGGCGGACGCTGGGGCCGCTGGATCGACAGCACCCTGATGCGCTTCATCGACATGCTGCTGGCCATGCCGAGCCTGCTGCTCGCGGTGAGCATCGCGGCGCTGCTCGGCGCCAGCCTCACCACCGTGATGATCGCCGTCGGTGTGGTGTCCGTGCCGATCTTCGCCCGGCTGCTGCGCGGCTCGATGATCGCGCAGTCCAACAGCGACTACGTGCTGGCGGCGACGGCGCTCGGCGTGAAGCGGTCGAAGATCGCCCTCACCCACGTGGTGCCGAACTCGATCGCCCCGGTCATCGTCCAGGCCACGCTGACGCTGGCGACCGCGATCATCGAGGCCGCCGCGCTCTCCTTCCTCGGCCTCGGCAACCCCGACTCGGCCATCCCGGAGTGGGGCGTCATGCTCGCCGACGCGCAGCCGTACCTGGGCATCCGGCCGGGCCTGGCGATCTACCCGGCGCTCGGCATCATCATCACCGCGCTCGGTTTCACCCTGCTCGGCGAGGCGATGCGCGAGGCCCTCGACCCGAAGCTGCGGAAGTAGGTCTCTCATGGCACTGCTCGAAGTGGACGACCTCTCCGTCACGTTCGCCCGGCGTGGGCAGCGCACCGTGCGCGCGGTGGACGGGGTGTCCTTCTCGGTCGACGCCGGCGAGGTGGTCGGCCTGGTCGGCGAGTCCGGCTGCGGCAAGAGCGTCACGTCGCTGGCGATCATGGGGCTGCTGCCCAAGCAGCCGGGCCTGCGGGTCGGCGGCAAGGCGGTCTTCGACGGCACCGACCTGCTCCAGCTCGACGACCGGTCCCGCCGCGACATCCGCGGCCGGGACGTGGCGATGATCTTCCAGGACCCGCTCTCCTCGCTGAACCCGGTCATCCCGATCGGGCTGCAGGTGACCGAGGTGCTGACCCGCCACCGGGGGATGAAGGGCGAGGCGGCCGCCAAGGAGGCCGCCGAGCTGCTCGACCGGGTGGGCATCCCGGACCCGCGCCGCCGGCTCAAGGAGTACCCGCACCAGCTCTCCGGCGGCATGCGGCAGCGGGCGCTGATCGCCATGGCGGTCGCCTGCCAGCCCCGGCTGCTGATCGCCGACGAGCCGACCACCGCGCTCGACGTCACCATCCAGGCGCAGATCCTGGAGTTGCTGAAGGACCTGGTCCGCGACTCCGGCACCGCGCTGGTGATGATCACCCACGACCTCGGCGTGGTGGCCGGCATGTGCGACACCATCAACGTGCTCTACGCCGGCCGGGTGGTGGAGACGGCCACCCGCCGTCCGCTCTTCCGCCAGCCCCGGCACCCGTACACCGAGGGGTTGCTCGCTTCGGTGCCCCGCCTGGACGCCGGCCGTGGCGAACGGCTCAACCCCATCCCCGGCTCGGTGCGCGACGTGCTGCCCTGGCCGGACGGCTGCGCGTTCGCCCCGCGCTGCGCCCGCCGTGTCGACGAGTGCGTGGGCGAGCCGCCGGAACTGGTGCTCACCCACGACGCGCGCAGCTACCGCTGCGTCAACCCGGTGCCGATCCCCGGCCTGACCCCGGAGGCGGAGGTCCGGGCCACCGCGCCGACGACCGCCGAGCCGGGTACGGTGCCGGCCCAGGCCGAGCCGGCCGACCCGCCCGCGGCGCCCGGTTTCGGACCGGCACCGCGCGAGGAGGAGACCCCATGAGCGACAACGACATCCTCGTCGAGGTCCGCGACCTGAAGGTGCACTTCCCGATCCGGCGGGGCGTGCTCTTCGACCGGACCGTCGGGCACGTCAAAGCCGTCGACGGGGTCGACCTGAGCATCCCGCGCGGCAAGACGTACGGGCTGGTGGGCGAGTCGGGCTGCGGCAAGTCCACGCTCGGCCGGGCGCTGCTGCAGCTCACCCCGCCGACCGCCGGCGAGGTGCAGTTCGACGGCGTCGAGCTGACCACGCTGCCGGCCGGCAAGCTGCGGACGATGCGCCGCCGGATGCAGATGATCTTCCAGGACCCGATGTCCAGCCTGGACCCCCGGCAGAACGTCGAGTCGATCCTCACCGAGGGCCTCCAGACCCACGGCATCGGCACCGACCGCAACGACCGGCGGCGGATCATCGGTGAGACGCTGGACGCGGTGGGACTGCCCAAGTGGGCGCTGTCCCGCTACCCGCACGAGTTCTCCGGCGGCCAGCGCCAGCGCATCGGCATCGCCCGCGCGCTCGTCCTCGGCCCGGAGCTGATCGTCGCCGACGAGCCGGTCTCCGCGCTCGACGTGTCGATCCAGGCGCAGGTGGTGAACCTGCTGGACGAACTCCAGGACAGCCTCGGCCTGACCTACCTGGTCATCGCGCACGACCTGGCGGTGGTGCGGCACATCTCCGACATCGTCGGCGTGATGTACCTGGGCGCGCTGGTCGAGGAGGCGCCGAGCGACCGGCTCTACACCGAGCCGCTGCACCCGTACACCCGGGCGCTGATGTCGGCGGTCCCGGTGCCGGACCCGGACGTGGAGGACCGGCGCGAGCGCATCCTGCTCGCCGGGGACCTGCCGTCGCCGGCCAACCCGCCGTCGGGTTGCCGGTTCCACACCCGCTGCCCGTGGGCGCAGCCGACCCGCTGCGCCGACGAGCGGCCGGAGCTGCGCCAGATCGGCGCCAGCCGGGTGGCCTGCCACTGGGCCGAGCAGATCGCCGCCGGTGAGCTGCGCCCGCACGAGGTGACCGCGAAGATCACCCGGCCGGAGGGCGAGGGTGAGGAGCCGGGCGTGGTCTCCGCGCCCAGCGAGCCCGGCTCGTACGTCTGATCCGACAAAGGCGCGTCCCCACCGGGCCGGGTGGGGACGCGCCTTTTGTCTGTCGGTCAGCCCTCGGGGCGGTTGAGCAGCCCCACCGCGATCGTGTGCACGGCGTCCAGCGCCGCCGGGTCGGCCAGCGGCGCGGAACCGCCGGTGACCGCGTACCACTCGTCGGCGTCCTTGTACTGCACCCGCAGCGTCACCCGGCCGTCGGCGTGCTCGGTGCGCAGCGTCAGCTCGCCGGTCACCACGCCCACCTCGTCGGTCATGACCCCGCCCGGACCGGGGACGATGTCGGTGGTCCGGTCCGCCGCTCCGGCCGGCGCGCCCCCGGCCGGCGCCCCCGGCACCGCGTCGGCGGTCATGCCCGCCCCGGCGACGTCCGCCGACTCCGGCTGCCGGCCGTCCGCCGTCATCCCGGCCGAGGCCGGACCGGCGGGTGCGGCGTCTGTCTCCGGCGTGCCCGCCGGGGCCGGTGTGGCGTCCGGCCCGGTCACGGTTTGCTCGCCCATGTGCAGCCCTCCAGCATGTCGGTGAGAGCGGCCTTCTCGGCACTTGTCACAGTCAGCCGCCAGTAGTGCTTGACCGTCACCCAGTCCGCCGCGTACTGACACCAGGACGACCGGTTCGGCGGCTTCCACTGGGACGGATCCTGGTCACCCTTTGCCCGGTTGGACCGCGCCGAAACCGCGATGAGCTGCGGCCGGGTCAGGTCGTTGGCGAAGTCGCCGCGCTTCGAGTCGTCCCACTCGTCCGCGCCCGACCGCCACGCGGCGGCCAGCGGCACCGTGTGGTCGATGTCCACGCCCGACGGATCGGTCAGCACCACCCCGTCGTAGACGCTCTCCCACCGGCCACCCACCACGTTGCAGCCGGACAGCTTGATGTCCTCGCCGTCGCGCTGCAGCACGCTGTCGCGTACGTCGCAGTTCTTGCCGGTGCCCCGCCAGTGCGGGAAGCGGGAACGGCTGTAGCCCTTCATCGACCCGGCGGTGGCCACTGTCAGCTCACCGAGCTGCTTGTTGACGTTCCCGGCGGCGCTCGGCGGCGCCTCCGGCTCGGTGACCGACACCTCGCAGCCGGCCACGCCGAGGGCGAGCACCGCGCTCAGCGCGGCCGCCAGCCCGGCTCGGGCTCCTGATCTCGTACGCACAGACGACACCTCTCCAGCTTGCGTGCTCCGGGCGAGTCCGCACAGTACCCGGCGGCGGTTTCTGCGATTCGTGGCGTCGAGGATGGGCGGCGGGCAGAGTGGTGAGACGTGACCGCACCCGCACCCGCTCCCGCCCTGCGTACCGGCTCCGCCGCCGGACGCGGCACGCTGCTCGCCGCGATCCTCGCCTCCGGCATGGTGTTCCTCGACAGCACTGTCGTCAACGTCGCGCTGCCGCGCCTCGGCGCGGAGCTGGACGCCACCGTCGCCGGTCTGCAGTGGACCGTGAACGGCTACCTGCTCATGCTTGCCGCGTTCGTGCTGCTCGGCGGCGCGCTCGGGGACCGGTTCGGGCGGCGGCGCATCTTCCTGCTCGGCGTGGTCTGGTTCGCGGTGGCGTCGGTGCTCTGCGGGCTCGCCCAGGACACCGGCTGGCTCATCGCCGCCCGGTTCCTCCAGGGCGCAGGCGGGGCGCTGCTCACCCCCGGGTCGCTGTCGGTGCTCCAGGCCAGCTTCCACCCGGACGACAGGGGCCGGGCCATCGGCACCTGGTCCGGACTGTCCGGCGTGTCCACAGCGCTCGGCCCGCTGCTCGGCGGCTGGCTCATCGACACGCTCTCCTGGCGGTGGATCTTCTTCGTCAACCTGCCGTTGGCCGTGGGCGTGGTGTTCGCCGCGCTGCGCTGGGTGCCGGAGAGCCGCGACGAGGCGGCGTCTCGTACCGGAAAGGGGCGGCGGTTCGACGTGGCCGGTGCGCTGCTCGGCGCGCTCGCGCTCGGCGGAGTCACGTACGCGCTGATCGACGCCCCGGCGCGCGGCGCCTCCCCGGCGGTGCTGGTCGCGGCAGTGCTCGGGGTGGTCGCCGTGGTGGTGTTCGTGCTGGTCGAGCGGCGGCGTGGCGACACCGCGATGCTGCCCACCGGGCTGTTCTCCAGCCGGCTGTTCTCCGTGCTGAACGTCTTCACCGTCGTGGTGTACGCCGCGCTCGGCGGGTTCACCTTCTTCCTCGCCGTCTACCTGCAGAACGTGGTCGGCTGGTCGGCGCTGCTCACCGGCCTGGCCACAGTGCCGATGACGGTGCTGCTGCTGGTCGGCTCGCCGCGCGCGGGCGCGCTGTCGGCCCGCATCGGCCCCCGGCTGCCGCTCACCGTCGGCCCGGTGATCGCCGCCGTGGGTCTGCTGCTGCTGCGCCGGGTCGGGCCTGGTGCGTCGTACTGGGTGGACGTGCTGCCGGGCGTGGCGCTGTTCGGCGCCGGGCTCACGCTCGTGGTCGCGCCGCTGACCACGTCGGTGCTCGGCGCGGTCTCGGACCGGTTCGCCGGGGTGGCGAGCGGCTTCAACAACGCCGCGTCCCGGGCCGGCGGCCTGCTCGCGGTGGCCGCGCTGCCGCTGCTGGTCGGGCTGTCGGGCACCGGGTACGAGCAGAAGGGCGCGCTCGCAGTCGCGTACCGGGGGGCGTTGGCGTGGTGCGCGGGGCTGCTGCTCGCCGGCGCGGTGCTAGCCGCCGTGCTGATCCACCGCCCCGGGCGGAAGCGTTAAGAAGGGCCCCCTCCTATGCAGAATGCGTTAAGAAGGGGCCCTTCCTTACACCTCAGGCGCGGGTGCGGTTCACCGCGCTCGTGACCGCCTTGATCGAGGCGGTGACGATGTTCGCGTCCACCCCGACGCCCCACACCGTACGGCCGTCCACCTCGCACTCCACGTACGCGGCGGCCTGCGCGTCCCCACCGGAGGACAGCGCGTGCTCGTGGTAGTCGAGCACCCGTACCGCCACGCCCAGGGACTGCAGCGCGTTGACGTACGCGTCGATCGGGCCGTTGCCGACGGAGGTCAGCGCGCGGGTCTCCCCGCCGAAGCCGACGCGGGCGTCGATCTCGACCTTGCCGTCGACGGTGCCGATGGTGTACTCGGCCAGCTTCACGGCCGGGTCGACCTGGTGGTCGACCAGGTAGTTGCGGGCGAAGATATCCCACATCGAGCCCGGCTCGACCTCGCCGCCGTCGTGGTCGGTGACCTGCTGCACCACGCCGGAGAACTCGATCTGGAGGCGGCGCGGCAGGTCGAGCTGGTGCTCGGTCTTCATGATGTACGCGACGCCGCCCTTGCCGGACTGCGAGTTGACCCGGATGACCGCCTCGTAGGTGCGGCCCAGGTCCTTCGGGTCGATCGGCAGGTAGGGCACCGCCCAGGTGAAGTCGTCCACCGGCACCCCGGCCGCCGCCGCGTCGGCGTTCAGCGCGGCGAAGCCCTTGTTGATCGCGTCCTGGTGGGAGCCGGAGAACGCGGTGTAGACCAGGTCGCCCGCGTACGGGTGGCGCTCGTGCACCGGCAGCTGGTTGCAGTACTCGACGGCGCGCTTGATCTCGTCGATGTTCGAGAAGTCGATCATCGGGTCGATGCCCTGGGAGAACATGTTCAGGCCCAGCGTCACCAGGTCGACGTTGCCGGTGCGCTCACCGTTGCCGAACAGGCAGCCCTCGATCCGGTCCGCGCCGGCCAGCAGGCCCAGCTCGGCGGCGGCCACGCCGGTGCCCCGGTCGTTGTGCGGGTGCAGGCTCAGCACCAGGCTGTCCCGCCGGGGCAGACGCCGGTGCATCCACTCGATCGAGTCGGCGTAGACGTTCGGCATCGCCATCTCGACCGTGGCCGGCAGGTTGATGATCAGCTTCCGGTCCGGCGTCGGGTCGATCACGTCGATCACCGCCGAGCAGACCTCCAGCGCGTACTCCAGCTCGGTGCCCGTGTACGACTCCGGCGAGTACTCGTAGTGGATGTCGGTGTCCGGGGTGTGGATCTCCGCGTACTTCTGGCACAGCCGCGCGCCCTGGGTGGCGATGTCGGTGATGCCGTCGCGGTCCAGGCCGAAGACCACCCGGCGCTGCAGCGTCGAGGTGGAGTTGTAGAAGTGCACGATGGCCCGGCGGGCGCCGCGCAGCGACTCGAAGGTCCGCTCGATCAGGTGCTCCCGGCACTGGGTCAGCACCTGGATGGTGACGTCCTCCGGGATCAGGTCCTGCTCGATCAGCTGCCGTACGAAGTCGTAGTCGGTCTGGCTCGCCGACGGGAAGCCGACCTCGATCTCCTTGTAGCCCATCTGCACCAGCAGCTGGAACATCCGCCGCTTGCGCTCGGGCGACATCGGGTCGATCAGCGCCTGGTTGCCGTCGCGGAGGTCGACTGCGCACCAGCGGGGCGCGGCCTCGACGCGGCGGGTGGGCCAGGAGCGGTCCGGCAGGTCGACGCCGAACTCACGGTCGTACGGGACGTAGCGGTGGACCGGCATCCGGCTGGGGCGCTGGCTGGCGAACGGATCGGTGGCGGTGACAGGTTGAGCCATCTCGGAGTGCTCCCTGGAACATGTGGCGTCAGCAGATCGGAAAGGTGTCGGCGGAATGCCGGGCGACGGTGCGCGGCGGTGCCGAGAAGAAGATCGGATGTGCTGGACGGCGCGTAGCGACTCCGCGACGAGGTGCCGGCCGGTCAGGCCTCGTCGCGGCAGCCAAGGAGAAGGTACGCGCGCCACATGACAAGGTCACCCTACGTGGTGGGACGTGCGGTGGGAAGGCTGGTCCGGACTATGGGACCAGAGTCACGGAGCCGGAGGGCTTCGCCACGTCCGGTAGCCGAGGTGTCCGTTCCGCCCGGGTCACCGCGGGCACGATCGCCAGTCCGACGAGGATGAAGATCGCCGAGGCCGGGTACCAGCCCCAGCCGCCGGTGCTCACGCCGAGCGCGGTCAGCCCGGCCGGAGCGATCAGGAACTGCAACTGGGAGCCGAGCCCGAACGCGCCGACGTACGCGCCGCGCTGGGCGGCGGGTGGCAGCGTGGCGGTGAGTCCCCAGGCGCCCGCCGACTCGATCAGCTCCGCCAGGATGAGCAGTGTCGCGGCGGCCACCAGCGCGACCACGGTGAGCGCTCCCCGGGTCGCGCCGGAAATCGGCAGGACCAGGCAGAACAGGGCGATCAAAACCGCGCCCCGACGGGACGCACGGGCCGCGCCCGGCGCGTCGTCCGCGCCCCGGCTGGCGCGTACCTGGAACAGCACGATCAGCACGGTGTTGAGCAGCACCAGCCCGGCGATGATCGTCTTCGGCGCGTCGGTGTGGGTGAGGATCCACAGCGGCATCACCGTCAGGTAGAGCGTCTGGTGCGCGGTGAGCAGCCCGGAGAGCAGCGCGACGGTCATGAACGGCCGGTCCCGCAGCACCGCCAGCCGGCTCATCGGCTCGGCCGTGCGGGTCACCTCCGGCAGTCGCGGCAGCCGGCGGACGAAACCGGCGGTCACCAGGAAGACCACGGCGATGAACCAGACCATCCCGCGGTACGCCCAGATCGTGTCGACGGCCAGCACCAGGCCGCTGATCAGCGCGCCGATCCCGAAGCCGACGTTCAGCGAGGAGCGCTGGTAGGCCATGGCGGTGACCCGTTCCTCCGGGCGCAGCACGTTGATCGAGTAGACCTGGCGGGCCACGCCGGTCGCCGCGCCCGTCACGGCCAGCGCGATCACCACCGCGAGGAACCCGGCGAAGCCGCCGACGAACGGGTACGCCGCGAACAGCGCCGCGTCCAGCAACAGGCAGACGATCCACACCCGCTGCGGCCCGTACCGGTCGGTGAGCCCGCCCAGCGGCACGGTGCCGAGCAGTGACGCGCCGGCGGCGAGGGAGAGGCCGAGACCCACCTGGGCCGGACTCAGCCCGAGCGCCCGGGTGAAGAACACGGCGCTGCCCGCCTGGAACAGTCCGGTGCCGACGGCGTAGACCATCGCCTGCACGGCCAGGGCGCGGGTCAGCCCGGCCGGTGGTACGACGTCGCGGACGGCGGTGCGGATGCTCTCTCTGGCCCCCATGACCGATGAGCAGATCGTGCCCCCCACGCGCCGGTCGAGCCTTTTAGGCTGAGGCGAATCGGGGGGTGCGCATGTCCGAGTTGCGGTTCACGCTGGCCGACGTCGCGGGCGTGCGATTCGGTGTGTCGCCGGCCAACGAGACGGTCATGAGCCTGTGGGCGCTCGCCGATCCGGCCCGCTATCCGGTGCACCTGCAGTGGATCGACCGGGCCCGGGCGACGCTGCGCCGCCCGGAGGTGGCCGAGCGGGTCGCTCCGCTGGTGCACCTCACCCTGCCGCGCCGCTGGCTGCCCGACTTCCTCACCCCGGCGGCCCGCCCCGGGGTGGAGATGGACGGCCAGCTCGACCAGATCGCCGCGACGCCGCCCGACGTGGTGGTCCGGGACCTGCTGGCGACCACGCCGAGCGGACCACTACGCCCGTTCGGGCGGGCGTTGCTCGCCGACCCGACCGAGCTGTTGCCGCCGCTCGTCGAGGCGATGCGGGTCTGGTACGACGAGGCGATCGCCCCGGACTGGCCGCGGATGCGAGCGGTGCTCCACGCCGACGTCGCGTACCGGGCGGCCCAGCTCGCCGAGGGCGGGACGGGGAATCTGTTCGAGCGGCTCCACCCCGGCCTGCGGTGGCTCGGCGACCGGGTGGTCAGCGACGACCCGTTCGAGCGGGACTTCGACCTGCGGGGGCGAGGGCTGGCGTTGAACCCGAGCGTGTTCAGCCGCCAGCGGGTGCTGTGGAACCTGCTGGAGGACTCGTTGCCGGCCGCGGCGTACCCGGTTCGGGCGGTCGGGACGCTGTGGGAACGCGGACCTGAACCGGCCGGCGACGCGCTCGCCCGGGTGGTCGGCGGCGGTCGGGCCGCCCTGCTGAACCTGCTCGACGCGGCGACGACCACCACGGACCTCGCCCGGCTCACCGGGCTGTCCGCCGGGAACGTGTCCCAGCACCTCTCCGCGCTGCACGCCGCCGGTCTCGTCACCCGGTCCCGCGCCGGGCGGCACGTGCTCTACCGCAACACCGAGGTCGGTGCCGCGTTGCTCCGCGCCGCGCGTGGCGGCTGAGCGGAACGCGTCATGGCGCTCCCGGGCTCGGGGCGTCCCGGCTCACCGGCTCGCCGTCGGTCACCGCGCCGGCCAGTTCGACGGTGCCCGGCGCGGCGCCGGGCTCGCCGGTCAGCGTCAGCGTGCCGAAGCCGGCCCGGACCGCCGCCGGTGTGCCGTCCTCCCGGAAGCAGTAGATGCCCACGTCCAACGGCGCGTTCAGCGAGGCGGAGGTCGTGTCGACCGAGTAGCACCGGCCGGTGACGCCGGGCAGCGGCGCGGCGGGGGAGACAGCGAGCGGCGCGCGCCTGTCGGTCAGCACCTCCAGCCAGTCGGTGAACGGGTGCTGCACCCGGGGGTCCAGCCGGCGGGGCACCGCGTCGTCGGCGTCGCCGAGCCGGACACAGCTGGCCGCCTGCGTCCAGCCGGCCGAGGGCAGCGCGCACTGGAACAGCCCGTCGGAGGTGGCGGCGAGCGAGACGTCCACCGTCCCGTCCCGCCCCCAGCCGGGCACGTCGACCCGCCAGCTGCCGTCGTTGGCGCTGGTCACCGCCACCGTGCGGGGAGCGCCTTCGGCCGGGGTGAAGGAGTACGCGGCGGTGTGGTGCCGGTCCTGCGCGGCGGCGGCCAGCCCGGCCAGCTCGTCGCGGGCGGCGTCCACCTGCACCGGCACCGGGTCGGCGGAGCCGGTGGGCGCCGTTTCGGGCCGGTCGTTCACACAGGCGGCCAGCAGCGTCGGCAGGATGAGCGCGAGCGCGCCGGTCGCCCGGCGGGCCGCGCGTCGATGAGCGTGCACCGGCTCATTCTGCGTCGTCCGGGCGGCCGCGGACAGCCCACCGTACGGCTGTACCGCTTGGCGTGTCGCGTACTCCGGGGCTGGTGAGCCGCCCCACGCCGGGGCCGGATGGTGGGATCACCCGACCCGGCGTCGCGGGCCGCCCGATAGGCTGAGGCGGTCTGACACGCGCCGCCGGACCGAGAGACCCGGCGGCGTCGGCACGCTCAGGGTCGTCGCTGGGAGGGAGTGCACCGTCGTGGCACTCGTGGTGCAGAAGTACGGCGGGTCCTCCGTCGCCAACGCCGAGCGGATCAAGCGGGTGGCCGAGCGCATCGTGGCCGCGCGCAAGGCCGGCGACGACGTGGTCGTGGTGGTGTCCGCCATGGGCGACACCACCGACGAGCTGCTCGACCTCGCCAACCAGGTCAGCCCGCTGCCGCCCGGCCGCGAGCTGGACATGCTGCTCACCGCCGGGGAGCGGATCTCCATGGCGCTGCTCGCCATGGCCATCCACAACCTGGGGTACGAGGCCCGCTCGTTCACCGGTTCCCAGGCGGGCGTGATCACCACATCGGTGCACGGCCGGGCCCGGATCATCGACGTGACCCCGGGGCGGCTCAAGGGCGCGCTGGACGAGGGCGCGGTGGTCATCGTCGCCGGCTTCCAGGGCGTCTCGCAGGACACCAAGGACGTCACCACACTCGGGCGGGGCGGCTCGGACACCACCGCAGTGGCGCTCGCCGCCGCGCTGGAGGCGGACGTCTGCGAGATCTACACCGATGTGGACGGCATCTTCACCGCTGACCCGCGGATCGTGCCGAACGCCCGGCACATCACCCGGATCACCTACGAGGAGATGCTGGAGCTGGCCGCCTGCGGCGCGAAGGTGCTGCATCTGCGCAGCGTCGAGTACGCGCGGCGCGCGGGCTTGCCGATCCACGTCCGTTCGTCATACTCGACCAACACCGGCACGATGGTCACCGGATCGATGGAGGACCTTCCTGTGGAACAGGCACTGATCACCGGGGTCGCCCACGACCGCAGCGAAGCGAAGATCACGATCGTCGGCGTGCCCGACGAGCCGGGCGCCGCCGCGCGCATCTTCGACACGGTCGCCGGCGCGGAGATCAACATCGACATGATCGTGCAGAACGTGTCCACCGAGGGCACCGGCCGCACCGACATCTCGTTCACGCTGCCCAAGGCGGACGGCCCGACCGCGATGACCGCGCTCAGCAAGATCCAGGAGACGGTCAAGTTCAAGGGCCTGCTCTACGACGACCACGTCGGCAAGGTCAGCCTGATCGGCGCCGGCATGCGCTCGCACCCGGGCGTGGCCGCCGGCTTCTTCGCCGCCCTCGGCGCGGCCGGCGTCAACATCGAGATGATCTCCACCTCGGAGATCCGGGTCTCCGTGGTCTGCCGCGACACCGACCTGGACAAGGCGGTCCGCGCCATCCACGACGCCTTCGAGCTGGGTGGTGACACCGAAGCCGTCGTCTACGCCGGCACCGGGCGGTAACGCGCCGTGGCGTCGCTGCCCACCCTCGCCGTGGTCGGGGCGACAGGTGCCGTCGGTACGGTGATGTGCCAGATCCTCTCCTCCCGGCGCAACGTGTGGGGCGAGATCCGGCTGCTCGCCTCCGAGCGGTCGGCCGGCCGGCGCGTGCAGTGCCGGGGCGAGGAGCTGACCGTCCAGGCCCTCACCGCGGACGCTCTCGACGGCGTCGACGTGGCCATGTTCGACGTGCCGGACGACGTGTCGGCGCAGTGGGCCCCGGTCGCCGTCGCGCGCGGCGCGGTGGTGGTCGACAACTCCGGCGCGTTCCGGATGGACCGCGACGTGCCGCTCGTCGTCCCCGAGATCAACCCCGACCAGGTACGCAACCGACCCCGGGGCATCATCGCCAACGCCAACTGCACCACGCTGGCCATGATCGTGGCGATCGCCCCGCTGCACCGCGCGTACGGCCTGCGCGAGCTGGTGCTCGCGTCGTACCAGGCGGTGTCCGGGGCCGGGCAGGCCGGCGTGGACGCGCTGCACCTGCAGCTCGGCAAGATCGCCGGGGACCGGGCGCTCGGCTCCCGCGCCGGTGACGTGCGCCAGGCCGTCGGCGACGAGCTGGGTCCGTTCCCGGCGCCGCTGGCGCTCAACGTCGTACCGTGGGCGGGCTCGCTCGCAGACGACGGCTGGTCGTCGGAGGAGTTGAAGCTCCGCAACGAGTCCCGCAAGATCCTCGGGCTGCCCGATCTCAAGGTCTCCGCCACCTGCGTACGGGTGCCGGTGGTGACCGGTCACTCGGTCGCCGTGCACGCGGTCTTCGCCACCGAGGTGGACGCCGAGGAAGCCCGCGAGGTGCTGCGCAACGCGCCGGGCGTGATCCTGGTCGACGACCCGGCGTCCGGGGAGTTCCCGATGCCGATCGACGCGGTCGGCACCGACCCGTCCTGGGTGGGCCGCATCCGCCGCGCGGTGGACGACCCGAGAGCCCTCGACCTCTTCGTGACCGGCGACAACCTCCGCAAGGGCGCCGCCCTGAACACGGCCCAGATCGCCGAACTCCTCGCCAGGGAACTCACCGCCTAGCCCCGTCGATCTTGCACTTCGCGCCTTGGCATAAGGGGTAAATGCCCCGTGCTTCGGGCCGCAAGTGCAAGATCGCGGGATCGCGGGGGACAAGGTGGGTCAGGCGGCGGAGAGGTGGACTCCGTCTCGGCCGTGGCGCTTGACCGCGTAGAGGGCCTGGTCGGCTCGGTGCAGGGTGCGTTCGGGGGACTCGCCGGGCCGCGGCAGCGCGATGCCGACGCTGATCGTCCGGCCGGTACGGCGGGCCGCCTCGGTGAGCCGCTCCGCGATCCGGACCGCCTCCTCCGGGCGGCTCACCTCGATCACCGCCACGAACTCGTCCCCGCCGGTCCGGTACAGCTCGTCGCCCTGGCGCAGCGCGCCCTCCAGTGCCCGGGCCAGCCCCACCAGCAACCGGTCGCCGGCCTGGTGGCCGTACGTGTCGTTGACGTCCTTGAACCCGTCCACGTCGATCGCCAGCAGGGCGGTACGCCCCGGCGTGGCGGTGGCGATCCGCTGCCCGAACGAGCCGGTGTGCCGTAGCCCGGTGAGCGGGTCGGAGCTGGCCTGCTCGCGCAGCCGGGCGAGCGTACGCAGCCGGTCCAGGCAGGTCCACGCCTGCCCGGCGAGCAGTTCGATCAGGTTGACAGTGGTCGGGTCGGGGCGCAGGCGCTGCTCGTCGGCGACCAGCAGCACGCCGCCGGCAGCCGGCGTGCCGACCGGCACCGCCACCAGTGTGCGCGCGCCCGCCCGGGTCAGCGGCAGGTACTCCTCGGTGGGCGGGTGCCCCGCCTCGCCCAGCGTGTACGCCGAGCCGTACCGGTGGGCCCGGTCGATCATGCGGTCCAGCGCGGCCGGGCCGGCCTCGGCCAGCTCGGCGCGGATGCGTGCCTCCAACTCGCCGGGGGTGTCGGTGGGCGCGCCGAGGCGTGGGCCGCTCCGCCCGGTGAGGACCAGCACGGCGGCGGAGAGCGCCGACACGTCCCGGGCCGCGGCGAGCGCGGCGGTCATCAGGTCCCAGTCGGTCGGGGCGGCGGTGAACGCGGCGGCGTGCCGGAGCAGCTTCTCGCTGCGGCTCTCGGCCGGTGACCCGCCGAGCGCGGCGATCCGCCCGCCGAGGCGGTCGGCCACCAGTTCGGCGGTCTCCCGCCACGCCGCGAGCGGGACGGGCTCGCACCACTGCAGGTCGAGCACGCCGATGGGCCGGCCGTCCGGGTCACGTACCGGAACGCAGAGTTCGGCGGTGACGTCCGGCCGGACCGGCAGGTAGTCGGGGTCGGCGCTCACGTCGGGCACGACGGCGGTCACCCCGGAGGCGTACACCCGCCGCACCACCGAGGGTTCGGGTCGGTGGCGGGCGGGCGCGTCGGCGGTCGCCGGGACGTGCGAGAAGACCTGCCACGCGCCGGTGGCGGCGACGCAGCGCAGACGGTCGTGGACCCGGAGCAGGACGGCGGCGGTCGCCGGGGTGTGCCGGGCGAGCGCGGCGACCGTCCACTGGCACGCCTCCGGGACGGTGGACGCCGTGGGGAGGCGCACCGTGACGTCGCGGAGTACTCGCTCGTGATCCACGTCGTTCCTGCTCGGAGGGGGTAGGTCGCGATCAAGCGTACTCAGCGCGACCGTCACCGACCTTCGTACACATGTGCTATCCACAGGCTGTGGACGCAGCCTGTGGGCGGGATCGGGCCTGCGCGGGGAGGGCGCGCGGCGATAGCGTGAGGGCCCGGGCACCCCGAGGAGGCGGCCGATGCTCATCGCCCAGCTCAGCGACCCGCACGTGACCACCGGCCCGCTCGCGGCCGACCCGGCGTCCGGGCTGCACCGGGCGCTCGGCACGGTGCTCGCGCTGCGTCCCCGGCCCGACTGCGTGGTGATCACCGGCGACCTGACCGCCAACGGCCGGCCGGACGAATACCTCGCCCTGCGCGAGATCGTCGGCGCGTTCCCGCTACCGGTGCACCTGGCCACCGGCAACCACGACGACCGCGAGTCGCTGCTCGACACGTTCGGCGGCACCCCCTACCTGGCCGGCGGCTTCTCGGCGCACTACCACGTCGACCTGCCGGACGCGACGCTCGTGGTGCTCGACTCGCTCACCCCGGGCAGCACCGGCGGCCGGCTCGGCGACGAGCAGCTCGCCTGGCTCGACGGGGTGCTCGGCGGGCGTACCGACGCGCCCGCCGTCGTGTGCCTGCACCATCCGCCGGTCGCGGTCGGCGTACCGGGCATGGACGCGATGGGCCTCGCGGACGCCGACGCGCTCGCCGCCGTGGTCGGCCGGCACCCCCATGTCGTACGCGTCGCCGCGGGGCACCTGCACCGCCAGGTGACAAGCGCGTTCGCCGGTACGGTGCTGACCGTCGCGCCGAGCACGTGGATCCAGGTGAGCCTGAGTATGTCCGACGAGGAGGAGCCGGGGTTCGTCGCCGAGCCGACGGCCTTCCTGCTGCACCTGGTCGCCGACGGCGGCTGCGTGACACACACCGTCCAGGTCAGCCACGCCGCCGGGCGCACCTGCTGGTTCTGACGGCGACGCCGATGCTCTGGTACGTCGCGTACGGCTCGAACCTGCACGCCGCCCGGCTCGACTGGTACCTGCGTGGCGGACGCCCACCCGGCGGGCTGCGCACGTACCCCGGCTGCCGGGACTGCCGGCCACCGCGCCGGACCGTCCCGGCGCTGATCCCCGGCGGGGTCTATTTCGCGGGCGAGTCGCGGGCCTGGACCGGCGGCATGGCGTTCTACGACCCGCAGCTGCCCGGCCGGGCGGCGGCGCGCGGCTACCTGGTGACCGTCGAGCAGTTCGCCGACATCGCGGTGCAGGAGATGTACCGGCCGCCGGGCGCCGACCTGGCCGGTATCCGCGCGGCGGTCGAGACCGGGCGGGCGAGGCTCGGGCCGGGCCGCTACGAGACGCTGCTGCGGGTCGGCGTCCGCGAAGGGCTGCCGATGCTCACGTTCACCGCGCCGCACCGCGCGGTGGAGGTGCCGTGGACCCGGCCCGCTCCGCTCTATCTCGGGATGCTGGCGCGCGGTCTGCGGGAGGCGCACGGCTGGGACACCGCGCGGATCGTCGGCTACCTGGCGGGCCGTCCGGGAGTCGCCGGGCGGTGGAACCGGCGGGCGTTGCGCGGGCTCGTCGCCGCCACCCACAGCCGGCTTTCGAACCGGCTCTCCGGGGCTTCGGTCGAATTCGGACAGTCCGTTGCGGATGTCGATCCGTCAGACGTGAACGACCGTTCGGCTCGCGATGGGTGTCCGCCAGGCGCTGATTCCGGCGAGGACGGTTGCCAGCGCAAGGAATTGCGCGTGACATGAGCGTCGGCGCCGGCTCCCTGTCCCTGGGAGCCGGCGCCCTTCACGACGCGGGCATCGACAGCGAGCGCCGCGCGGAAATTCACCAGACCGTCATGTCCGACTCGTCCGGCGGACCGGTACGGGTCTCCCACCACGTCGACGATTCCGAATGCCACCCCGGTCGACCTGAGGCCCGGTGGATGAGAAGCTACCCCCGAGCGGGGGTGGCGTTCCCCGATTGCCGCCTTCCACGATCGACCCCTGTCATGGCACGGACCAGGGCCACCGGGCGAACCATCGTCCGGACACCAGCATCGGTATCTCACGAGGAGTTCCATGTCCGTCACCGGGATGCGACGCCGGGCCGTAGTCGGCCTGGCCGCACTCGCCGCGACCGCGTTCACCGCTGTCGCCGTCACCCCCGACCAGGCCGAGGCGCGCCCGAAGCCGGTCGACGTCCAGCTGCTCGCGATCAACGACTTCCACGGCAACCTGGAGCCGCCGAGCGGGTCCAGCGGCACCATCGACGGCCAGCCGGCCGGTGGCGCGGAATACCTGGCCAGCCACCTGAAGTCGATGCGCGCCGAGGCCAAGAAGCAGGGCAAGGGCACCGTCACTGTCGCCGCCGGTGACCTGATCGGCGCCTCGCCGCTGCTGTCCGCCGCGTTCCACGACGAGCCGACCATCGAGGAGATGAACCTCGCCGGGCTGGAGTTCGCGAGCGTCGGCAACCACGAGTTCGACGAGGGCGCGGCCGAGCTGCTGCGCATGCAGCGCGGCGGCTGCCACCCGGTGGACGGCTGCGCCGACGGCACCCCGTTCGGCGGCGCCAAGTTCAAGTACCTCTCGGCGAACGCGTTCAAGACCTCCACCGGCCTGCCGCTGATGCAGCCGTTCGGCATCAAGATCGTCAAGGGTGTGCCGATCGGCTTCATCGGGATGACCCTGGAGGGCACCCCGAACATCGTCAGCCAGCAGGGCGTCGCCGGCCTGCGGTTCAGCGACGAGGCCGACACCGCCAACAAGTACGCCAAGATCCTGCGCCTGCTCGGCGTCAAGAGCATCGTCGTGCTGCTGCACGAGGGCGGCGTGCAGAACGGCGGCGGCATCAACGACTGCACCGGGTTCAGCGGCCCGATCGTCGACATCGCCAACCGGATGGACCCGTCCATCGACGTGATCGTCAGCGGGCACACCCACGCCGCGTACAACTGCAACATCAACGGCAAGCTGGTCACCAGCGCCAGCTCGTTCGGCCGCCTGGTCACCCAGATCGACCTGAAGATCGACCCGCGTACCCGCGACGTGGTGAGCGCGTCCGCGAACAACGTGGTGGTCACCCGGGACGTGGCGCCGGACAAGCCCTCGACCGACCTGATCAACCGGTACAAGACCGCGCTCGGCCCGGTGGCCGACCGGGTCGTCGGCGAGACCACCGCGGCGATCACCAAGACCCAGGAGAACCTGTACCAGACCGGGGTCGACGTCAACGGCAAGCCGACGTACCAGACCGGTGAGTCGCCGCTGGGCAACGTGATCGCCGACGCGCAGCTCGCCGCGACCGACACCGAGCAGAACGCGGTCGCCGCGTTCATGAACCCCGGTGGCGTACGCGCCGACCTCGACGCCGGCCCGGTCACCTACGCCGAGGCGTTCACCGTGCAGCCGTTCGCCAACAACCTGGTGACGCTCGACCTGACCGGCGCGCAGCTCTACTGCATGCTGGAGCAGCAGTTCACAGTGGCGCGCGTGCTCTACGCGTCCTCGACCGTCAACTACGTCGTGGACGTCGACGGCACCACCGCGCCGGCCGGCACGCCGTGCGCCGGCACCCGGGTGGTCCGGGGCAGCCTCACCATCAACGGCACCCCGGTGACGGACACCGCCACCTACCGGGTCACCGTGAACAACTTCCTCGCCGGTGGCGGTGACGGCTTCAGCGTCCTGACCGGCGGCACCAACGCGGTGACCGGCCAGATCGACCTGGACGCCTTCACCGCGTACCTGACCGAGAAGTCGCCGGTCTCCCCGCCGGCGCTGGACCGGATCCGCACCACCACCGAGGTCGCCGCCGGCTGACCGCCGACCGCACCGCCGACGGGCCCCGGAGCGAATGCTGCGGGGCCCGTTCGCGTGTCAGGCCGCCGGGGACGTGTCCCGGGTCAGGTCGCCCGCGCGGGCTCGGGCTCCGGCGTCTCGGCGGCCGTCAGGCGGCCGTCCTGCGCGGCGGTGAGCAGCGGACGCAGCGACAGCGCGAGCAGCGAGGCGGCCAGGCAGCCGCCCACCACGACCGCCACCCAGACCCGGCCGTTCGCCGCGCCGATCAGCGGCCCGGCGGTCACCGGGCCGACCACACCGCTGATCCCGAAGATCATCGAGCTCATCGCGTTGTACCGGCCACGCAGCTCGTCGGTGGCGAGCGCGTTCGTGAGCGCGGGCATGACCGGAGACAGCATCGTCTCGCCGAACCCGAAGATCGCCGAGCAGGCCACCACGCCGAGCGCCGCGAGCAGCGCGTTGCCGCTGCCCACCACGCCGGCCGCGCCGAGCACCAGCCACGCGCCGGCGAACACCGCGCCGACGGTGGCCAGGGCACGGGTACGGCTGCGCCCCTCCAGCCGCCGGATCACCAGCAGCTGGGAGAGCACGATCATGACGGTGTTCGCGGCGAGCGCCCACGCCACCACGCGCGGCGTCACCTCGACCACCCGCACCGAGTACGCCGCGAAGCCCACCTCGATCTGCGCGTACCCGCAGGTGGTGAGCACCAGGCCGAAGATGACCAGGCGGCGGAACGGCCGGTCCCGCAGCACCGTGAGGTAGCCGCCGGTCCTCCGATCGGCGGCCTTCGCCCCCGTGGCCGCGACCGGCCGGCGCCCCACGTGCGGCAGCGTCAGCAGGATCAGCGCCGGCGTCAGGTAGCTCACCGCGTCCAGCAGGTAGATCACCTCGAACGTGACCGGACGGGCCACGTCGACCACCGCGCCGGAGATCAGGCCGCCCGTGCCGATACCGAGGTTGAGCAGCGCGAAGTTGAGCCCGAAGACGCGCTGCCGCTCGCCGTCGTCGGTGAGCGAGGCGAGGATCGTGTTCTGCCCGGCCCAGATCGCCGAGCTGCCGACGGCGATGAGCGTCATCACGCCGAACGCCGAGGCGGTCGAGTCGACGAGCGCCAGTGAGCCGACGCCGATCGCCTCGATCACCAGGCAGGGCAACACGACCCGGCGCGCGCCGAAGCGGTCGATGAACGTGCCGGCCAGCGGCGAGAGCGCCAGCGTGACAGCGCCGAACCAGCCGATCACCAGCCCGGCCCGGGTGTCGGTCAGGCCGCGTACGTCGGTGAGGTAGATGAACAGGAACGGCAGGGTGAGGCCGCGACCGACCGCGGAGAACAGGGTGCCGAGCAGGATCCGGCGGGCTTCGGGACGGGCGGGCAGGGCGCGGCGCAGCATGGCAGGGATTCTGTGCTTCGGGTACGACTCTCGCGACCCGTTTACCCCTTACACACGCGGTCGCTGGGCCGGAAGGTGAGCGAACACACGTGCTCTGCCATGCTGACCCGGTGACGACGACCTGGCGGCACCTGCCCGCACCGGCCCGCGAGATCGCCGAGACGGCCACCGACGCGGTGGGCGCCGCGCAGGCCCGCGACGCCGAGGCGTACGCCCCGGCCGTCGAGCGGCTGGCCACCGCCGACCGGTCCGGGCTGGTGCTCGGCGGTGTGGTCCGGCTGCTGCTGGAGGAGGGCCATCCGGACGGGCTGGACGGCGACGACGTACGCCAGGTGCTGGAACAGTGCGTCCGGTCGGCGGCGGCCTGGTGGCCCGACGTCGACCCGCACGTGCTGCTGGTGCTGCTGGCCGGGGCGCTCGGCGTCTACGACCCCGGTGACGACGACAATCCGCCCGGCCCGGCAGCGGTCGCCCGGCACGCGCCGCTGCTCGTGGCCGACCTGCTGGCGGTCACCGGACGACCGTTCGCCGAGTACCTGACCGCCGCGTTCGCCGAGGTGGCGCGCACGGAGACGCACGACTGACGGGCCCGTTGGCCGGCGGCTCACCGGCCGGCGGCTGGCGCGTCGGTTTACGGGCCCGCGGCTGGCGCGTCGGCCTACGGGCTCGCGGCCAGGAAGACGAACGCGGCGAGCAGCACCAGGTGCACGCCACCCTGGAGCACTGTGGCCCGGCCCGGCACGACGGTGAGCACCGCTGTCACAGCGGTCAGCGCCAGCAGCGTCATCTGGGTGCCGCCCAGGCCCAGCATCAGCGGCCCGTCCAGCCAGATCGAGGCGATCGCGATGGCCGGGATGGTCAGGCCGATGCTGGCCATGGCCGAGCCGAGCGCGAGGTTGAGGCTGATCTGCACGCGGTCCCGCCGGGCCGCCCGGGCGGCGGCGAGCGTCTCCGGCAGCAGCACCAGCAGCGCGATGACCACGCCGACGAACGCCTGCGGCAGGTTCGCCGCGCTGACCGCGGTCTCGATCGCCGGGGAGATCGTCTTCGCGTCGCCGACCACCGCGACGAGCGCCACCACCAGCAGGGCCAGGCTGGCCAGGGCGGTACGTGTGGACGGCGGCTCGGCGTGGCCGTCGCCGGTCTTGTCCTCGGCGAGGATGCTGCCCTCCTGGGTGACCGGGAGGAAGTAGTCGCGGTGCCGGCCGGTCTGCACCATCACGAACAGCAGATAGAGGGCCAGCGAGGCGACCGCCGCGAAGGCGAGCTGGGCGGGGGAGAACTCCGGGCCCGGCCGGCTCGTGGTGAACGTCGGCACCACCATGCTGAGCGTGGCGAGCGTCGCCACCGTCGCCAGCGCCCCTCCGGTGCCCTCCGGATTGAACACCGCCACCTGCCGGCGCAGCGCGCCGAGCAGCAGCGACAGGCCGAGGATGCCGTTGCAGGTGATCATGACGGCGGCGAAGACGGTGTCCCGCGCCAGCGCCTGCGTCTTGTCCCCACCGCTGATCATCAGCGTGACGATCAGACCGACTTCGATCACGGTGACCGCCACCGCCAGCACGAGCGAGCCGTACGGCTCACCGACCTTGTGCGCCACCACCTCGGCGTGGTGTACGGCCGCCAGCACAGCCGCCGCGAGCAGGGCCGCCACCACGAAGATGAGCGGGCCGGGCAGCTCCCGTCCCCAGGTCATCACGAGCACGAGCACGGCGACCAGGGGCGCGACGGTGGTCCAATCGGTCAGGCGGGATCGGATCATCGGCGGCATGCGCATAACTTTGCCAGGCGGCAGGGTCGACGCCGCGTGGCGGGGTGGCTTCGGGCAGTCCTGTCGATCTATTCGGTCGAGGCCGGTTGCTCCACATGGGTGGGCAGGTCACGGAGGTCCGCGATCACCGGTCCGATCCAGCCGGGATCGGTGTCCTGGTGCTCGGTGGTCCGCAGCACCGTCATGCCGACCGCCGCCGCGCCGGCCAGTTCGCCGTCCGCACCGTCGCCCACGTAGACGCATTCCGCCGGCGCGACGCCCAGGCGCTGCGCGGCGGTGCGGTAGATCGCCGGGTCCGGCTTGGCCAGCCCGACCGCGCTGGAGAAGACCGCGACGTCGAAGCGCCGGGCGAGTGGGCCGGCCGCCCACGCCTCGGCGGTCTCGGAAGTGGCATTGCTGATCAGGGCCAGCCGGTGGCCGCGCTCGCGCAGCGCGTCGAGCACGTCCAGGGTGCCGACCGGGACGCGGCCCAACACGCGGCGGGCCAGCGCACGCCGATGCGCGGCGGCGCGGCTTACCTGCTCGTCCGTCGGCGAGCCGCCGAGGCGTTCGGCGAGGATGCGGACGGTCTCCTCCGCGCTCCACCGGACGAGCCGGTCCCGCCAGGTCGCGTGGTACGCGGCGACGAGCGCCGCCGGAGCCACCCCGACCAGGAGCGCCATCTCGCCGACCACCCGGTCCCGCTCGTCGTCGGCGCCGTGGACCAGGGTGTGGAAGAGGTCGAAGACGACCGGCCGTGGCATGCCGGGATCCTACTGCGAGGGTGATCACGGTTGGGGAAACGCAGAGGGCACATCCGATGGATCGGATGTGCCCTCTTACCTCTGGTCGGGGTGGCCGGATTCGAACCGACGACCTCTTCGTCCCGAACGAAGCGCGCTACCAAGCTGCGCCACACCCCGAGGCGTGCCGACAAATAGTAGCCCACCCGCCCGCACGGTCAAACTCGGTACCCCCCGCTCCGCGCGGGCGGCAGATCTTGGTACGAACCGGCCCTCGGAGGGGCGGGCGCGTACCAAGATCTGCCGGGAAGCGGGGACGCCGGGCGGCGGGGTCAGCGGGAGATCAGCGTGAGGATGCTGGCCTCGGGGGGGCAGGCGAAGCGGATGGGGGCGGTGGGGTGGGTGCCGAGGCCGGCGGAGACGTGCAGCCACGAGTCCGAGCCGGGCCAGCGGTGCAGTCCGCGCGCCATCGAGCGGGGCAGCCCGCAGTTGGTGACCAGCGCGCCGTACCCGGGCACGCACACCTGGCCGCCGTGGGTGTGCCCGGCGAGCAGCAGGCCGAAGCCGTCGGCCGCCATCCGGTCCAGCACCGCGGGCTCGGGGGAGTGGGACAGCGCGATCGACAGCGCCGCGTCGCCGCTGACCGGGCCGGCCACGGCGTCGTAGTCGTCCCGTTCGATGTGCGGGTCGTCCACGCCGACCAGCTCGATCTCCCGCCCGCCGGCCTTGAGCGAGGTGCGTGCGTTGTTCATGTCGACCCAGCCGGCGCCGGTGAGGATGTCGCGTAGTTCCTCGTACGGCAGGGGCGTGCCCTCGGTGTACTCCCGGTCGGGCAGGAAGTAGGTGAAGGGGTTCTTCAGGACCGGGCCGGTGTAGTCGTTGGAGCCGAAGACGAACGCGCCGGGCAGGTCGAGCAGCGGTTGCAGCGCGCGCAGCACGCCCGGCACCGACTCCGGGTGGGCCATGTTGTCGCCGGTGACCACGACCAGGTCCGGGTCGAGCGCGGCCAGCGAGGCCACCCAGTCCTGCTTGCGCCGCTGGGCGGGCATCATGTGCAGGTCCGAGAGGTGCAGCACCCGCAGCGGTTCGGCGTCGGTCGGGAGCACCGGCACGTCGTACCGGCGCAGGGTGAACATGTTGCGCTCGATGAGCGACGCGTACGCGAGGGTGGCCGCCCCGGCGGCGACGGTTCCGGCCGCGAGACGGAATAGTGTGCGCTTTCGCATGGCGTTCAGGGTAGTTTCACCGTCCATGAGCACGCTGAAGGACCGTCTCACCGCCGACATGCGCGCCGCCCTGAAGGCGCGCGACGAGCTGACCACCTCCACGCTTCGCATGGCCCTCGCGGCCGTGGGCAACGCCGAGGTGGCCGGCCGGGAAAAGCGCGAGCTCAGCGACGACGAGGTGCTCGCGGTGCTGGCCAAGGAGGCGAAGAAGCGCCGCGAGGCGGCAGTGGCGTTCGCCGACGCCGGGCGCGCCGAGCAGGCCGGCAAGGAGACCGCCGAGGGTGAGGTGCTGGAGCGCTACCTGCCCAAGCAGCTCTCCGACGAGGAACTGGCCGAGCTGGTCTCGGGGGCGCTCGCCGCGGGCGGCTTCACCGGCAAGGCGCAGATGGGCCCGGCCATGAAGGCCGCCCAGACCGCGGTGGCCGGCCGGGCCGAGGGGGGCCGGGTGGCCGCCGAGGTACGCCGCCAGCTGGGCCTCTGACCGTCCCGTAGACACAAGAAGAAGCGACGGCCACCCCCTTCACGGAGGTGGCCGTCGCTTCGTCTGGGATCAGTTCCCCGGTCGTCCTGGTCGGCCGTTACCCGGTCCGCCCGGGCCACCTGGTCGGTCCGGCGTCGCGGTGCCGCCTTGGTCCGAGTCGCCCTTGCCGGAGCTGACCTCGATCATGACGACGCCGCCCTTGATGGTGCGCCCGTTCGGGCTGGTGCCGGCCGCGGTGCCCGCCGGGCAGTCCGACGCCACCTTGTTGCTGGAGACCACCGGTTCGAAGCCGGCGCCCTTGAGCCGGGACTTCGCGCTCTCGATGGACGCGCACTTCACATCCGGGATGGACCGCTGGTCACCCAGGACGATCTTGCCGCTGGGCGGGGTGAAGTTCTTCCGGTCCTTGCCCTTCATGGCGTCCCGTAGCGTCTCGTAGACCGCCGGGTTGATGCCGGTGGGCACGTCGTGGCCCATCTTCTGGTTGGTCTGCGGCCAGTCCGGGTCGGCCATGATGCCGGCGACCGCGTACTGCTTGGTCATGGCGACCAGCGAGGAGGTCTTCTCCGAGTCGGTGGTGCCGGACTTGCCGGCCACCGGCGCGTCGACGATGTTGCGGACGTTGCCGGCGGTGGCGGTGCCGCACTTCGTGGTCGAGGAGCGGTCACCCACCGGGCAGCGGGCGGCGTCCACGGCGGCCCGGGCCACCTCGGTGCTGACCCGCTGCTCGCAGCGCGGGTTCGCGACGTCGAGCTTCTCGCCCTCCGGGCCGCGGATCTCCTGCACCGGGATCGGCTCGCAGTACTTGCCGTCGGCGCCGAGCGTCGCGTACGCGTTCGCCAGCTCCAGCGGGGTGGTCTGCGAGACGCCGAGGCTGAACGCGCCCCACTGGTGCGGGTTGGCGGCAAGTTGCGCGTCGCTCGACGAGCGGAACGAGATGCCGAGCTTCTGCGCCGCCTTCACCACGTTCTCCGCGCCGACCCGCTGCTGCAGGTCGATGAAGAACGTGTTGACCGAGAAGCCGAAGCCGCTCCACATGTTGTGCATGCCGGCCATCGAGGCGTTGGCGTTCTTCGGGCAGTACTTGTTGGTGCCCGGGCAGGCGGCCGGCGAGTTGAACTCGACCGGGTAGTTCGACTTGAACACCGGCTGCGCGTTGATCGGGTAGCTGAGCGGGTAGCCCTTCTCCAGCGCGGCCACCAGCGTGAAGATCTTGAAGGTCGAGCCCGCCTGGTAGCCGGCGATGCCGGGGCCACCGGTGATCAGCGGGTTCACCGTGTTGGGGTAGTTGCCCCGGATCTTCTTCTTGGCCTTCGCCGGGTCGCTGGAGATCTTGTTCTGCGGGTCGTCCGGGTCGTCGAGCTTGAAGTTGCGGTTGACGGCGACGGCGCGTACCCGGCCGGTGCCGGGCTCGACGGCGGCCACCATCCGGGCCGCCTTGCTGCTCTCGCCCAGGTTCTTGCGGACGGCCTTGTCAGCGGCCTTCTGCGCCTGCACGTCGAGCGTGGAGATGATGGTGTAGCCGCCGCTCTTGAGCCGCCGCTCACGGTCGTACGAGGTGGCGCCGAACGTCTCCTGCTGCAGCCACCAGCGGTAGAGGTAGTCGCAGAAGAAGCCCCAGGAGCGGGTGGTGGTCTGGGTGCAGCCGTTCGGGGTGCGCTTGCCCTTGACGACGAGCTTGATCTTCTTGGCGGCGTCCGCCTCCTGCTGGGTGATCGCCCCGATCTGCACCATGTTGTCGATGACGTAGTCGCGTCGGCCGACCGCCTCGGGGTAGCCCGCGGGGGTGGTCGGGTCGAACGCGGTGGGCGCCTTCACCATGCCGGCGAGCATGGCCGACTCCTGGATGTCCAGCTTGCTCGGCGGCTTGTTGAAGTAGACCTGGCTGGCCGCCCAGATGCCGTACGCGCCGTTGCCGAACGCGGCGATGTTCAGGTAGCGCTCCAGGATCTCGTCCTTGGAGAGCTCCTTGTCGATCTGCAGCGCCAGGCTCATCTCGCGCAGCTTGCGGGCGCTGGTGTCCTCGGTGGCGGCGACCACGTCGGCCGGGTGGGTGGCCGAGTAGGAGATGGCCAGCCGGACGTACTGCATGGTCAGCGTCGACGCGCCCTGCCGGGAGGAGCCGGCGGACTGGTTGTTGACGAACGCCCGTGCCACACCGTTGAGGTCCACGCCGTTGTGCTTGTAGAAGTCGTGGTCCTCGGCCGCGATGATGGACTTCTGCATGTGCGGCGAGATGTCCTTGAGCTTGACGTCCTTGCGGTTCTCGTCGTACATCGTGGCCAGCACGGTCTTGCCGTCGGACGCGAGCAGCTTGGTCATCTGCGGCGACCGGGCGACTGTGAGCTCCTTGGGCAGCGCGCCGAATGTCTCCGAGCCGGCCTTCGCGGCCAGTCCGGTCATCGCCACCGCGGGGAAGGCCGCCGCAGCGACCACCACTCCGGCCAACAGGCCGCAGATCAGCAGCGATGCGGCGTTGGTCAGCACGTTGTGGTCACGTTTCCGCATCCAGGTCACCTCGACAGGGTACGCGAGCAGGGATCGGCGGGCGCGCGGGGAACTTTCCCCATTTCCTGCATGCGCCGGCCTCGTTGTGCTAAACGCACGAGCCCTGGTCCTGGGTTGCGTGAGATCCGGCGGAAGTCTCTCTGAAACCCGGGAGGGGCGCAGCGTTTTCACGTACCCGGGCGGGGTAGACGCCGGGCGAAAGCCCGGGAAGCCGGGAGTGTCCGGAATGATGGATTTCGCCGACAACGTTGCGTAATCGGGCGACTACACAGCATGATGGTGGCGGCGAAGGCAGCCGTGCGTCGTTCGTGCCGCCCTGGGGAGGCCGGCGCGGACGACCGGGGGGAGTTCGAGGGCTGCTCGCACGAAGTCGGTAGGTACTGCAAGGGGGGACGTGTACAGATGGGCATGATCACTGACTGGCCGTCACTGGCGGCATGTCAGAACGGAGACCCGGACGCGTTGTTCGTACAGGGCGCCGAACAGAACGTGGCGAAGAGGATCTGCCGGAGCTGCCCAGTTCGGTACGAGTGCCTGGCCGACGCGCTCGACAACCGGATCGAGTTCGGTGTGTGGGGTGGCATGACCGAACGCGAGCGCCGGGCGTTGCTGCGCCGTCACCCGCAGGTGACCAGCTGGCGCAAGATGTTCGAGGCGGCCATGAAGAAGAACGCCAAGGAGAAGGCCGGCAAGGACAAGGTGCTGGTGACCACTGCCACCTGACCGCCAGGTCAGCTCCGGCTGATCGCCTCGCCGATCGTCCGCAGCCCGTCGACGTCGTGCACGTCGGCGGGCTGCGCGGCCACCGACACCGCCGGCACCGCCGGGAACGCCTCGGTGAACCGGGCCGCCACCTGCTCCTCGCGTACCGCCTGCTGGGCCAGCGCGGCATGCGCGCGCAGCACCTCGACGGTGCCCTCGTGCCCGCCCGCCGCGGCCAGCCGCTCCGCGGCGGCCAGGCTCTCCGCCGCGGACAGGGCCGCCGCCGGCCGGTGCACCCGGTTGAGCACCAGCCCGGCCAGCGGCATCTGCTCTTCCCGCAGGCGACCCGCGAAGTAGGCGGCCTCCCGGACCGCGTCCGGCTCCGGGGCCGCGACCAGCAGGAACGCCGTCTCCCGGGCCTGCAGGATCCGGTACGTCTGCTCGGCCCGCTGCCGGAACCCGCCGAACATCGAGTCGAGGGCGGCGACGAAGCCGGACAGGTCGGTGAGCAGTTGGGCGCCGAGTACCTTCTGCACCACCTTGGAGAACATCCCGAAGCTCGCCGTCACCAGGTTGAACATGCTGCGTCCGCCGGTGCGCGCCGGGGCCAGCAGCAGCCGCAGCATGCGGCCGTCGAGGAATCGGGACAGGCGGGCCGGAGCGTCCAGGAAGTCGAGCGCGGACCGCGACGGCGGCGTGTCCACCACGATCAGGTCCCACTCGCCCCGGGCGTGCAACTGGCCCAGCTTCTCCATCGCCATGTACTCCTGCGTACCGGCGAAGGTGGAACTCATGGCCTGGTAGAACGGGTTGGCGAAGATCTCCGCGGCCTTCGCCGGGTCGGTGTGCTGGAGCACCACGTCGTCGAACGTGCGCTTCATGTCCAGCATCATGGCGTGCAGCTCGCCGCCGCTGGCCTCGACGTCGATGCCCTTGACCTGGCGGGGTGTGTTGTCCAGCTCGGTCAGGCCGAGCGACTGCGCCAGCCGGCGGGCCGGATCGATGGTGAGCACCACGGTCCGGCGGCCGTGCCGCTCGGCCGCGCGCAGCGCCAGCGCCGCGGCGGTGGTCGTCTTGCCCACGCCGCCCGCCCCGCAGCAGACCACGATCCGTACACCGTCGTCGGCGAGGATCTGGTCGACGTCAAGCGGAGGCGCCGCGTCTTCGGAAGGCACCAATCGAGCGTATCGGTCCCGAGGGGCACTCTGCTCCGTGCCGGTCGCAGGTGTGAGTCAATCCGCCCGGACGAGGGTCTCGGCGAGCGCCTCCAACCCGGCCCGGTCGACTCCTCCGGGCAGCAGCGGCAGTTCGATCATGGGCAGGCCCAGCTCCACCAGGTCGCCCCGGAGCGAGTCCTCCAGCTCTCGGCGTACCTGCTGGTCGTGGGCCTCCTCGACGAGCCCGGCCACGGTCGGGCCGTCGGTCGGCAGGCCGGCGGCGGCCAGCCCGCGCTCCAGCTCGGCCGCGGTCACGGCCCGGCCGGCCGGCACCGGCGGGCGGACGCCGTTGACGATCACCCGGCCGACCGGGAAGCCGAGCTGGGTCAGCTCGGCGACTGCGTCCAGCGTCTCCTGGACCGGCATCTCCTCCAGCAGCGTGACCACGTGCACGGCTGTCATCGGCGACCGGAGCAGCGCGGAGACGCCCTCGCTCTGGGTCTTGATCGGGCCGACCTTGGCCAGCCGGGCGGTCTCCGCTGTCACGTTCAGGAAGCGGCCGATGCGCCCGGTCGGCGGCGCGTCCAGCACGACCGCGTCGTACGTCCGGCGCGAGCCGCTGGTCCGGGTGGTCGCCTCCTTGACCTTGCCGGTGAGCAGCACGTCGCGCAGGCCCGGCGCGATCGTGGTGGCGAAGTCGATCGCGCCGAGCTTGCGCAGCGCCCGGCCGGCCGCGCCGAGCTTGTAGAACATGTCCAGGTATTCCAGGAGCGCCGCCTCGGCGTCGACCGCCAGCGCCCGCACCTCACCGCCGCCGGGCGCGTCGGCGAGGTGCCGCTCCTCGTACGGCAGCGGGTCGGTGCCGAAGAGCTGGGCGATGCCCTGCCGGCCCTCCACCTCGACCAGCAGGGTGCGCCGGCCCCCGGCGGCCAGGCCGAGGGCCAGCGCGGCGGCCACGCTCGTCTTGCCTGTGCCGCCCTTGCCGGTCACCACGTGCAGGCGGGCCGGCCATCTGCCGGCGGACTCGGCCGGCTGCTCACTCGCTGCCACCCGTCGAGCCTAACCAGCCGGCCGGATCAGCCGACCTCGCAGACCCACCAACCCGTCTTCCGCACCACTGTGAAGCGCAGGGACTGCTCGGCGACCTTCTCGTCGGCGGTGGTCATGGTCACCCGGGCGGAGACGGTGGCCCGGTCGCCGGTCTCGTTGTCGACGGTCGGGTTGCTCCAGCGGAACCGGGGGTTCTGGTACTGCTCGGCGTACTTGCGCACCTCGGCGACCTTGGCGGCGATCTTCTCGTCGTCCCGGGCCGCCGAGCAGACGAACGTGGCCGCCTTCTCGGCGTCCCGCTCCTGGTAGACGGCCTTGAGGAAGCCGTCCACCGCGATCTGCGGCTCCTTCGCTCCCTGGCCGTTCTCGGCGTCGCGCAGGACCAGGAACGCGGCAGTGCCCCCACCGCCGCAGAGCAGGACCGCGGCGGCCAGCACCAGCGAGGCGATGAGCAGCGCCGGTCGCTTGCGTGGCGGGCCACCGGGCGGGCCGGGCGGATACGCCGGTGGCCCGGCGGCGGGAACGGCGCCCGGCGGTGTGCCGCCGCCGGGCGGTGATTGTGGGTGCGGGTCGCCGGGCGTGCCGGTGTCGCCACCGGCGGGCGGTTGGGTCATCTGTCTCCCCCGGGTTGCGGCTCCCGTCGCCGCCCCAGGCGACGGGCACGGGTCGAGGTGGTCGGGCGCGCGTCCGCGCGTGCCCAGTCCGGAAGGGTAGCGGTCGGCGGGGCGCTTGCCAGCCCCGCGTACGCACCGGCGGGAGGCGAGTTCGCGGTCGCGTTCCGGACCAGGCTTGTGTCACATATGTGACTGGTTGTGACGAAGCATGCGCGTCCCGTTGCCGGGACTGGCCGGAGGTCCTACGTTCGTCCCGACACGGAGAGCCGGACCCGCCGGACGGTGCCGAGGCGGATGGCGGTGTCAGTGAGCAGGTACGACGCCCGGAGGCGACGCATGCGCGACGCGGAGAACACCCCCCGAGCCCAGTTCCCCGGCGACCGGTCCGGCCGGCCCGGCGAGGCCGACGTGCCCGCCTCGTTCAACGAGCGGTCGTACCGCCTTCCGGTCGAGGTGGTCCGGACGCCGTCCCGCCCCGGCGCGAAGGGGCGGGACGAGGACGAGCCCGGCTACGTCATCCACCTGCCGGTACGGGTGGCCGACCTCGCCGCGGCCACCGCGCTCGCCGGCACCGTGGCCACCTCGCTGAGCTTCCTGGTGGAGCTGGACGCGGGCGAGACCACCGTCTCCACCGCCGACGACCAGAACAACAGGCACCGGGTCTTCTGCGATCTGCTGCTGCCCGACCGCAGCCGGTGCCCGCAGCGCTTCGAGCACGAGGGCCCGTGCGGCGAGCCGCCCTCCGCGCCGGAGCCGCGTCCCGCGTCCCGTTGACGACGGCGGACCGTAGGCTGTGCCTGACCGAAGTCCAAGTCAGGCAAGGGAGCCCTCCTCCGATGCAGAAGTGGGAATACGCCACGGTGCCGCTGCTGGTCCACGCGACCAAGCAGATCCTCGACAACTGGGGCGAGGACGGCTGGGAACTGGTCTCGGTGGTGCCCGGCCCGAACCCGGAGCAGCTCGTCGCGTACCTGAAGCGCCCGAAGGGCTGACCGGCATGAGCAACGGACCCCACGCGAAGCTCGCCGAACTCGGCCTCGCACTGCCCGAGGTGGTGCCGCCGGTGGCCAGCTACGTGCCGGCCGTCCAGTCCGGGCAGCACGTCTACGTCTCCGGCCAGCTGCCGATGGCCGAGGGCAAGCTGCTCGCCACCGGCAAGGTCGGCAACGGCGTCTCCGCCGAGCAGGCGAAGGACCTGGCGCAGCGGTGCGCGCTGAACGCGCTGGCCGCGATCGACGCGCTGGTCGGGCTGGAGAACGTGGTGAAGGTCGTGAAGCTGACCGGCTTCGTGGCCAGCGCGCCCGGCTTCACCGGCCAGCCCGGTGTGATCAACGGTGCCTCGGATCTGTTCGGCGCCGTGTTCGGCGAGGCCGGCCGCCACGCCCGCAGCGCGGTGGGCGTGGCCGAACTCCCCCTCGACGCCCCGGTAGAGGTAGAGGTCATCGTCGAGGTCGTCTGACCCGCCCCGCCGAGCCCGCGATCTTGCGGTTGCCGCCCTGGCAGAAGCCCCAGACGGGGACAAACCAGCGGCGGGAACTGCAAGATCGCGGGGAGTGGCCGGGGGAGTCGTACGATCGCTGCCATGGGTGGGCGTGTGACCGGGGCCGCTGGGGCGCTTGCAGATGGGCTGCCGGGGTGGGTGACGCTGTTGCGCGCGCCCAATCCGGGGCCGATGACGCTCGACGGGACCAACACGTGGGTGCTGCGGGCCGGGCCGGACGCGCCGGCCCTGGTGGTCGACCCGGGCCCCGCCGACGAGGGGCACCTCGCCGCGATCGCGGCCCAGGGCCCGATCGGCGCGGTGCTGATCACGCACGGGCACCCCGACCACACCGAGGGCGCGCCCCGGCTGCGTGAGCTGCTCGACGGCGTACCCGTGCTCGCTGCCGACCCGGCCCACACCGCCGGCGGTGACCCGCTCACCGCCGACACGCGCCTCGACCTGGGGCTCGACCTGCGGCTGCTGCCCACCCCCGGGCACACCGCCGACTCGGTCTGCCTCCTCGCCGAGCACGACGGCGATCGGGTGGTGCTGACCGGCGACACGATCCTCGGGCGGGGCACCACCGTGGTGGCCCACCCCGACGGGCACCTCGGCGACTATTTGTCGAGCCTGGAACTGCTCTCCACGTACCGGGAGGTCCCGGTGCTCCCGGGCCACGGCCCGGCGCTCGCCGACTGCGGCGCGGCGGCCGACTTCTACCTGGCCCACCGGCGGGCCCGGCTGGACCAGGTGCGCGCCGCCGTGGCCGCGGGCGCCACCACCGCGCCCGAGGTGGTCGCCGTGGTCTACGCCGACGTCGACAGGTCGCTGTGGTGGGCCGCCGAGTGGTCCGTCCGCGCCCAGCTCGAACACCTCGGAGTGGAGCAGCCGTGACCTGCCCGGTGTGCGGGACGGTAGCGGTACCCGGGGCGCGGTTCTGTCACAACTGCGGCGCGGCGCTGCCGGCCGCCGCCACGCTGCCCGCCGCCGAACGCCGCGTGGTGACAGTGCTCTTCGGTGACCTGTCCGACTTCACCTCCTGGTCGGAGGACCTGGACCCGGAACGGGTTGGCGCGGTCACCGACCGGGTGCTCGCCGCCCTCGCGGGCGCGGTCAAGACGTTCGGCGGCCACGTCGACAAGCTCACCGGCGACGGGATCATGGCGGTCTTCGGCGCGCCGGTCGCCCACGAGGACGACGCCGAGCGGGCGGTCCGCGCGGCGCTGTCCATGCAGCGCGCGGTGCGGCGGGTGCTCGACGACGAGCGGGGCGGCGGCGCGCCGCTGGGCCTGCGCGTCGGCCTCAACACCGGGGACGTGATCGCGGGCATCCAGGCGGCGATCGAGTACACGGTCATCGGCGACACGGTGAACACCGCCGCGCGGCTCGCCGACGCCGCCGCGGTCGGCGCGGTCTACGCCGGGGCGCGCACCTCCGCCGCCACCCGGCACGTCGCCTCCTGGCGGGCGCTGCGCCCGCTGCGGCTCAAGGGCAAGCGGGAGCCGGTCGAGGCGTACGAGCTGCTGGGCCTGCTGGACGCGCCCGGCACCCGGTCCGGTCTCGGCGACGAGGCGCCGTTCGTGGGCCGGGAGACCGAGATCGGCCGGGTCGCCGGCCGGCTCGCCGAGGTGATCGACCGGGGCGAGCCCCGGGTGCTGCTGATGACCGCCGAGGCGGGCATCGGCAAGTCCCGGTTCGCGGCCGAGGTGGAACGCCTCGCCGCCGGATACGACGTCGGCGCCGGCCGGTACGCCGCGCACACCGGCGCCCGGGTGCTGTCGGTGCGGTGCGCCGCGTTCGGCGAGCGCCGCCGCCTGGCCCCGCTGGCCGACCTGGTCCGCGCCGCCGTCGGCCTGCCCGGCGACGCGGCCACCGCCGTCACCCGCCCGGCCGTCGAGGAGCGGCTGCGCCGCCTCGGCCAGCGCCTGTCCCGGCTCCCCGGCGACCCGCCACCGATCGCCGTGGACCAGCTCCTGGCCCTGCTCGGGTACGCCGAACTGCCGCCCGCCACGGAGAACGGTGAGTGGAACGCGGCCGGGCCGCCACCGGACGACGAAGCCGTGCCGACCGCTGTCGCGGACCTGCTCACCGCGCTCGCCGTGGAGGCGCCGCTGGTGATCGTGGTGGACGACCTGCACGACGCCACGGCCGAGACGCTCAAGGCGTTGGCGCTGACCCTCAACCGGCTCAGCGGGCCGGTGCTCGTGCTGCTGCTCGGCCGTCCCGAGCTGGTACGGACCGCCGGCGCGCTGACCCGGGTCGCGGACGCCGAGGTGCACGCGCTGCCGCCGCTGCGCGGCGCGGACGCCTCCCGGCTGCTCACCAGCTACCTCGCCGGTGGCCGCATGCCCCAGGCCGACACGGACCGGCTGCTCGCCACCGCCCAGGGCAACCCGTTCTACCTGGCCGAACTCGTGACGCTGCTGATGGAGCGCGGCGCGCTGACCGCCGGGCCGGGCCGCGGCGCGGACGTCGGCTGGCGTCTCGCGCCCGGCTCGCTCGGCAGCCGGCTGCTCTCCCGGGACCTGGCCGCGGTGCTCGCGGCGCGTATCGACGCGCTGCCGCCGGATGCCCGCTCGGCGCTGCGCGACGCCGCGGTGGTGGGCGACACAGTGCCCGCCGGTGCGCTGGAGGCGCTGCGCGAGCAGCGGCTCGGGCAGGACGGCCGGCCCGCCGCGGTGGCCGCCGTCGAGCTGGACCGGGCCGTGGAGGAGCTGCTGCAACGCCGCATGCTGCACCGCACCCGCACCGGGTTCGCCTTCGCCACCCCGCTCATGCGGGAGGCCGCGTACGCCGGGGTGAGCAAGGCCGAGCTGGCCGAACGGCACGCGGCGCTGGCCCGCTGGGCCGCGCCGGAGAGCGTGGACGGGACGGGCGGCGCCCCGGCGGGCGCCTTCACCGAGGCCGCCCGGGACGACTTCGTCGCCGAGCACGTCGAGCGGGCCACAGCGCTCGCCGACGCGGTCAAGCTGCGCCCGGACGCGCCGGCCCGGGCGGTCACCCCGCTGGGCGTGGCCGCGCTGGGCCGGGCCGCCCGCCGGTCACTGCGGTCGGGGGAGCCGGCTCTCGCGGTCGAGTACGCCGAACGCGCGGCCGAGCTGGCCCGCGACGGCGTACCGCCGGCCGACCGGGTGACGCACGCCCGGGCGCTGCTCCAGATCGGCCGCCCGGCCGACGCGCTCGCGTTCGCCGAGAAGATCGCCGCGAACACCGGTGACCCGGCCACCCGGACCGCCGCGCTGCTGCTGGCCGGGCAGGCCCAGCAGACGCTGGGCGACGCCGAGCGGGCCGAGCGCAGCTGGCAGGAGGCGTTGCAGGTGGCCACCGACGCCGACCTGCCCACCATGCGGGCGTCGGCGATGCGGCGGCTCGGCATGGCCGACTTCATCGCCGGCCGGCTCGGGCAGGCGAGCAGCCGGCTGGCCGCGTCCTATCAGGTCAGCCTGGCCGCCCGGGATCCGCGCGGGCAGGCCTGGTCGTTGCAGAACCTGGCCTGGGTGACCACCACCCGGGGCGACTTCGCCGGCACCGACGCGGTGCTCGGGCGGGCCGCCCGGCTCTTCGCCGAGCTGAAGGACCCGTACGGGCGGGCCTGGCTGCGCGGCACCACCGCGTTCGCCCGGCTGCTCGCCGGACGGCTGCGGGAGGCGTGCCGGATGGCGCGGGTGTTCCTGCCGTTCGGGGAGCGGGTCGGCGAGGCGTGGGCGGTCGGCACGCTGCGCGCGGTCGAGGCGTACGCCACCGCCGAGCTGGGCGACCTGGCCGAGGCGGACCGGGCGGCGCGGCGCGCGTACCGGGACTTCGCCGAGGTGGGCGACGACTGGGGACAGGGCTTCGCGCTCGTGGTGCGCGGGGTGGTGGCGCGCGGGCTGGGCGAGCCGGAACACGCGGCCGACCTGTTCACCGACGCGCTCGAGTACGCCGACCGCACCACCCACCCGCTGCTGACCGGCATGGCCGGGACGCTGCGCGGCTTCGTGGCGCTGGACATGGGCGACCACGAGACCGCCGAGCGGGAGGCACGGTCGGTGCTGACCCGGGTGGAGCCGCACAACCCGCAGGCCCCGGCCCAGGTCGCGCCCCGGGTGCTGCTCGCCATGGCCCGCCTCGCGGCCGGTGACCCGGGCACCGCCGTGGGGCTGCTGGCCCCGGTCGCCACCGGTGCGGCGAACGCGCCCTCGCTGCTGTTCTCCCGGCGGCAGACGATGGCCCGGTACGCCGCCGCGCTGCTCGCCCACGGCCAGCGCGAACAGGCGCTCGACTGGGCGCAGCGGTCGATCACGGCGCCGGCCGAGGACGTGCGCAGCCAGGTGGTGGCGCGGCTGGTGCTGGCCGAGGCGCTCGACGCCTGCGGCCGCCGGGCCGAGGCGCTGACCAACGCGGAGGAGGCGGTACGCCTCGCGTACGCCACCGAACAGCGCAGTGAGCGGATGGTCGCCGACGCGTTGCGGGTTCGCCTCTCCGGCGGCTGATCGCCCGCTGTTCTGACGGTTCCGGGGATGTGTTCGTCGGTGGAGCCGGTTAGCGTGGGCGGCGACAGTCGTGGATCGACTGCCGCCTCCCGGTGCGCGCCTGCGTCACCGGCGGACCACGCTGGGGAGGGACGATGAGGCTGCCGCGCTCGGGCGCCGGCTGGACGATCGCGGTCTTCGGGCTCCTCGCGCTGCTCCTCGGCGCGCTCGGCCTGATCTGGCCGGAGACTCAGCTTCGTCTGCTCGGCTTCGAGGTGCCGGCCGAACGCGCACCGGGCGACTACACCGGCACGTTCCTCACCGCGTCGTCGATGGCCTCGTTCAACATGGGGGTCTACTACCTGCTCGCCGTTGCCACCGAGTGGCGGCCGTTCTACCGCTTCACGGTCTGGTTCCGCCTGGTCACGTTCACCGTCTTCACCATCGCGGTGCTGTCCGACGTCGCGCCGGACCGGTTCTTCGCGGTCGCCGCGTGGGAAGGGCTGGGCGCGGTCGCGACAGCCGTCGGCCTGTGGTGGGACGCGCGCCGGGCGGGCACCGCCACTGACGACTCCGCGCCGGATTCGGTGCCGGCCACCGATGCGGCCCGCTGAGCGGCCGGACCAGTTGGGTATTTTCGAACCGTGACCGAGACCCCGCCCGGCGCCGTGCGGCTGCCAATCGTGCCCGGTCTGACCGATCTGCAGGTGTTCGCCCGGGGCGGCTACGCCACCATCTACCGGGCCACCCAGATCTCGGTGGGGCGCGAGGTGGCGGTCAAGATCGAGAACCGGACGCTGGACAGCGAACGCGACCAGGCCCGCTTCCTGCGCGAGGCCCGCGCCGCCGGGCGGATGTCGTCGCACCCCCACGTGGTCGACCTCTTCGACGTCGGGGTCACCGTCGACCAGCACCCCTACCTGATCATGGAACTCTGCGACGGCTCGTACGCGGAGCGGATGCGCACCTCGCCGCTGGGCCCGGAGGAGACCCGCGACCTCGGCGTGAAGATCGCCGACGCGCTGGCCCACTCGCACGCGGCGGGCGTGCTGCACCGGGACGTCAAGCCGGCAAACATCCTGCACTCCGAGTTCAACTCGGCGGTCCTCGCCGACTTCGGCCTGGCGGTGCTCGCCGAGTTCCGTGACTCCTCGGTCATGCTGGAGGCGCTCACCCCGGCGTACGCGCCGCCCGAGACGTTCAACCACAGCCCGCCCAGCCCGGCCGTCGACGTCTACTCGCTGTGCGCCACCCTCTACGCGGTGATGTACGGCCGGCCGCCGCGCTGGCACTCGGAACGCAACCCGAGTCTGGTGACCGTGCTGGAGATGTTCCAGCAGCCCATCCCCGGGCTGCCCGGGGTGCCCGGCGAGCTGATCGACGTACTCCGGCTGGGGATGTCGAACGACCCGGGCGCGCGTCCCTCCGCGGTCGAGTTGCGCGGCCTGCTCGCCGGGCTGCCGCTGGACGGCGCCCCGGCCGGCGGCGCGCTCTACGACGGCGCCGAGCGCTACCGCCGTAGCGGCGGCCCGAACCCGCGCCCGCCCGCCGACGACGACCACCCGACCGTGGCGTCGCGGGCCCGCCGCTGGCCCAAGCGCTGGTTCCTCGGCGGCGCCGGGGTGCTCGCGCTGGCGGCGTCGGCCGGTGGCGGCTGGCTGGCCGCCGGTCACACGCCCGCCGCTCCGCCGACCCCGGTGACGAGCGGCGTGGCCGGGGGGCCGGTGCCCGGCTGCGCGTCCGCCGACGTGCGGCTCCCGGCCGGCGCGCGGTGCGCTTCCGAGCTGGAGTGCTTCGGTCCGGTACGGCTGCGCCGCGACCGGGCCGAGGCGAGCCGGGTGCCCTGCGACGGCCAGCACACCTGGGAGACGTACGCCGCGGGTGACCTGCCGGCCGGTCTCGCCGGCGCCAAGCACGACGCGGTGGTCGCCGACCCGGCCGTCGGCAAGGTGTGCAACCCCGACACGTTCCGGGTGGTCAGTGGCGCGGACCCGGCGAACGGATGGAACCTCGAGGTGCTGCCGCCGGAGACCGACGCCGACCGCACCTACCGGTGCCTGGCCGGGCGGGGAGTGAACGCGCTCGCCGGGCCCACGCTCACCGGCCGCTGAGCCCTCGGCTCTGCCGCACCGACCTCGGGTCGAGCGTCTCCAGCGTGTCGGCGTCCACCGCGGTCTGCGTCCGCAGGCCGCGTACCGCCCGCGGGTCCAGCGTCTCGAGCGTGTCCGCGTCGACCGGATGGCCGCCGGGGGCGCGCAGGTTCCGTACCGCCCGGGGGTCGATCGCCTCGAGCGTGTCGGCGTCCACTCCGTACCCGGCCTCGGGCAGCCAGGTCTCGGGCGACGGGGTGTGCCCACCACCGCTGACGGGCTGGCGGGCCGCGGTGATCGTCACCCCGGCGATCATGCCCAGCACGACGCAGACCAGGGCCAGCACGACCGACAGGATGCCGGGCGGGCGCCACACCGCGAGGGCCACCACCGCCGCAACCGTCGCCAGGGACGCGACGACGGCCTTCGCCCGCGCATCGGGCTTCGGGAACGATCTCACCCGACAAGCATGGCCCAGCGCGGCAACCTGTCAACCGGCGGGCCGAGACGGCTTCCCGTCAGTCACGCTCCACTTCGGAGCAGCAGAAGCGTCGATCGAGCAAAAATCGTTACATCTGTTGGTCGGCTGCCGTATCGCTCCGGGTTGGGAAGCCGCTACCGTGAGCGTCGATCCGGGAGTGGCGAGGCCGAGGTCTCCTCGACCACACCGCCCAGTGACGGACCCCCGGGGTACGGCAGGTGATCGGGCACCCGCCGTACCCCGGGCCCACCTCGGTCAGTAGGACTTGTCCTGGCCGAGGACGTGCTGGGCGACGAAGTTGAGGATCATCTCGCGGCTGACCGGGGCGATGCGGCCCGCGCGTACCGCGCCGAGCAGCGTCGACACGCCGTACTCGGTGGTCATGCCGGCCCCGCCGAGCGCCTGGACGGCGGTGTCGACGGCGAGCGCGGCGGCCTCACCGGCCGCGTACTTGGCCATGTTGCCGGAGATGCCCGCTTCCAGGTCGCGACCCGCGTCGTACAGCGTCGCCGCCTTGTAGATCATCAGACGGGCCAGCTCGACCTGGACCGCCGCGTGCGCGAGCGGGTGCGCCACGCCCTGGTGCGAGCCGATCGAGTTCCCGCCCCACACCTTGCGGGTGGCGGTGTAGTCGCTCGCCCTGTCGATCGCGTACCGACCGGTGCCGGCGCCCATCGCGGCCACCGTGATGCGCTCCGGGTTGAGCCCGGCGAACAGCGCCGGCAGCCCGGCGTCGAGCGACTCGCCGACGAGCGCGTCGGCGGGCAGCCGGACGTCGTCGAGGAAGAGCAGGAACTGGTTCTCCGGCGACAGGATCTCCATGTCCAGCTTGGACTTCTCCAGGCCCGGCGCGTCGGTCGGCACGATGAACAGCGCCGGCTTCAGCTTCCCGGTGGACGCGTCCTCGGTGCGAGCGACCACGAGGACGTGCCCGGCCTCGTCCACGCCGGAGATGTAGATCTTCCGGCCGCTGAGCAGCCAGTCGTCGCCGTCGCGACGAGCCACTGTGGAGAGCCGGTGGAAGTTCGAACCGGCGTCCGGCTCGGTGATCGCGAAGACGATCTTCTCGGAGCCGTCGGCGAGCCCGGGGAGGTGCTTCTTGCGCTGCTCCTCCGTGCCGTGCTTGCTGATGATCGTGGCGGCGATGGCGGGGGAGACCACCAGGAGCAGCAGCGGGCAGCCGGTCGCGGCCAGCTCCTCGCACACCAGCGCCAGGTCGGTGATGCCGCCGCCCCCGCCGCCGTACTCGGTGGGGATGTTGACGCCCAGGTAGCCCAGCCGGCCGGCCTCGTGCCACAGCTCGGTGGTGTGCTCGCCGGCCTTGGCCTTCGACACGAAGTAGGAATGGCCGTACTTGCGTCCCAGCTCCCGCACCGCATCGCGGAGCTGGTCCTGTTCGGGGGTGAGGTCGAAGTTCACTGGTGGTCCTCCTCGGGGTCCACGACGGCCAGTACGGCACCCGTCTCGACCTGGCCGCCGGCGGGCACCGGCAGTTCCGTCACCACGCCGTCGGCGGGGGCGAGCACGGGATGTTCGAGCTTCATCGCTTCGAGCGTCAGCAGCAGGTCACCGGCGGCGACGCGCTGACCGACCTCGACGTGCACCCGGGTGACCGCCCCGGGCAGCGGCGCGAGCAGCGACCCGGCCGCCAGCTCCGCGGTGGGCAGGGGCAGGCGGGGCAGCTCGGTGAGGCTCGCCGCCCCGTCCGGGCCGTCCACGAAGACCGACGACCCCACCCGGTGTACGCGGAAGGCCCGCCGAACCCCGTCGACGTCGAGCACCACCCGGTCCGGGGCGGCTGTCACCAGCTCGACCACCGGCAGCTCGGTGTTAACAGGGGACCCTTCCTCTACCGGATCCGTTAAGAGGGGGCCCTTCCTTCCCCACTCGGCGAGGGCGCCGGTGCGGTCCAGGCGGTAGTGGACCTCGATCTCCTCGTCGCCCGGGCCGGTGAACCGGGTGACCTGCGGGAAGGACGGCACGTTGCGCCAGCCCGACGGCAGCCCGGCCAGCACCGGGGCGGCGGCCCGGCGCGCGGCGGCAGCGGCCAGCGCGGCGGCCAGCGCCACCACCGGAAGCTGCTCGGCCGGCAGCAGCGGCTCGAACACCTCCGGGTGCCGGTCCAGGAAGCCGGTGTCGACGTCCACGGCGGCGAACTCCGGGCTGCGCAGCACGCGTACCAGCAGGTCCCGGTTGGTGGCCACGCCATGCAGCTCGGCGCGGGCCAGCGCGCCGGCCAGGGCGCGGGCCGCCTCGGTGCGGGTGGGCGCCCAGGCGACGAGCTTCGCCAGCATCGAGTCGTAGTGCACGCTCACCGTCGAGCCGTCCACCACGCCCGAGTCCAGGCGCAGCCCCCGGGCCGGACCGAATTCGGCGGCGACCCCGGGGATCGCGAACCGGTGCAGCGTGCCGGTGGCCGGACGGAAGCCCTGAGCCGGGTCCTCGGCGCACAGCCGTACCTCGATGGCGTGGCCGTCGGCCGGCGGCGTGGTGGTGACCGGCAGCGGCTCGCCCTCGGCGACGAGCAGTTGCAGCCGCACCAGGTCCAGCCCGGTGGTCAGCTCGGTGACCGGGTGCTCCACCTGGAGGCGGGTGTTCATCTCCAGGAAGTGCACCTGCCCGTCCGGCGCGAGCAGGAACTCCACTGTTCCCGCGCCGACGTAGTCGACGGCCCGCCCGGCGGCCACCGCCGCCTCGTGCAGCGCCGCGCGCACGTCGTCGGGCAGCACGCCGGGCGCCTCCTCGACGATCTTCTGGTGGCGGCGCTGGATCGAGCAGTCGCGTACCCCGAGGGCCACGACGGTGCCGTGGGTGTCGCCGAAGATCTGCACCTCGACGTGGCGGCCGCGTTCCACGTACCGCTCGATGAAGACCGTGCCGTCGCCGAACGCCGCCGCGGCCTCGCGGCGCGCGCCCGCGATGGCCTCGGCCAGCCCGGCGGCGTCGTGGACGATCCGCATGCCCCGGCCGCCGCCACCCGCGGCGGCCTTGACCAGCACCGGGAAGGCGGTGACCTCGGCCGGGTCGGTCCAGGTGGGCAGCATCGGCACGCCCGCGTCGGCGAGCAGCGCCTTGGCGGCCATCTTGTCGCCCATCGCCGCGATCGCCTTCGCGGACGGCCCGACCCAGGTCAGACCCGCGTCGGTCACCGCCGCCGCGAACTCGGCGTTCTCGGCCAGGAAGCCGTAACCGGGGTGGACGGCGTCCGCGCCGGACCGGCGGGCCGCGTCCAGGATGGCGTCGACGCGCAGGTACGTCTCGGCCGGCGTGTTCCCCGGCAGCCGTACCGCCTGGTCGGCGTCGGCGACGAACGGCGCGTCGGCGTCCGCGTCGGAGTGCACGGCGACGGTGGCCACGCCGAGGGCGCGGCAGGTGGCGAAGACCCGGCGGGCGATCTCGCCCCGGTTCGCAACCAGAAGCTTGGTGATCATTTGAGTACGCCCCCTACATCCGGAAGACGCCGAAACCGTCGGCGCCCTTCACCGGTCCGTTGTGGATCGCCGACAGGCACAGCCCGAGGACGGTACGGGTGTCCCGAGGGTCGATCACCCCATCGTCGTAGAGCCGCCCGGACAGGAACAGCGCGCCGGACTGCGACTCGATCTGCTGCTCGACCATCATCCGCATGGCGGCGTCGGTGTCCTCGTCGTACTCGCGGCCCCGGGCGGCGGCGGCCTGCCGGGCCACGATGGACAGCACCCCGGCGAGCTGCGCCGGGCCCATCACCGCTGACTTCGCGTTCGGCCAGGTGAACAGGAACCGCGGCTCGTACGCCCGGCCGCACATGCCGTAGTTGCCGGCGCCGTAGGAGGCGCCCAGGTTGACCGTCAGGTGCGGCACCTTCGAGTTCGACACCGCGTTGATCATCAGGGCGCCGTGCTTGATGATGCCGCGCTGCTCGTACTCGGTGCCGACCATGTAGCCGGTGGTGTTCTGCAGGAACACCAGCGGTGTGTCCGCCGCGTTGGCGAGCTGGATGAACTGCGCGGCCTTCTGCGCCTCCTCGCTGAACAGCACGCCCCGGGCGTTCGCCAGCACGCCGACCGGGTAGCCGTGCAGCTCACCCCAGCCGGTCACCAGCGCGGTGCCGTAGCCGGGCTTGAACTCGTCGAACGCGCTGTCGTCGAGTACCCGGGCCAGCACCTCGCGCGGGTCGAACGGCACCTTCAGGTCGGCGCTGGCGATGCCGAGCAGCTCCTCCGGGTCGTACCGGGGTGGCAGCGGATGGGGGTTGCGCGGCGGCGGGCCCTGCTTGCGCCAGTTGAGCCGGCGGACGCACTGCCGGGCCAGCCGGATCCCGTCGCGTTCGTCCTCGGCGAGGAAGTCGGCCAGGCCGGACGTGGTGGCGTGCATCGCCGCGCCGCCCAGCGACTCGTCGTCGGTGACCTCGCCGGTGGCCATCTTCACCAGCGGCGGCCCGGCGAGGTAGACCTGCGAGCGGTCCCGGATCATGATGGTGAAGTCCGACATGCCGGGCACGTACGCGCCACCGGCGGTGGCGTTGCCGAAGACCACGCTCACCGTCGGGATCCGCTGCGCCGACAGCCGGGTCAGGTCCCGGAACACCCGGCCGCCCGGAATGAAGATCTCCGCCTGGGTGGGCAGGTCCGCCCCGGCCGACTCGACCAGGTTCACCATCGGCAGCCGGTTCGCCGCCGCGATCTCACCCGCCCGCCGGGTCTTCGCCAGCGACCACGGGTTGATCGCGCCCCCGCGTACCGTCGGGTCGTTCGCCACGATCAGGCACTCGACGCCCTCGACCACGCCGATGCCGGTCACGGTGCTGGCGCCGACCGGGAAGTCGGTGCCGAACGCGGCCACCGACGACAGCTCCAGGAACGGGCTGTCCGGGTCGAGCAGCAGCTCGATCCGCTCCCGCGGGAGCAGCTTGCCGCGACCGTGATGGCGGGTCACGTACTTCTCGCCGCCACCGCCCCGGGCCTGGTCGAGCGCCGCCTCCAGTTCGGCGAGGCGTTCCAGCAGCGCCTCCCGGTTGGCGGTGAAGGCGGGCGCGGACGGGTCGATCGTGCTCTGCAGAACTGTCGTGCTCACAGGCCCATGCCCTTCGCGATGATCTCGTTCATGATCTCGGTGGCGCCGCCGCCGATGCCGAGCAGCCGGGCGTCGCGGTAGTGCCGCTCCACCTCGGCGTCACGCATGTAGCCGAAACCGCCGTGCAGTTGCAGCGCGGCGTCGACGACGAAGTCGCACGCGGACACCGCCACGTTCTTCGCGATCGCCACCTCGGTCACCACCGGCTGCCCGGCGGCGACCCGCTCGGCGACCTCGTGCACGTACGCCCGGGCCGCCTCGGTACGGGAGTGCATCTCGGCCAGCCGGTGCCGCACCACCTGCCGCGAAACGAGCGGCCGGCCGAACGTCTGACGGTCCCGGCACCACCGCACCGTCAGGTCCACGCAGCGCTGCGCGGTCGCGTACGCCTGCGTGGCGAGCGACAGCCGCTCGGCGGCGAACTGCTGCATGATGGCGAGGAAGCCGGTGTCCTCCGGGCCGACCCGGTTGCGCACCGGCACCCGGACGTCGACGAAGGACAGTTCGGCCGTGTCCGAGCAGTGCCAGCCCAGCTTCTCCAGCCGCCGGCCCACCGTGAACCCCGGCGTGCCCTTGTCGATCACGAGCAGGCTGAGCGAGCCCGAACCGGGAAAGTCGGTGCAGACCGCAGTGGTGACGAAGTCGGCCCGGACGCCGCTGGTGATGTACGTCTTGGCGCCGTTCACGACGTAGTGGTCGCCGTCGCGTACGGCGCAGGTGCGGATGCCCGCCACGTCCGAGCCGCCGTCCGGCTCGGTGATCGCCAACGCGCCGATCATCGTCCCGGCGAGCGCCGGCCGGACGTACTTCTCGATCAGCGCCTCGTCCTGAGCCTGAACCATGTGCGGCAGCGCGATGCCGTGCGTGAACAGCGCGGCGATCAGCCCCGACGACCCGCCCGAGCGGATGATCTCCTCGGTGACCACCATCGAGTCGAGCAGGTCGCCGCCGCTGCCGCCGACCGACTCCGGGAAGCCGATGCCGAGCAGGCCGACCTTCGCGGCGGTCTCGTGCAGCGACCGGGGCAGCTCGCCGGCCCGCTCCCAGTCGGACAGGTGCGGCAGCACCTCCCGGACCACGAACGAGCGGGTCAGCTCGCGTAGCTGCCGGCGTTCCGGCGTGTCCACGATGGTCATGCCGCAACCTCCGTCGGAAGGTCGACCACCCGGGAGCGCAGCAGCTCGCCGAGCGCCTTGGCCTGGGGATCGAACCGGGTGGACGCGGCCACGCCCTGCCCGAGCAGCCCGCGGATCACGAAGTTGACGGCGCGCAGGTTCGGCAGCTCGTACCGCTCGACGGTGAGCGACGCCGTCTCCGGCAGCAGCTCGGCCAGCCGTTCCACGGTCAGCCAGTCGCGCAGCCACGGCCAGGTCGCGTCGGTACGCGCCCAGACGCCCAGGTTGGCGTCGCCGCCCTTGTCGCCCGACCGCGCGCCGACCAGCTCACCGAGCGGCCCCCGCCGGGTGGCAGGCAAGGAAGGGCCCCCTGTTAACGCCTCGTGTTGTACAAGGGTCCCTTCCAAACCGCTCGTCACCGTCGGCGGCGGGATCGGCACACGCTCGCCGGAGGGCAGGACCGCCACGTGCTGGACCGCGTCCTGCGCGATCGCGTCGGCGGTGAACACCCCGTACGGCGTCGCGTCACCGGGCAGCGTGGTGAGCGTGCAACCCGGATAGGAGGCCAGCGCCAGCTCCACCGCCGCCGCCGAGAACGCCCGCCCGGCCCGCGACTTGTCTCCGTCGCGCAGGTGTACGTGCAGCAGCGCGCTCGCCGCCTCGGTGTCGCCGGTGTCCGGGTGGTCGGTACGGGCCAGCGTGAACTCCAGCCCCTCCGTGCCGACCGACTCCTCGATCTGGGCGCGGACCAGTGCCGCCTTGGCCGGGATGTCCAGCCCGCACAGCACGAACGTCATCGAGTTGCGGAAGCCGCCCAGGTTGTTGACGCCCACCTTCAGCGTGTCCGGCGGCGGCGTGCCGCGCACCCCGGACACCCGGACCCGGTCCGGGCCCTCCTGCTCCAGCCGTACCGTGTCGAGCCGGGTCACCACGTCCGGCCCGAGGTAGTCCGGGCCGCCCACCTCGTACAGCAGCTGGGCGGTGACCGTCTCGACCGTCACCGCGCCGCCGGTGCCCGCGTGCTTGGTGAGCACCGACGAGCCGTCCGCGTGCAGCTCGGCGATCGGGAATCCGGGCCGGTGCCCGCCGTCCGGCAGTTCGGTGAAGAAGCTGAAGTTGCCGCCGGTGACCTGCGCGCCGCACTCGATCAGGTGCCCGGCCACCGTGGCCCCGGCCAGCGCGTCGAGGTCGTCGCGGGTCCACCCGAAGCGGGCGATCGCCGGGCCGACCGCCAGCGAGGCGTCGGTGACCCGACCGGTGACCACCACGTCCGCGCCCGCGTCCAGGCAGGCCGCGATCCCGAACGCGCCCAGGTACGCGTTGGCGGTCAGCGCGTCCGGCCGCTGGATCGCGTCGCCCTCGACGTACCCGACCCGCACCTGGAGGCCGAGCCGGTCGCCGAGCGACCGGATCGCGTCGGCCAGCCCCGCCGGGTTGAGGCCGCCCGCGTTTGTGACCAGCGTGACGCCGCGGTCCAGCGCGGTGCCGAGCACGCCCTCCGCCTGGCGCAGGAACGTCTTGGCGTAGCCCAGCGACGGGTCGCGCATCCGGTCCCGGCCGAGGATGAGCATGGTCAGCTCGGCCAGGTAGTCACCGGTCAGCACGTCCAGCTCGCCGCCGTCGAGCATCTCCCGCCAGGCGGCGAAACGGTCGCCGTAGAAGCCCGACGCGTTCCCGATCCGCAGCACGCTCATGAGGGAACTCCGCTCGCCGGTTCCCGCTTGTCACCGGGCGGGCCGGCGAACGCCTGGGCCACGTCCAGCCACTCGTCGGCCACCGGTCCGGTGGCGGTCAGGGCCAGGTCGACGCGGTGTCGGCGCTGCGTGACGAGCAGGCAGAAGTCGAGCGCCGGGCCGGTCACCCGGTCGGCCGCGTCGGCCGGCCCGAACTCCCACACGTCACCGCCCGCGGGCGCGGTCAGCTCCACCCGCACCGGCGCCGTGGGCACCGCACGGCCGTGGGCGGCGAAGCCGTGCCCGAGGGTACGGAAGCCGAGGTGCGCGATGTGGCGCAGGCGCTGCGTCGGGGTACGGCTGACGCCCAGCGCGTCTGCCACGTCCTCGCCGTGCGCCCACGTCTCCATCAGCCGGGCCGTCACCATCGAGGTGGGCGACATGCTGGTGCCGTACCAGGGGATCTTCTGCCCGGCCGGGACGGCGGTGAGCGCGCCGGCGAGCGCCGACCGGCCGGAACGCCAGCGGGCCAGCAGCGCAGGCGGGGGCGCGAGGAAGGACTCGGCGCCGTCCTCGACCAGGCGCGACGGGTCCGGCGCGGCCATCACCGAGGCGAAGAACGCGGACTCGTCGGTGGCCGCCAGGTAGGCGACGTGGTCGGTCCAGGCCAGGTGTGCGATCTGGTGTGCGACGGTCCAGCCCGGGGCCGGTGTCGGCCGCTCCCATCCGTCCGGCGGCAGGTCCGCGACGAGCGCGTCGAGTTGTTCGGACTCGGCGGCCAGATCCGCGAGCAGGGCTGTCAGGTCGACCATTGTGCCTCCGGGCGGGGGTGGGTCAGGGGATCAGTGCCGCTCGCTCTCGGGGGTGAGCAGCGCGGCGAGCTGGCGTTTCCAGGTGTGCAGCAGGGCGGCGCGGCGGGGCGAGTCATCGCTGAGCAGGTTGGCCACGCCGAGGCCGCGGAGCAGGTCGAGCGTGGCCTGCACCGACTCGCGTACGCCCGGCTTGCGCTCGTCCACGCCGAGCAGCTCGACGGTGAGCCGGTGCATCTCGCGGCCGATCCGCGCCTCCAGCGGCACCAGCGCGGCGCGCAGCTCGGCGTCGGTACGCGCGGCCACCCACAGCTCCAGCGCGGCCGCGAACAGCGGGCCGGTGAAGGAGGCGGCGAGCAGGTCGACCACGCCGTCGAGCCGCTGCGGGCCGACCGGCAGGGCCGCCGCCTCGGCGCGCAGCTCGGCCGCCCGGCGCTCGGTCAGGTGCGCGACGGCGGCGGTGACCAGCGCGGCCTTGGTGGGGTAGTGGTGCAGTTGGGCGCCCCGGGAGACCCCGGCGCGGGCCGCCACCACTGTCGTGGTGGTGCCGGACCAGCCGTGCTCCACCAGGCAGTCGACTGTCGCCTCCAGCAGCCGGGCCTGGGTGGCGCGGCTGCGCTCCTGCTGCGGAACTCGGCTCGGTGCGGTGGACACGCCATCAGCCTGCCGCCGCCAAAACAAACAGTCAAGCCTGACTTTTTTGAAAGGAGGGGGCCCTTGTTAACGCCTGCGGTAGCGGAAGGGCCCCTTGTTAACGCCTCACCGGCCGTCGCGCGGAGCGAAGACGGTGAGCGCGTCGGCGTCGGAGTGGCGGGAGCGGACGTACTCGTCGGCCCAGGCCGCCGCGTCCGGAAAGGCGGACTCGGTGGCGATCCGGGCGCAGGCGGCGTCCACGTCCAAGCGCGTCCGGCGCAGTTGCACGCCCGGACCGAGCAGCGCCCACCAGGCGCCCGCGCCCCCGTACGGCATGCCGACGCTGCCCGGGTTCACCACCAGGCGACGGTCGACCAGCCGGGTGAACGGCATGTGCGTGTGCCCGCAGACCACGGTGCCGACCTCGGGCGGCAGGCCGGCGAAGACCTCGGCCCAGCGGTCCAGCCGCGAGTCGACGAGCACGACCTCCTCGTCGTCGCGCGGGGTGGCGTGGCAGAACAGCACGTCGCCCAGACCGGTGACCGGCAGCGTGACGGACGGCGGCAGCGCGGCCAGCCGGGCCACCTGGTCGTCGCGGAGCTGCCCCGCGGCCCAGTTCGAGACCTCGATCGGGGAAGCCGCCCCGGCGCGCGCCTGCACCAGCTCCCGGTCGGCGTTCCCGCCGACCCAGCAGGCCCGGTCGCCGAGCGCGGCCAGCCGGTCCAGCACCTCGACCGGTTGCGGGCCGGCCGCCAGGTCGCCGGTGAGGACGATCAGGTCGGCGGCGGCCACGTCCGGCTCGGCCAGCACCGCTTCCAGCGCGGGCAGCACACCGTGGATGTCGGACAGGACGGCGACGTGATCGGGCATCGTCCCAGCGTGGCGGCACCGGCCCGGAGGACCAAGCGATTCTGCGACGGGCAGAGACGGCTTGCTCAGAGGCGACCGGCCCGGCCTGCGCAGAACGGCATCGGCCCGGCTCCGCGCGGTGGCGGGCCGGGCCGGGAAGCCGGTACGGAGGTCAGACCCGCGCGCGGCGGGCCAGGCGCTCCGGGTCGAGGATGATGATGCTCTTGCCGTCCAGTCGCAGCCAGCCGCGCGAGGCGAAGTCGGCGAGCGCCTTGTTGACGGTCTCGCGGGAGGCGCCGACGAGCTGGGCGATCTCCTCCTGGGTGAGGTCGTGCGTCACGCGCAGCACGCCGCCGTCGCGGGTGCCGAAGCGGCCGGCCATCTGGAGCAGGTTCTTGGCGACCCGGCCCGGCACGTCCGTGAAGATCAGGTCGGCGAGCGAGTCGTTGGTCCGGCGCAGCCGGCGGGCCAGCACCCGCAGCAGCTGCTCGGCGATCTCGGGCCGGTTGTTCAGCCACGGCCGCAGGGCCTGCTTACGCAGGCGTACGAGCCGGGTGTCGGTGACCGCGGTGGCGGTCGCCGTACGCGGACCGGGGTCGAAGAGCGACAGCTCACCGACCATGTCCGACGGGCCCATCACGGCGATCAGGTTCTGCCGGCCGTCCGCCGCGCGGCGACCCACCTTGATCTTGCCGGACAGGAGGATGTAGAGACTGTCGCCGGGTTCGCCCTCGTTGAAGACGATTTCGCCCTTGCGGACCTCGATCGTCTCCATCTCCTTGGCGAGCGCCTCGGCAGCCTCCGGGTCGACACCCTGGAAGATCCCGCTGCGGGCCAGTACCTCGTCCATCGCGCACCTCCGCCTGCGCGTGCCGTCCGTCGGCCGGGTCCGCCGTCCGCTGATCCCTCGCGCGCCGCCAGTCTAGGCGCACATGAGTAGGAATCAGAGGTGCACCCCTGGAATCTTGATCGTTGGGCGTAACCCGCCCGACCCGGTGAGCAGCTAAGATCCCGCTTCCGGTCCGGGCCGGCGCCACCCGTTCCCTCCTGTGATCGTAGGGTGACCGGCGTGCTGTGTGAGCCGTTCCTGACCACCAGGTCCGAAGCCGGGTGGGACATCCCCCTGCTGGTCTGGCGGGCCGAGACGCCGCTGCTGGCGGTCGGCTCCGCTCCGCTGGGCGGCGGGATCGGCGTCCGCGGGTGGGTGCTGAACGCGACGGTGCCGATGTCGTACGACCGGGACGACCCCGCCGCGCACCTGGCCGAACTGGCGCACGGCCTCGGCCTGGGCGGACCCGGCGTCGGGCTGCTGACCGGCGTGGACGTGACCGAGGTGGTCAGCCACGCCGACGGCGGCGTCCGGGTCTGGGCGACCGTCGGCCTGGGCACGCCGGTCTGGGCCGCCGCGCCCGAGCCGGCGCGGCCCGCCGTGCCCGAGCCCGCGCAGCGCGTCGGGACCGTCAACATCGTCGCGTACGTGCCGCAGCGGCTCGGCGACGCGGCACTCGTCAACGCGGTGGCCACCGCCACCGAGGCGAAGGCGCAGGCGATCTGGGAACTCGGACTGCCCGCCACCGGCACCCCCACCGACGCGGTGACTGTGCTCTGCCCGGCCGACGGCGATCCGGCCCCGTACGGCGGGCCCCGGTCGGCCTGGGGCGCGCCACTGGCCCGGGCCGTGCACGCCGCCGTCCGCTCGGGCGGCGCCGGGACCGTGGTGCCCTGGTCCGACCGGCGGGCGGGTTGACGTGCGGCCCTCACATGCGACACGCCGGGTTTTCCGACCGATCGGCCCTCGTCGCGGCGTTCCGGGGACGGTAGCGTCGGCGACGATGTACGCTCCCGCCCGTTCTGTGCCCCGTGCCCGCCGCGCCGCCGTCGCCGCGCCGCGCCCAGCCCTCCCCGGACCTCGTCGAGGCGCGGTCCGGACCCGTCTGGCCGCGCTCGCCGCGCTCGCCGCCGTCCTGTTCGCCGCCGGCTGCGCCGGTGACGCCGGCGGATCGGGCGGCGACGCGAGGTGGCAGGCCGGTCAGGGCGGCGGGTCGACCGGCGCGGCCGGACCCGCCACCGGTGACCAGCCCGCGGCGCCGAACGCCCCCGACGAGCCGTCGATCTCGCTCACCGCGACCGGCGACGTGATCATGGGCAACGCCCCGGACCGGCTGCCGCCCAACGGTGGCAAGGGCTTCTTCGACGACGTGAAGTCGGCGCTCAAGGGTGACCTGGTGATGGGCAACCTGGAGGAGCCGCTCACCGACGACACCGGCGCCGGCAAGTGCGGCCCGCAGCCGAAGAACTGCTACCAGTTCCGGGCGCCGCCCGGCTACGCCGCGCACCTGCGCTCGGCCGGGTTCCAGCTGCTCAACCAGGCCAACAACCACGGCTACGACTACGGCCGGCAGGGCTACGAGAACACCCAGTCGGCGCTGGAGGCGCACGGGCTCAAGCACACCGGCGCGCCCGGTGAGATCACCGTGGTGGACGTCAAGGGCGTCAAGGTCGCCGTGGTGGGCTTCTCGTCGTACCCCTGGTCCAACAGCCTGGTCGACCTGAACGCCGCCAAGCAGGTGATCGAGATGGCCAAGGAGGCGGCCCAGATCGTCGTGGTGCAGGTGCACATGGGCGCCGAGGGGTCGGACAAGACCCGGGTGAAGCCGGGCACCGAGATGTTCTTCGGCGAGAACCGTGGCGACCCGATCCGCTTCTCCCGCACCGTCATCGACGCCGGGGCCGACCTGGTCATCGGCCACGGTCCGCACGTACTTCGCGGGATGGAGTTCTACAAGGGGCGGCTGATCGCGTACAGCCTGGGCAACTTCGCCGGCGGCGGGAAGTCGCTGAACAGCTCCGGGCGACTCGGCTGGGGCGGCGTGCTCAAGGTGTCGCTCACCGCCGAGGGGAAGTTCGTCGGCGGCACGTTCACCTCCACCGTGATGAACGGAGTGGGACGCCCGTCGGTCGACCGGCAGAACCGTGGCCTCGGGCTGGTCCGCGAGCTGAACGGGGCCGACTTCCCGGACACCGGCGCGAAGCTCGACGCGACCGGGAGGATCACCGCGCCCGCGGGTGGCTGAGCGCACGACCACCGCGCCGAGCCGCCGGAGCGTCGGCCCCGCGACGTAGGCTGGCCGACGTGACCACGCGCTCCCCCGAGACCGACCTCGGCCGTACGCGCCGCGCCCGGCGCATCGGCCGCGTGCTGACCGAGACGCACCCCGACGCGCACTGTGAACTCGACCACTCCAACGCGCTGGAGCTGGCAGTCGCGACGATCCTGTCCGCCCAGTGCACCGACAAGAAGGTCAACGAGGTCACGCCGAAGCTGTTCGCCCGCTACCGCACCGCCGCCGACTACGCCGGGGCGGACCGCGCCGAGCTGGAGGAGCTGATCCGGCCCACCGGGTTCTACCGCAACAAGACCAGCTCCCTGATCAACCTCGGGCGCGCGCTCTGCGAGCGGTACGACGGCGAGGTGCCCGGCCGGCTGGACGACCTGGTGACCCTGCCCGGGATCGGCCGCAAGACCGCCAACGTCATCCTCGGCAACGCCTTCGGCGTCCCCGGCATCACCGTCGACACGCACTTCCAGCGGCTGGTGCAGCGGTGGGCGCTCACCACCGAGACCGACCCGGTGAAGATCGAGCACGCGATCGGCGCGCTCTACCCGAAGCGCGACTGGACGATGCTGTCGCACCGGGTGATCTTCCACGGCCGCCGGGTCTGCCACGCCCGCAAGCCCGCCTGCGGCGCGTGCACGCTGGCGAAGCTGTGTCCCGCGTACGGCACCGGGCCGACCGAGCCGGCCGCCGCGGCCAAGCTGCTCAAGGGCCCCCGGGCCCGTGACCTGGCGGTGGCCGTCGGCCTCGACCCCGACCTGGTGCCGCAGCAGGCCGCCGCGGCGGACGTGCCGTGATGCGCCGTCTCGCGTACCTGCTCGTCCCGCTGCTGCTCGCGGTGGCGGGCTGCACCGCCACGGCCGACGAGCCGGAACGTCCGGCGCCGGCGACCCGGGCCGAGCGCCCCTCGCCGTTCGCCGACTGTGCTCCGCTGACCGTCGTGCCCGCCGCTGCGGCTCCGACGCCCGCCGGTAAGGCCGGGGACCAGCTCCCCGACCTGACGCTCAACTGCTTCACCGGCGGCGCGCCGGTGAACCTGCGCGACGTCAAGGGCCCGGCGGTGATCAACGTGTGGGCGTCCTGGTGCCCGCCGTGCCGCAAGGAGCTGCCCGCGTTCCAGCGGCTCAGCGAGCGGGCCGACGGCCGGTTCCAGGTCATCGGCGTGAACAGCCGGGACAGCCGCGGCGGCGCACAGTCCATCGGCGAGGACTACGGCGTCGGCTTCCCGATGCTGCTCGACCAGGGCGACGCGTTCCAGCGCGCGCTGGAACGCAACGCGTTCCCGCTCACGGTGCTCGTCGACGCCGACGGGCGGATCCGGCACACCGACGCCACCGGCGCGCTCGACGACGCCCGCCTCGCCGCGCTGCTCCAGCGCCACCTCGGGGTGAAGGTATGACCCGACGGCCGCCGGGGTGGTTCGACCCGCTGCTGGGCCGGCTCGGCACCGCGCGCGCGGAAGACTTCACCCGCATCGTCACGCCGGAGCGCGGCGGCCGGGAGAGCGCCGTGCTGGTGCTGCTCGGTGAGGAGCCCGGCGCCGGGCCGGACGTGCTGGTCCTCCAGCGCGCCGCGACGCTGCGCAACCACGCCGGTCAGCCGGCGTTTCCCGGCGGCGCCGCCGACCCGGAGGACGCCGACGCCCGCGCCACCGCGCTGCGCGAGGCGAACGAGGAGGTCGGGCTCGACCCCGGCAGCGTCACCGTGCTGGCCGAGCTTCCCCGGCTCTGGATCCCGGTCAGCGACTTCGTGGTCACGCCGGTGCTCGCCTGGTGGCACGACCCGCACCCGGTGCACCCGCGCGAGCCGGCCGAGGTCGCGCACGTGGCCCGGCTGCCGGTCACCGAGCTGGTCGACCCGGAGAACCGGATGCGGGTCCGTCATCCGAGCGGCTGGACCGGCCCGGCGTTCTCGGTGCGCGGCATGCTGGTCTGGGGCTTCACCGCCGGCGTGATCGACCGGTTGCTGGAGATGGGCGGCTGGTCCCGGCCCTGGCCGCGCTCACGGATGGTGGAGCTGCCGCCGGTCGACGCCACACCCGCGCCGTCGGCGGGCACCGAACCGGCCGACGAGACACCCGTGCGTTGATCACCGGTACGCATCCTCGGGTCACGTTCCGCGAGCGCTGAGCCGAGCACGGGCCCGGTGCCCGTACCCTTGGGGCGTGTCCGCCGTGGATCTCGTCCTTCTCCTGCTCATGCTCGTGTTCGCGATCAGCGGATACCGTCAGGGTTTCGTCATCGGGGCCCTGTCGTTCTCCGGCTTCTTCCTGGGCGCGCTGCTCGGCCTCCAGGTCGGGCCGCTGATCGCCCAGCAGTTCACGGCGAGCGGCACCCGCGTGCTGGTCTCCCTGGTGGCGATCTTCGGGCTCGCGGTGCTCGGGCAGGCGCTGGCCGGCTGGCTCGGCTCCAACCTGCGGGCGGCCATCACCGGGCCGGCCGGGCGGAAGGTCGACGACGTCGGCGGCGCGTTCATCTCGGTCATCGCGGTCATGCTGGTGGCCTGGCTGGTCGCCGTGCCGCTCGGCTCCTCCTCGGTGCCGTGGCTGGCCTCCTCGGTCCGTAACAGCGCGCTGCTCACAGTCGTCGACCAAGTGCTGCCGGACAAGGCGCAGGACCTGTCCACCGCGCTGCGCGACACCGTCGACACCAACGGCTTCCCGGACGTGTTCGGCGATCTCGCGCCGACCCGGGCTCGGCAGGTCGCCCCGCCCGACCCGGCGCTGGCCAACTCGCAGGTGGTGCAGAACAGCAGGCGGTCGGTGGTGAAGGTGCTGGGCTCCGCGCCGAGTTGCTCGCGCCGCATCGAGGGCTCCGGCTTCGTGTACGCCGACGACCGGGTGATGACGAACGCGCACGTGGTCGCCGGCACCCGCTCGGTTGCGGTGGAGCTGCGCGGCGAGCGGTACGACGGCGAGGTCGTCGTCTACGACCCGGACCGGGACCTCGCCGTGCTCTACGTTCCCGGGCTGCCCGGCCCGTCGCTGCGCTTCGCCGCCGGTCAGGCCGCCACCGGCGCCGACGCGATCGTGCTCGGCTTCCCGCTCGACGGCCCGTACGACGCCCGCCCGGCCCGGATCCGGGACGTCGACCGGATCACCGGTCCGGACATCTACTCGGCCGGGGACGTCACCCGGGAGATCTACACGATCCGGGCGCTGGTCCGCAGCGGCAACTCCGGTGGCCCGCTGGTCTCCTCGAACGGGCTGGTGCTCGGCGTGATCTTCGCGGCGGCGGCGGACGACCCGAACACCGGTTTCGCGGTGACAGCGGCCGAGGCGCGGCCGGTGGCGCTGGCGGGCGCGGAGCGTACCCGGGGAGTGGCCACCGGCGAGTGCACCTGAGCCGGCCGGCGGCGCTCAGCCGCCCGCCGGCGCTCCCGCCGGTGTCGCCTCGTCGCCGGAGCGGGACAGCGGCAGCCGGGCGCGACCCCAGGTGAGCGTGCGGTCGAGCACCGCCCGCGCCATGATCGCCACGCAGGCGCCGCCGTTGAGGAACGAGGCGACCACGTCGCTGGGGTGGTGCATGCCCCGGTACATCCGGGTGAGCGCCACGCCGACCGGCACCAGCACCAGCAGCGTCCACCAGCCCACCTTCACGGGGGTGCTGCGCGCCCGCAGCGCCAGCAGCACCGCGAGACCCACGTAGAGCGCGGTGGCCGCCGACGTGTGCCCGGACGGGAAGCTCGAAGTCGGCGGGGAGGCGTCCATGTGCTCGACGGCCGGACGGTTCCGGTCGATCACCATCGTGGTGAACAGGAAGATCAGTGCCTGCGCGGTCACCGCCGCGCAGAGGAACAGCGGCTCCCGCCAGCGGTGCAGCACCAGCCGCAGCACCAGCGCCGCCAGCACCGTGACCACGACGATCATCTGGGTGCTGGCGAGCGTGCTGAACACCAGCGAGACGTCGTTCCAGCCCGGCGTGCGATCGCCGGCCAGCTCCCGGTTGACCGTGTCCTCCACGGTGAACGGCCAGGTACGCGCCAGCACCCGGGTCACCAGCAGGCCCAGACCCACCATCAGCGCGAAGAGCAGGGCCAGCGGCAGCAGGACACGCCGGGTGGCTCGGATCACGACATCGGACATGGGCTCGCCTGTACCCCGTGGCGGCTCCGGCTACGCCCGGCCGTCCTCCGGCCGCTGATCTGCCAGCTCCGGCTCGACGCCCTCGCGGAGCGGACGGGCGGACGGTCGCCCGGATCCGCTGCGCCAGGTGGCGAACGCGGCCGAGGTCGCGGCCACCACCGCAGCCCCGAGCACCCAGCCACCCACCACGTCGCTGGTCCAGTGCACGCCCAGCGCGATCCGGCTGAGCCCGGTCACCACAGTCACCAGCAGCGCGGCGGCCCACAGCATGATCCGGCCGGCGCGGCTGTCCCGGGCGAACGGCAGGAACACCAGCAACAGCACCCCGGCCGCCAGCGCCGCGTTGAGCGCGTGACCGGACGGGAACGAGTAACCGGCCGCCCGGGCCACCGGTTCGAGCAGGTCCGGCCGGTCCCGCCCGACCAGGAGCTTGAGCAGCGCGCCGAGCAGCCCACCGGCGATCATGGTGACGACCACCCAGGCCGCGAGCCGGGACGCGCCGCGCCGGAACAGCCACACCGCCACCGCTGCCGCGGCCACCCGCAGCGGGCCGGGCCCGAAGACATGCGTCCAGACCGTCATCACCGCGACCCAGGCGGGATGGTCCTGCGCGTACCCGTGGAACGCGTCGGTGATCGAGGCGTCCAGCCGGAGCAGCGGCGACCAGGCGCCGAGCACCAGCAGCGCGAGCAGGGAGAACGGGATCAGCACCAGGAACGCGGCGGCGGTGGCCAGGGAGAGCCGCAGACCCAGTGAGTGGTCCCGGTCGAGGCGGCGGCTCCGCCACGACCGGCGGCGCGTGACAGTCGCCCCGGTGGTGTCCATGGGGGCTTCCCTACCCAGGAACGGGCGCGGTCAGACCACCGCGTCGGTCAGCGACGGATCTGCCGGAACCGGCGCACCATCAGCGCGCTGCCGGTGATCAACGCCACGAACAGCGCCAGGCCGCTCCAGAGCCGCTCCGGGGCGCCCACGACGGTCTGCCCCGCCGGCAGCGCCGACCAGCCCTCCGGCCTACCACCCAGCGGGTCGCCGCCGCGGCCCGCCGCCGCGGCCCGGGTGTCGCGTCCGTCCTCCGGAGCCGGCCCGAAGCCCACCACGCCGGGAGAGTCGTTGTCGTCCAGCGGGTTGTGACCCACCGACGGCACGTCGGCGGTGAGCGCCGCCACCGGGTCCACCAGGCCGTAGCCGAACCGGTCGTCGCGTCCGGTCGGGCCGAGGTCCCGGGCGGTGCTGATCAGCCGGTTGACCACGTCCCCGGCGGACATCTTCGGGTACCGCGAGCGGACCAGCGCGGCGGTCGCGGCCACCAGCGGCGCGGCGAAGCTCGTCCCCTGCACCCGCCAGTAGCCCCCCTCCGGCCGCGCGCCGTAGAGCGCGGTGGCGGGTGCGCTGAGGACCGTCTCGTGGCCGGTGATCGAGCCGGACCAGAGGTTCTCGCCGGAGCGTTCCAGCCCGGCGACGGCCAGCACGCCGGGCTCCCGGGCCGGGTACCAGACCTTGGTGGTCGTCGAGGTGGCCAGGTTGCCGGTGCAGGCGACCACCACCACGTCCCGGGCGAAGGCGTAGTCGAGCGCCGCGGCCAGGGCCGCGCTGTCGCTGCTGCCGCCCAGCGACAGGTTGACCACTCCGGCGCCGTTGTCCACCGCCCAGCGCACCGCCTTGGCGATGATGAGCGCGTCGTCGTAGCGGTTCTCGGCGTCGAGCACCCGGACCGGGAGGATCTTGGCGTCCGGCGCCAGCCCCACCACGCCCCGGTCGTCGTCGGCCCGCCCGGCGATCAGCCCGGCCACGGTGGTGCCGTGCCCCACCGGATCAGGCCCGTCCGAGCCGTCCGGAGTCACCAGGTCGAGGCCGGGCAGGACCTGGCCGGCCAGGTCGGGATGCGATCCGTCCACACCGGAATCGATCACCGCGACCACCACGCCGCGCCCGGTCGAGGTGCGCCAGGCGGTCTTCGCCCGCAGCTTCTCCAACTGCCACTGCTCGTCGCGGACGTGGTCGCCGCGGAGCACCCGGTCGGGAGCCGTCAACTGCCGCTGAGAGGCGGCGACCGGGACGGACGGCGCGGCCTGTGCCGGCGGCGTCAGCGGACCGGCGACGACGACCAGCGCCGACGCGACGGCCAGCAACGCGCGCCGGGCGACGCGCTGGGGCGGCCCACCGGGCAGGCCCTGCCGATCCCTGGTCACATTCCCCAGCCGTTCCGTCGCGTCAGACACATGCCGCTCGGAGATTACCGGTTGTCCCGGCCGTCACGGGCCAACTCGGCACTTCGGATCACCCGGGCGGAAGATGCGCCAACTGCACCAGGCGCACCCCCTCACGACGGGTGACCAGACGGGCCCGGCCCGGCGGCAGCGGCCCGGCCTTCACCTGACCGACGAGCGCGCCCTCCTCCGGGCCGCCCGACATCACCAGCCCGGCCGTGGACAACTCCCGCAGTCGCTGCACGATCGGCTCGTACGCGGTCCGTCCCGCCCCGCCGGTCCGCCGCGCCAGCACCAGATGCAGCCCGACGTCCCGGGCGTGCGGCAGGTGCTCCTCCAGCGCGCGCAGCGGGTTCGTCGGGCCGCCGGCCACCAGGTCGTAGTCGTCCACCAGCACGAACAGCTCCGGCCCCTGCCACCAGGACCGGCTGCGCAGTTGAGCCGGGGTCACCTCCGGTCCGGGCTGCCGCCCCGCGAGGTAGCCGGCGGCCGACTCGATCAGCTCGGCGGTGTGCGGCGCCGCCGTGCCGTACCCGATCAGGTGTGGAGTGTCGATCACGCCCATCAGGCTGCGCCGGTAGTCCACGAGCATCACCCGGGCCTGCTCCGGGGTGAACCGGTTGACGATCGACGTGGCGAGCGCGCGCAGGAACGACGACTTGCCGCACTCGGCGTCGCCGAAGACCATGAAGTTCGGCTCGGTGGCGAAGTCCAGCACCACCGGGGCGAGGTCCGCCTCCGCCACGCCGATCGGGAACGCCAGCCCGGTTGTCGCGCTCTGGTCCAGCTCGGCGTAGGGCAGCACCGGCGGCAGCAGCCGCACCCGGGGCGCGGGCGGACCGGTCCACGCCCCGGCGACCGCCTTCACCAGGTCGGCGGTCTCGCCGCCGAGCGCGTCGACCCGGGGCACGGCGGTGAGGAAGTGCAACCCGCCGGCGGTGATGCCCCGCCCCGGCCGCTCCTCCGGCACCGTCGCCGCCAGCGCCCGCTTGACCACCACCGAGTCGGCCGGGTCGCCCAGGCGCAGCTCCAGCCGGGAGCCGAACAGGTCGCGGATCGCCGGGCGGAAGTCCGACCAGCGCAGCGCGGTCGCCACCACGTGCACCCCGTACGCCAGGCCGCGGGTGGCCAGTTCGGTGACCAGCGGTTCCAGGTCCTCGTACTCGCCGCGCAGGGTGTTCCAGCCGTCCACCACCAGGAACACGTCGCCGAAGGCGTCGGTCGCGCCCGCCGCCCGGCGCTGTCGCCACGCGGCCATCGACTCCACGCCCGCCTCGGCGAAGCGCCGCTCCCGCTCCGCGAGCAGGCCGGCGACCTCGCCGACGGTACGGCGCACCGCGGTGCCGTCGGAGCGCCCGGTGACACCGCCCACGTGTGGCAGGTCGCGCAACGTGCCCAGCGTGCCGCTGCCGAAGTCGAGGCAGTAAACCTGCACCTCGGCCGGGGTGTGGGTGAGCGCCAGCGCGCAGACCAGGGTGCGCAGCAGGCTGGACCGGCCGCTGCGGGTGGTGCCGACCACCGCGACGTGCCCGGCCGCGCCGTCCAGCGCCAGCCAGAGCAGGTCACGCCGCTGCTCGAACGGCTTGTCCACCACCGCCACCGGCACCTGCAGCGCCCCGTGCAGCTCCGGGTTGGCGACGGTGAGCCCGCGTACCGGGTCGGCGCCGACCGGGCCGAGCAGCTCGTCCAGGGCGGGCGAGGCGTCCAGCGGCGGCAGCCACACCTGGTGCGCCGGCGGGCCCTGCCCGGACAGCCGGTCCACCAGCAGGTCCAGCAGCGTCTCGCCGCTGTCGTCCTCGGCGGGGAGAGCGGCGGGCGTGGCCGGCTCGGGCACCGGCACCAGATGGGTGGAGAAGGCGAGCACCCGCGACTCACCGGCGTCGGGCGCGCCCGCCGGCCCGCCGCGCCGGTGGACCGCGCCGGAGACGTACGCGGCCTTGAACCGCACCAGCGGGTCGGTGCCGGAACGCAGGTAGCCGTGCCCCGGGCTGCGCGGCAGTTCGTGCGCGTCCGGCACGCCCAGCACCGTCCGCGACTCCAGCGCCGAGAACGTCCGCAACCCGATCCGGTACGACAGGTGCGTGTCCAGCCCGCGCAACCGCCCCTCCTCCAGCCGCTGGCTGGCCAGCAGCAGGTGCACCCCGAGCGACCGGCCCAGGCGGCCGATCTGCACGAACAGGTCGATGAAGTCGGGCTTGGCGGACAGCAGCTCGGAGAACTCGTCGCAGATCAGCAGCAGTGACGGCAGCGGCGCCAGCGGCGAGCCGGCCGCCCGGGCGCGCTCGTAGTCGCGCACGCTCGCGAAGTTGCCCGCCCGGCGCAGCAGTTCCTGCCGGCGCATCAGCTCACCGTTTATCGCGTCCACCATCCGGTCCACCAGTGGCAGCGCGTCAGCCAGGTTGGTGATCACGGCGGCGGTGTGCGGCAGCCGCTCGAACGGCGCGAACGTGGCGCCGCCCTTGAAGTCGACGAGGACGAAGTTGAGCTGCTCCGAGCTGTGCGTGGCGGCCAGCCCGAGCACGAGCGTGCGCAGCAGCTCCGACTTGCCGGAGCCGGTCGCGCCGATCAGCAGGCCGTGCGGGCCCATGCCGTCCTGCGCCGACTCCTTCAGGTCGAGGTCGATCGCGCCGCCGTCCGCGCCAACCCCGATCGGCACCCGCAGCCGGTCCCGCGCGGCCCGGGGCGCCCAGCCCTGCTCTGCGGTGAAGCCGTCCGGGTCACCGAGCCCGAGCAGCTCGGGCAGGCCGGGTTCGGCGCCGGGCGGCGCGTCCGGCCCGCGTACCGTGCCGGCGAGCCGCAGCGGCGCGAGCCGCCGGGCCACCGCCTCGGCGTCGGCGGTCGCCAGCGCGTCGGCGGCGCCCACCTCGGCGTGCCCCTCGGCGGAGTGCGAGTGCAGCCGGCCGTCGACCAGGTCGAGCAGGAGCGCGTACCGGTCGAGCAGCCGGGGCGGCGGGGTGTCCAGGTCGAGCACGGTGACCGCGTCGATGCCGCCGTCGCCGGCCAGGTCGGTGGCCCCGGTCAGGTCGCCGCCGTCGAGCACCACCACGACGTGCGGCCCGTCCGTGGCCACGCCGTGCGGACTGAACCGCGACCGGGCGCCGAGCACGTCGTGCAGCAGCCGTTCCAGGTCGGCGGCGGAACTGGTGACCAGCCGCACCGGGCCGAGCGCGTCGGTACGGCTCGGGTGGTGGGCGTGCGGCAGCCACTTGACCCACTCCCAGGCGGCCCGGCGTTCCGGCCCGGAGCAGACCGCGATCAGCAGCTCGTCGGGCGCGTGGAAGACGGCGAGCTGGGTGAGCACCGCCCGGGCCAGCGCCTGCGCGGCGGGCGATCCGGCGCCGCGTACCGGGCCGGCCGGCCCGCGCACGAAGACCCGGGCGAAACTGCGCAGCGACAGCGCCACTGGCAGGTCCGGCACCACCGAGTACGCGTCCAGGAAGCGCCGCAGCGCCCCGGCCGTCATCGGCTCCAGCTCCTCCAGCGGGCGGGTGACCGGCGGGACCAGCGGGGTGGCCAGCGTCTGCGGCCCGACACCGACCCGGACCACGGCGAAGTCCCCGTCGCCGGGCCGCCGTTCCCAGACCCGGTGGCTGTCGACGGTGGACCAGAGTCGCCCCGGATCGGGATGGCGGTAGGACAGGCCGGCCCGCTGCGCGCCGGCGGTCTCCCGCACCCGGCGGCGCAGCGTGGCCAGGTGCCGCAGGTACTCCCGGCGGGCGGCCATCAGCTCGGACTTCTTCGGCCCGGCGCTGCCCCAGGTGGTCACGAGCATCGCCAGCGAGGAGAGGCCGAACATGCCGCCCACCACGTACGAGTAGGCACCGCCGCCCCGGCCGAACATCATCGCCATGGCCACCGTCCCGCCGAGCATCGGCAGCACCATCAGCGCCTGCTGCCAGCGCCCGCCGGTCGCCACCGGGATCTCCGGCGGGGCCTCGACCGGCAGCTCGCCGACCGGGATCTCCGGCGCCGGGCGGCGTGGCGGCCGCTTGATGACGACAGTGGACACTCACCCTCCCCGGAAGTGGCTCTGGGTAACCCGAGCCTGGCTCATCGTAGGTAAAGTCCTCTCGTCCGTCAGCCCACTGTTCCCGCTCGATATGGAGGTGCCTCGATGACAAGCGGGCTCGCCCGGGTCACCATCAGCGCGCCCCGGCGGCGGGTCGACGTGGCCCTACCGGAGCAGGTCCCCCTGGCCGAGCTGCTGCCCGAGGTGCTCCGGCACGCAGGTGTCGGGCTGGCCGACGACGGCGAACGGCACGGTGGGTGGGTGCTGCGCCGCACCGACGGCGGGGTGCTCGCCACCGCGCAGGCGCTCCTGCCGCAGGGCGTCCGCGACGGCGAGGTGCTGCACCTGGTGCCGGCCCGTGCCGAGTGGCCCGAGCTGGAGTACGACGACGTGGTCGAGGCGATAGTCGACGGGGCCCGGCGCCGGGGCGCCGCCTGGTCGGTCCGCGCCACAAGGGCCGCCGCGCTCGGCGGCGCCGCCGTACCCCTGGCCGTCGGGCTGGTCGCCGTGGTCGCGGCCGGTCCCGGTGAGCGCGGCTGGCCGGTGGCCGCCGCGATCGCCCTGATCCTGGTGCTCACCGCCACCGCGGCCTCCCGGGCGTACGGCGACGGCGCCGTCGGTGCCACGCTCGGCGGGTACGCGCTGCCCTGGGCGGCGACGGCCGGTGCGCTCGCCGTCGCCTCCGGCGATCCGGTCGGCCCGATTCCCGGCCTGCGCTGGGTGGGCGCTCCGGAACTGCTCGTCGGCTCGGTGGCGCTGCTGCTGGTGGCGGTGCTCGGGCTGCTCGGCGTGGCCAGCCGGTCCCGGGTCTTCGTGGCCGGGGTGACGGCGGGCGTGACCGGCGTGGCGTCCGCGTTCGGCGGGCTGCTGCTCGACCCGGCCGGCGCCGCGGCCGTCCTGCTCGCCGTGCTGGTGTTCGCGCTCGGCGGGCTGCCGTTGCTGGCCATCCGGGTCGGCAAGCTGCCGCTGCCGCCGCTCACCCTGCCCAGCCCGGCCGGCACCCGGGACCTGCCGGACCGGGGCCGGGTGCACGCGGCGGTGGCCCGCGCCGAGGAGGTGCTGACCGGGATGCTGCTCGGCCACGCGCTGCTCGCGGTCGGCGCGGTCGCGGTGCTCGTCGCCACCGGCCGGACCGCCGGGCTGCTGCTCGCCGCCGTCGCCTGCGGGGTGCTGCTGCTGCGCTCCCGGCTGTTCGTGGCGGTCCGCCACCGGGTGCCCGCCGTCGTCGCCGGGCTGGCCGGGTACGCCCTGCTTGGCGCGGTGCTGGCCGAACACGCCGGTCCGGCCGGCCGGTTCGCGCTGGCCGTGGGCGGGCTGGCGCTGGCCCTGGTCGCGGTCACCGCGGGCGCCACGTACGCCCGGCGACCTGTCTCCCCGTACCTCGGCCGGCTGGCCGACCTGACCGACACCGCGCTGGTGGTCGCGGTCGTGCCGGTGGCCTGCGCGGTGCTGGGCCTCTACGACCGGGCCCGCGACCTGCTCGCCTGAACACGCGGAGGCCCGGGTCGCGAAGCGCGACCCGGGCCTCCGGCGAAAGCGTGAGCGTCAGTGCAGCGTCTCGCCGCGCTCCTCGGCCTCCTTGGCCCGCCGGTACGAGGCGGCGATCTCCGCCTCGGCCTCGACCCGGCCGACCCAGGTCGCGCCCTCGACCGACTTGCCCGGCTCCAGGTCCTTGTAGACCTCGAAGAAGTGCTGGATCTCCAGCCGGTCGAACTCGCCCAGGTGGTGGATGTCGCGCAGGTGCTCCTGGCGCGGGTCCTCGTAGGGCACGCAGAGGACCTTGTCGTCGCCGCCCTTCTCGTCCGTCATCCGGAACATGCCGATGGTGCGGCAGCGGATCAGGCAGCCGGGGAAGGTCGGCTCGGGCACCAGCACCAGCGCGTCCAGCGGGTCGCCGTCCTCGCCGAGGGTGCCCTCGATGAAGCCGTAGTCGGCCGGGTACTGCGTGGAGGTGAAGAGGGTACGGTCCAGCCGGATGCGGCCGGTCGCGTGGTCTACCTCGTACTTGTTGCGGTGACCCTTGGGGATCTCAACCGTGACGTCGAAATCCATCTTCCACGCTCCCTCGTTTGCCCACGCTGGCTAACGGAACCAGCGGTTCGCCCCCGGCGCGGGGGAACGCCCCCCGTCGGCCTCGGCCGCCGCATAGTGTTCGGACCGAAGTAGTGTCGCCCAAGGCGATTTCGAGCGGGGAGGAGGGGGCCGTGGGGAGGGAAGATTCACACTACCGCCCCGAGAGGGTTGACGGGTCCGCTTCCGGGGGTTCCGGTTCCGGTGGCGCCACCGGCCGGGTGTCCGTACCGGGTGCGAACGTCCCCCACCGTCCGGCTCCGGGGCCGATCCCGGTGAGCCCGCCGGTCCCGCCGGCCGGCGCCGCGCCGCCCCCGCCCTCCCCGCCTCCGGCCGCGCCGCGTCGCCGCTCCCGGCTGGTCGCGGCGCTCGCGTGCGTACTCGTGCTGGCCCTGGCGGTCGCCGGGCTGGCCGTGTTCCGGCCCGGTCCGGTCGCGGGCTGGCTGGGCGACGACAGTTCTTCGGGTACGGCGGTCGCCGCGCCGCCCGAGCCCACCCCGCCGGCCGTGCTGGCCGGGCCGGACGGCAACGCCCCGCTGCCCACCGAGGCCGGAATCCGCGCCGCCCTGGACCCGCTGGTGCGCGCCGCCGCGCTCGGCGACCGGGTGCACCTGTCGGTGGCCGACGTGAGCACCGGCCAGGCGCTCTACGGCAGCGGCCAGGACACCCCGACGGTGCCCGCCTCGGTGACCAAGCTGGCGACCGGCGTGGCGGTGCTCGCGGCGCGCGGCCCGGCCTACCGGATCCCGACGAGGGCGGTGGCCGGCCCGAACCCGGGCGAGGTGGTCCTGGTCGGCGGCGGTGACCCCACGCTCGCCGTGGACAAGGACGGCTTCTACCCGGGCGCGGCCCGGCTGGACGACCTCGCCGCCCAGGTGCGCAACGCGCTCGGCGGCACCGCGCCGACCAAGGTGATCGTCGACTCGTCGCTGTTCACCGGCCCGGTCTTCGAACCCGGCTGGGACTCCGACATCCCCACCGGCGGGTTCGGCGCGGCGATCACCGCGCTGATGACCGACGGCGCCCGGAAGAACCCGGCGGAGGCGCGCCGCACCGCCGAGCAGACCAACCACGCCGCCGAACGGGTGCCCCAGCCGGACCTGACCGCCGGCCGGCAGTTCGCCAAGCTGCTCGGGCTCACCGGCGGCGCGGCCCAGGTGACCCGGGGCACCGCGCCGACCGCGTCCGGCGCCACCGGTACGGCGCCCGGCGCCGAACTGGGCACCGTCGAGTCCCTGCCGATGATCCGGCTGGTCGACATCATGATCAGCGACAGCGACAACGTGATCGCCGAGGCGATGGCCCGCCAGGTGGCGCTCGCCAAGGGCAAGCCCGGCTCGTTCGCCGGCGGCGCCGCGGCCACCGGCCAGGTGCTCGGCGAACTGGGCCTGCCGGCGGGCGAGATCAGCCTGGCCGACGGCAGCGGGCTGTCCCGCACCAACCGGATCAGCCCCTCGCTGCTCACCGACCTGATCACGCTCGCCGGCAACGGCAGCCACCCCGAACTCGCCGCCATCTTCGGCGGCCTGCCGGTCGGCGGCTGGTCCGGCACGCTCGACGAGCGCTACCGGGCGGCGGCGACGAGCGCCGGCGCGGGCGTGGTGCGTGCCAAGACCGGCACGCTCAGCGGGGTCAACGCCATCGCCGGCACGGTCACCACCGCCGACGGCCGGCTGCTCACGTTCGCCGTGCTCACCGACCGGACGCAGGGCTCGCTGGACGAGACCCGGGCGGCCCTGGACCGGATCACCTCCGCGCTGGCCGGGTGCGGCTGCCGCTGACCGTCGGGCGTCGATCGGCGGGCGCGAGCCCGGGTGGGGGTGTTCCGGCGCGGGTACGGTGGGTTCATGGCGCAGTTCGTGGACTGGGATCTGGCCGCCGCGACAGCGGGGGCGCTGAGCAAGTCGGGCCCCCGGGTGTCGTACGCCGAGGCCACCGACGTGGTCGGCGACCTGCGCCGGCTGACCGAGGAGGCGGCCGGGCACGTCGCCGACTACACCGGCCTGCGTCCGCAGGTCGCCCACCCGCCGGTACGCGTGGTCGACCGCCGGGACTGGGCCGCGGCGAACATCGCCGGGCTGCGTGAGGTGGTGTCCCCGCTCGTGGAGCGCCTCTCCGGCGACAAGCGGCCGGGCGCGCTCACCGAGGCGATCGGCTCCCGCGTGACGGGCGTGCAGGCCGGCACCGTGCTGGCGTACCTCAGCGGCCGTGTGCTCGGCCAGTACGAGGTGTTCGCCGGTGACCCCGGCCAGCTGCTGCTGGTGGCCCCGAACATCCTCGAGGTGGAGCGGAAGCTCGGCGCGAACTCGCGCGACTTCCGGCTCTGGGTGTGCCTGCACGAGGTCACCCACCGCACCCAGTTCACCGCCGTGCCGTGGATGCGCGCGTACTTCCTCGGCGAGGTGCAGGCGTTCGTGGACGCCTCCCAGGGCGGCGAGCACCTGCTGGAACGGCTCCGCCGCGGCGTGGCCACGCTCTCCGACGCGGTCAAGGACCCGGAGAGCCGGGCCAGCGTGCTGGACATCGTGCAGACCCCGGCCCAGCGCGCCGTGCTGGACCGGCTGACCGCGCTGATGACGCTGCTGGAGGGGCACGCCGAGTTCGTGATGGACGGCGTCGGTCCGCAGGTCATCCCCAGCGTCGAGTCGATCCGGGCGGCGTTCAACCGCCGCCGCGAGTCCGGCAACCCGCTGGAGAAGGCGATCCGGCGGCTGCTCGGCATCGAGGTCAAGATGCGCCAGTACGCCGAGGGTCGCAAGTTCGTGCACGGCGTGGTCGACCGGGTGGGGATGCCGGGCTTCAACAAGATCTTCTCGTCGCCGCTGACGCTGCCGCGCCTGGACGAGCTGGGCGACCCGGACGCCTGGGTGAACCGCGTACACGGGCCCGCCGGTGCCACCCCGCCCCTCGGCTGACCCGCCCGGCCCGGGTGGTTCGCCCAGTTCGGTCGGTGCGCTGAGTTCGGCTGGCTCGGTCGTGCCGGGCGGTCCCGCCGGCTCGGCGGATCCGGCTGGCTCGGTGGATCGCCCCGGCCGGGCTGATTCCGGCGCGCGATCGCGCCGCTCTCCGTCGCCCGCTCCCGCCGTCGCCGCCGTGCGGCTCGCCGTACGCCGGACGCTGACCGGCCTGCCCGGCGCCGGACCGGTGCTGGTGGCCTGCTCCGGCGGCGCCGACTCGCTCGCGCTCGCCGCCGCCACCGCGTTCGTGGCTCCCCGCCTCGGCCGCCCGGCGGGCCTGGTGACAGTCGACCACGGCCTGCAGCCCGGCTCCGCCGAGCGGGCCGAGGCGGTCGCCGCCTGGGCACGCTCGGCCGGGCTCGACCCGGTCGAGGTGCTTCCGGTACGGGTGGACGGCCGGCCCGGCGGCCCCGAGGCGGCCGCCCGCGAGGCCCGCTACGAGGCGCTGGCCGCGGCGGCCCACCGGCACCACGCGGCCGGGGTGCTGCTCGGGCACACCCGGGACGACCAGGCCGAGACGGTCCTGCTCGCGCTGGCCCGGAGCGCCGGGCCACGAGGGCTGTCCGGGATGCCGGAAAGTCGTGATCTCGACGGGGTATCCCTGCTGCGCCCACTTCTCGACATCCCACGTGCCGACACCCGGGACGCCTGCGCCGCGCTCGGGCTCGACCCGTGGGCGGACCCGCACAACGCCGACCCCGCGTACGCCCGGGCCCGGGTCCGGTCCGACGCGCTACCGGCACTCGTCGACGCGCTCGGGCCGGGGGTGGTGGCGAACCTGGCCCGTACCGCCCGCCTGCTCGCCGCGGACAACGCCGCGCTCGACGCGCTCGCGGACGCCGCGCTGGCCGACGTCCGGGCCGACGGCCGTGCGCTCTCCGTCGACGGGCTGGCCGGGTTGCCGGCCGCAGTGCGTACCCGGGTGCTGCACACCTGGGCCCGCGAGCTGGGCGCCGCGCCGGCCGCGCTGTCCCACAGTCACGTGGCAGCGCTGGACGCCCTGGTCACCGATTGGCGCGGCCAGGGCCCGGTGCACCTGCCCGGCGGCCACCAGGTACGCCGCCAGGCCGGTCACCTCCTGCCCTGACCGGTGATCCAGCCGGGTTCGCGCCGCCACTCCGGCGGCCTGGCGCCCCGCGGCGTCTCGCCCCTCCCGCCTCGCCTCGCCTGGCGGTGATCAAGGACTTTGTGTCCACTTCACGCCTCCGGCAGCCCGCAAACTCCTTGATCACGGGTGCGGCGCGGGAAGCGGGCCCACCCGGGGGGTGATCATGAGGTTGACGGGGAGGAAACGGACGAAATCCACGGTCAATTCCATGATCGCCGGGGTGGGCCGGGCCGGGGTGGGCCGGGGTGGGCCGGGTGGAGCGGGGAACGTCAGGCGGTGGTGCGTTCGCGGAAGGTGGTGCGGTAGGCGAGCGGGGTGGTGCCGACGCGGCGGGTGAAGTGGTGCCGTAGCGCCGCCGCGTCGCCGAAGCCGGCCTGCTCGGCGACGCCTTCCACGCTCAGCGTGGTGTCCTCCAGCAGGTGCCGGGCCAGCAGCACCCGCTGGTTGGTCAGCCAGTCGTGCGGGGTGGTGCCGGTCTCGGCGCGGAACCGGCGGGCGAACGTGCGCGGGGCCATGCCGGCGCGCGCGGCCAGCTCGTCCACTGTCACCGGGTGGCGGAGGTGCCCCATCAGCCACTCCAGCACCGGTTCCAGGGTGGGCGCCTCGGGGGCCTTCGGGATGGGCGCCTCGACGTACTGGGACTGGCCGCCGTCGCGGTGCGGTGGGACGACCATCCGGCGGGCCAGCCGGGTGGCCACGGCGGAGCCGTGCTCCTGGCGTACCAGGTGCAGGCAGGCGTCGATGCCGGCGGCGGTGCCGGCGCTGGTGAGCAGCCGGTCGTCCTGCACGTAGAGCGAGTCGCACTGCACCTGGGCGGCCGGGAAGCGTCGCTGGAGCTCGTCGGTGTAGCGCCAGTGGGTGGTGCAGGCGCGCCCGTCGAGCACGCCGGCTTCGCCGAGGACGAACGCGCCGGCGCAGACGCTGAGCAGCCAGGCTCCGCGGTCGGCGGCGCGGCGCAGCGCGGCGAGCACCGGTTCGGGCACCGGGGCGCCGTCGGCGTGCGCGGGCACCGCCACCAGGTCGGCGTCCTCGACCACTGTGAGGTCGGCGGTGGGGGCGAGCAGGAATCCGGAGCGGCTGCGGACCGGGCCGCCGTCGGCGGTGCAGACATCGAATCGGTAGCTGGGGAAGCCGTCGGCGGTGCGGTCGGTGCCGAAGACCTCGGCGAGCACGCCGAGCTCGAACGCGGCGACCTGGTCCATGACGATGACGGCGACCGAGCGGAGCATGTGACGAGGGTAACCCGACCGGTGGCAGTAAATCGATGCCCAATGACATTCCTGCCACTGTCCGTATCGGTCGGTGGCTCGCAGAATCAATGGTGTCCGGTGCGCACCGGCGGCGAAAACCGTCTCAACCATGCGAAAGCGAGCGCCGCCATGACCGTTCTGTTGTTCCTGCTCTTCCTGCTTCTCCTCATCGGGGCCAGCGCCTTCGGGCTCACCGCCGACACCCGCGACTCGGCCGACTGGAAGCCGAGCGACGACGGGCAGCGCTGGCGCTCCCGTACCTGCTGAGGTGATTTGTTCAGATCGCGCCGAAAATCCCCGGCGGGACCGCGCCAAAAGGAGCGGCCCCGCCGACGGCCGCCGTGGGGCGTACGGCAGGCTAGGAGCATGGCTGACGGCTCCTGGTACGACGCCGACATCGACCACGTGATCATCTCGGAGGCCCAGATCCGCGACAAGACCGCGGAGCTGGCCAAGCAGGTCTCGGCGGACTACGCGCACGTCGAGGACGGCCTCCTGCTCGTCTGCGTGCTCAAGGGCGCGGTCATGTTCATGGCCGACTTCGCCCGCGCGCTGGGCCGCCAGGGCCCGCCCGCCGAGCTGGAGTTCATGGCCGTCTCCTCCTACGGCCAGGGCACCACCTCGTCCGGCGTGGTCCGCATCCTCAAGGACCTGGACCGGGACATCGCCGGCCGGCACGTGGTGGTGGTCGAGGACATCGTCGACTCCGGTTTGACCCTGTCCTGGCTGCTGCGCTACCTGGAGTCGCGCTCCGCGGCCAGCGTCGAGGTGGTCGCGCTGTTCCGCAAGCCGGACGCGGTCAAGGTGCAGGTTCCGGTCAAGTACGTCGGATTCGACATCCCCACCGAGTTCGTCGTGGGCTACGGCCTCGACTTCGGCGAGCGCTACCGCGAGGTGCCCTACGTCGGGGTGCTCAAGCCCGAGGTGTACGCCCGGGCGTGAGTTCCGCCGAGCCCTTCGTCAGCGGACATTCAGCGGGCTCTCAGCCTTCCGGTCTACGGTAGGGGCCGGTGACGTGGAGGCACCCTCCACGCCCGACCCCTCGAACCGCTGACCGTGCGGTATGGGTGGGCCGGGTGCGGAGCTCCCCGCCACGCCGGCCCAAACCCGGGTTCGCCCTGCGCGTAAGTGACGGGCTCGCAAGCTCGCTCGTCGCGCGTACGGTGTACCGTCGAATGACCGTGGTGCGGCAGTTTGCGTGCCCCGGGGGTCGGGCCGGCCCGCACGGCGGCCCCGGCCGCCGCTCAAGGCGGCGACACCATTCAGACGGTCAGGACGTCGATCAGGAGGATGCGGGCGCCTCGGCACCCGACAACAGCATGGAACGTACGCGTTTCTTCCGCCGACCGGTGGTCTGGATCATCCTGGTCATCCTCGGCGCCGTTGTGCTCAGTCAACTGTTCACCGCTGGTCCCAGCTACCACCGGGTGGACACGTCCGTCGCGCTCGACCAGCTCAACAAGGGCGGCATCGAGAAGGTCGTCTTCCAGGACAAGGAGCAGACGCTCCAGCTCGACCTGAAGGACAAGGCCAAGTTCGGCGACGACACCACCACCGACAAGATCGAGGCGCAGTTCCCGTACGAGGTCGGCGGCCAGGTCTGGAACCAGGTCCGCGAGGCCGAGGCGGCGGACCGGATCACCGGCCCGGTCGACACCAAGGTGTCGTCGGACAGCATCTGGGTCAGCCTGCTGGTCAACCTGCTTCCCATCGCGCTTCTCGTGCTCCTGCTGCTGTTCTTCATGTCGCAGATGCAGGGTGGCGGCTCGCGGGTGCTCAACTTCGGCAAGTCCAAGGCGAAGATGATCACCAAGGACACGCCGAAGACCACCTTCGCGGACGTGGCCGGGGCCGAGGAGGCCGTCGAGGAACTGCACGAGATCAAGGACTTCCTGCAGAACCCGGCGAAGTACCAGGCCCTCGGCGCCAAGATCCCGAAGGGCGTGCTGCTGTTCGGCCCGCCCGGAACCGGCAAGACGCTGCTGGCCCGCGCGGTCGCCGGCGAGGCCGGGGTGCCCTTCTACTCCATCTCCGGCTCCGACTTCGTCGAGATGTTCGTCGGCGTCGGCGCCAGCCGTGTCCGCGACCTGTTCGAGCAGGCCAAGTCGAACGCCCCGGCGATCGTCTTCGTCGACGAGATCGACGCGGTCGGCCGCCACCGTGGCGCCGGCATGGGCGGCGGCCACGACGAGCGGGAGCAGACGCTCAACCAGCTTCTGGTCGAGATGGACGGCTTCGACACCAAGGGCGGCGTGATCCTGATCGCCGCCACCAACCGGCCGGACATCCTCGACCCGGCGCTGCTGCGCCCGGGCCGGTTCGACAGGCAGATCCCGGTCGACGCCCCCGACATGGAGGGCCGCAAGGCCATCCTGCGGGTGCACGCCAAGGGCAAGCCGTTCACGCCCGACGTCGACCTCGACGCGGTCGCCCGGCGTACCCCGGGCTTCAGCGGCGCCGACCTGGCCAACGTGATCAACGAGGCCGCGCTGCTCACCGCCCGTAAGGAGCAGCGGGCGATCACCAACGACTCCCTGGAGGAGTCGATCGACCGGGTGATCGCCGGCCCGCAGCGCCGGACCCGGGTGATGAGCGACCAGGAGAAGAAGATCACCGCGTACCACGAGGGTGGGCACGCGCTGGTCGCCTGGGCGCTGCCGCACGCCGCGCCGGTGCACAAGGTGACCATCCTGTCCCGGGGTCGCTCGCTGGGTCACACGCTCGTCCTCCCGACGGAGGACAAGTACACCCAGACCCGGGCCGAGATGATCGACACCCTGGCGTACGCGCTCGGTGGCCGGGCGGCGGAGGAGCTGGTCTTCCACGAGCCGACCACCGGCGCCGGCAACGACATCGAGAAGGCCACCCAGCTGGCCCGCGCGATGATCACGCAGTACGGCATGAGCTCCAAGCTCGGTGCGATCAAGTACGGCACCAGCGGCGACGAGCCGTTCCTCGGCCGCAACATGGGCCACGAGCGGGACTACTCCGACGCGGTGGCCGCCGAGATCGACGGCGAGATGCGCGCGCTGATCGAGCTGGCCCACGACGAGGCCTGGGAGATCCTGGTGGAATACCGGGACGTCCTGGACAACATGGTCCTGGAGCTGATGGAGAAGGAGACCCTCTCCACCGCCGACATGGCCCGCATCTGCGCCCGGGTGGTCAAGCGCCCGCCGATGGCCCCGTACCACGGCTTCGGCAAGCGTCAGCCCTCCACCGAGCCGCCGGTGCTCACCCCGGCCGAGAAGGAGGCGCTGGCGACGCAGGCCCGCGCCGACGCGGCCGCCTCGATCGGTGGTTCCAGCTCGATCGGTGGTTCCAGCAACAACTCGGACGGTACGCACTGAACAGCGATCCGACGACGGCCGGCTCCCCGCACAGGGAGTCGGCCGTCTCCGCGACCGAGCCCGACGGCGACGACGCGCTCGACTACGTGGCTGCGCGCCTGATCAGCGGAAAGCTGACAGGCGGCCCGGTGGAGGACAGCGTCGACCTCGCCCGGATCGAGAAGGCGGTGCGCGAGATCCTCATCGCGGTCGGCGAGGACCCGGACCGCGACGGCCTGCAGCAGACCCCGGCCCGGGTCGCCCGCGCGTACGCCGAGCTCTTCGCCGGCCTGCGGGTCGACCCGGCGCAGGTGCTGCGCACCACGTTCGAGGCCAACCACGAGGAACTGGTGCTCGTCCGGGACATCGACGTGATGAGCCTCTGCGAGCACCACCTGCTGCCGTTCCGGGGCAGCGCGCACATCGGCTACATCCCCGGCCCGGACGGCCGCATCACCGGCCTGTCCAAGCTGGCCCGGCTGGTCGAGGTGTTCGCCCGGCGGCCGCAGGTGCAGGAGCGGCTCACCTCGCAGATCGCCGACCTGCTGATGTCCAGCCTCGCCCCGCGCGGCGTGATCGTGGTGCTGGAGTGCGAGCACATGTGCATGGCGATGCGCGGCATCCAGAAGTCCGGCGCGAAGACGATCACGTCCGCGGTGCGCGGCGGCCTGCAGAACGACGCGAAGTCGCGGGCCGAGGCGATGGCGCTGATCATGGCGCGCTGACCCTCGACCGACACCGACGGCCGCGTACTCCCGCCCGGGAGACGCGGCCGTCGTCAGCTCGGCAGCATGGCCAGCAGCAGGCCGGCGGCGGTGAGCACGGCCGGGATCAGGCAGACCAGGGCCCCGAACCGGGGCGTGCGGTCCACCCGGTCGGTCGGACGCGGGCGGAAGAGCCGCCCCACCGCGAGCCAGCCCAGCATGAACGCGACGGCCGGCAGCGGCAGCCCCACCAGCAGCGCCAGCACCGTCACCGCCCCCGGCCCGGCCACCGCGTACAGCACGAGCTGGAGCAGCGGCACCACGAGCGCCAGCGGCCCGTACACCAGCAGGTTGCGCGGCCGGGACGGCCACCGCGCCAGCCGGGGCAGGCCCCGCGCGGCTAGCGTGTCGTCCGCCGCGTCCGCCCAGCCCCCGGCGGCGCGCAACGCCGCCAGCACCGCCGACGGCCCACCCGCCATCGACCGGGCCGCCTCGGTCACCTCCGGCGGCGTCGGTACCAGCGACAACGCAGGTACGCCCAGCTCACGCAGCCGGGACTGCTGCGACGCTAGCCGTTCGCGTACCGCTGTCAACTCCTCGCGGGCCGCCGCCACCGACCGCGCCTGCTCCCCGGCGGCGGTGGCCGCCGCCCGGCGTACGCCGTCGAGCGCCCGTGCGGCCGCGACGTACTCCGTCCAGGCCGACTCGGCGGGTTCCGCCACTGTTGTCGGTCCGCCGTTGCGGGGCCCGGGCACGGTCGTGCCGGTCTCGCTCATGCCGACCCCTCCCCGGCGCCGAACGGCACAAAAACGGTGCCCTGCTCGTCCGGGCCGTCCCAGAGCATCGCGCGACCCGGCCGGGGCCGCCACCAGACCGGACGGTCGAAGAGCTGCTCCAGCCGCCCGCCCGGCACGTCGGTGACCGCCACGGCGGTGAGCTTGTCCAACTCACCCTCCGGGCCGAGCAGCCCGGCCAGCGGCGCCGGCGTCCGCCACCAGCCGAGCAGGTGCCGCCCGGCCGGCGGGCCCTCCAGCAGCAGCGACCGCAGCAACTCCGGCGGCAACTCGGTGGCGTCCGGCACGTCCACCCCGAACACCACCAGGTAGCCGGGCTCGTCCGACGCCATCGCGGTCCGCAGCCCGGCCGCGTCGACGGTCTCCACCCGATGCCGCCCGGCCAGTTCGGCGGCCAGCACCCCGGCCGGCTCGGCCGACCCGTTCGCCAGCGGCGCCAGCACGAACCGGGCCGCGCCCGGATGCGCCGCCGCCGCGCTGCGGACCGCCGTCACCAACAGCCGCTCGGCCTCCTCGTCCCGGCCCAGGACGGCCAGGTTGCGCCCGGCGCCCGGCCCGAGCGGCACCGTCACTGTGGAGCGCCGCACGTCCACCCCCCGGCCCAGCAGGGCGGCGGGAGCGTGGGCCCGGCCGGCCAGCGCGGCCCGGTGCCGCGGGTCGTTGGCGAGCAGCGGGCGGGCGTACCCGGCGAACACCACCGGCGGCGTCGCCGACTCGCCCCGCGCCTCCCAGAGGCGTCGCCGCAGGCCGGCCAGGACCTCCGGATCCTCGTACGGGTCCGGGAAGCGGATCATCCGCTCATGCCCGCGGGTCGCGCCGCGCGGACCGCCCAGACCGCCCGCCGTGTTCACCACCGCGCTGCCCACCGGCAGCCCGGCCGCCGAGTCGTTCGCCGGCTCCAGCACCGCCGAGCCGCCGGGCAGTGCCACCCGCACCGGGAACTGGCCGAGCAGCGGATCCCGCGGGCCGCCGATGCCCAGGTCACCCTCGCCCGCGAGGACCAGGTGGATGCCGTACGACCGGCCGGCGCGGGCCAGCGCGTCCAGCCGGGCCAGCAGGTCGGCGGCGAGCCGGTCCCGCTCGCGCAGCACCAGCGGGAAGTTGTCGATCACGCAGACGATCCGGGGCAACGGCTGGTGCTGCCGCAGCTCGGCGTAGCGCTGCCCGCCGGCCCGCCGGGACGCCTCTTCGCGGCGGCGCAACTCCGCCTCCAGCTCGCCGAACAGGTCGGCCACGTACTCCCGGTCGGCCGCCATCGCGGCGGCGCGCACCTGCGGCACCCAGGAACGGTCCCGCTCGGTCTGCAGGAACTCCACGAAGGACTCGCCGTCGGCCAGGTCGGCCAGGTAGAGCGCCAGCTCGTCCGGGCCGTACCGGGCGGCGAGCCCGAACAGCGCGTCGGTCAGGAACGCCGACCGGCCGGCCTGGCCCCGGCCACTGACCAGCCAGTGCGGGGTCAGCTCGGTGAAGCCGAGGCTGACCGGGCGCCCGGCGGCGTCACCCACGGTGGTGCTCAACCCGTCCGCCGAGCCGTCGGTCCAGAAACCGTCCGCCGGGAGCAGGTCACCCAGCGAGAGGCGGGAGCCGTCCTCGATCTGCCGGACCAGCCGCGCGCACACAGCGGCGACCAGTTCGGCGGGCGGGTCGTCGTCCAGGAACACCGGCGAGTTCAGCCCGCCCGGCGGCTCCGCGCCGGGACTGCTGAACCCGGCGCCGGGCGGGTCGCCGACGAGCGCGTACGCGGTGCGGACCGTGATCGCCGTGGCGCGCGGCAGCGGACCGCCGTCCGGCCAGCCGGCGACCACCAGATGCAGCCCGGCCCGCGGCCCGCCCTCGGCCAGGCCGGCGAGCCGGTCCAGGTCGGCAGTGGTAGTACCCTCCGGCAGCGCGGCCACCACGAGCAGCAGCGTCCGGTCGTGCGCCCGCTGCCGGGCCGTGCCGGCGGCCACCCACTGCTCCGCCTCGGCCAGCACCGCGCGCATTCCCGCGAGGTCGGTGGCGGGCGGGGGCAGCAGGCCGGCGTCGGCGAGCGGCGCGTACCCGGCGAAGGTCTCACCGGAACCGCCGTCCACCGCGCGAGCCAGCAGCGCTCCCGCCGGCGTCGCCGCGAACACGCGCAGCAGCAGCGCGCGGAGCAGCCCCGCCACCCGAGGGTCCGAGGCGTCGGCGTCGAGGCTCACGTGACCACTGCCGAACAGGGGCGCGAGCGCGGGGAACCGGGCGTCGTCGAGCGGCGCGGCGGTGCCCATCCGGACCAGTGGCGGCGGGCCGTCACCGGGTGGCGTCGCCGCGGTCAGCGTCTCCAGCGGACCGCCGGCCCAGCCCGGCGCGGCCAGTTCAGCAGCCGCGCGCAGACGCTCGGCCAGCTCGTACTGCCGGTGATGGTCGGCCGGCGCGGGCCGGATCTCGTCGAGGATGCCCGCCGCCGCCGTCGCGGCGGCCTCGGCCCGGCGGTGCAGCGCGGCGGCCCGGCCGGCGCGCGCCTTCGGAGTCGCCACCGCGTCCACCTCTCTTCCCGAGGCCGACATGTCCTCCCCGAGGTGTGACGGTAACCCAGCCGGGGGCCGTCCACCGGGATGTCGGTCGGCGCGGTGAGCTGGTCGGCGGTGAGCAGCCTCACCCCGCCGCCGGGCGGCCTCCGCCCGGCGGTTCGCCACGATCCGCCGGTTCCAGGCATTGGGTACGCGACGCGCAGCCGATAGCCTCAGGAGGTGGAATCAGTGCAGCCCCCCGCCGGTTCCCAGGTGTCCCGAGTACCGGCGCAGCGGACCCCGCCGGAGCAGTTGGCGCCTCCCGCGCCCGCTCCCGCGCCGGTACGCCCCAAGCGGTCGCTGCGGACGGTCGTCGGCGTCGTCGCGGGGGTGCTGGCGCTGCTGTGCACGGGTGGAGCGGTGGCCGGATTCGTGCTGTACGACCGCGCGACAGCGCCGGACCAAGGCTCTCCCGAGGTTGTCGTCGCGAGCTACATCCAGTACCTGGTCGACCAACGCAATGACGTGAAGGCCTCGGAGTTCGAGTGCCGAAACGACACCGACCTTGACGATCTGCGATCGCTCCGCGATGACCTCGTCGCACGGGAGCAGCGGTTCAACACGACGATCTCTGTCAGCTGGGAGAACCTCAGCGTTGAGCAGACGGGGGACAAGGCTCAGGTGCGGGTGGACCTGGTGATCTCAGCGGTTGTGGATGAGATCCGCCAAAGCGATCGCCAGACTTGGGTTTTCGAGACAAGGCGCCAAGGCGGCTGGGGCGTGTGCTCAGCGCAACGCGGCGCCTGATCCAGCTACTCCAGCCAGAGCACGTGCACCGGTATCTCCAGCGTGGTCGGTGCCTGGCCGCGCCAGGCCCACCGGTACCACTCCAGTTCCGGCGTGACCCGCACGCAGATGTCGCCGTCCGCCCCGGAGTAGGTCTCGGTGACGGCGCGCAGGTCACGCCGTTCCACGCCGTTGTCCACGTGCACCACGCGCCGGCCGGTCACCGCGTCGGCCTCGAACACCGGGGTGGGCGGCCGGCGGTTCGGGGCGTCCAGCGAGACCAGCCGGATTCCCGAGGGGGCTGGTGCGGTCGGCGGGGGTCGCTCGCCGATCGTCTCCACCCAGACCCGTTCCACGGGCACCAGCGGGGCGAACACCTCCACCTGCTCGGATTCGGCCCGGTACCACTCGTGCTCGGGGATGACCGGCACGTAGGTGCGGCTGCCCTGCACCACGCGCTCGTCAGCCCGCAGGTCCCCGCGCCAGCCGAGGCCGGGAAGGCCGACGAGTACCCGCCGGCCGCGCAGCTCGGTTCCGCTCGTGGCGGGCACCGTCTCGACCGGCCGGGGCGGCAGCGGTGCCCAGTCCGGCCGGTCGGCGAACGGGTCGGGCAGGGGGTTGCTCATCCGCCCGGCCTCACTCGGTCTCGCCGAGGGGCGCGCCCCGCTTGCGCATGAAGGGCACCGGGTTGTCCGCGCCGTTGCTGGACCGGTCGCCGTTCCTGTGCACCTCGAAGTGCAGGTGCGGGCCGGACGAGTTGCCGCTGCTGCCGGAGAGCCCGATGACCTCGCCCGCCGCGACCGACTGACCCGGCACCACCCGGGGACGCTCGACCATGTGGCAGTAGCGGGTGATGAACCCGCCGGCGTGCAGGATGTCCACGAACCATCCGCAGCCGCCCTTGTTCGGCCAACCGTCCCGGTCGCAGTCCTTCCGCCCGGCGCTGTCGGGATCGCAGCGGGCCACCAGCACCCGGCCCGCCGAGGCGGCGTGGATCGGCGTGCCCTTCGAGGCAGCCAGGTCCACGCCGTGGTGGCTGGGACGGGCGGTGGTCCGGAAGCCGGAGACCACGCCGCCGGGCAGCGGCGCGGTCCAGCCGGAGGCGGCGATCCGGTCTCCGGCCGCCGCGTCGCACACGGCCTTGCCGGCGATCTCCACGGTCCGGGCGGCGCCGCCGGCGAGCGCGTCGACGATGCGTCCGGCCAGTTCCTCGTGTTTGGCGTAGGCATCGGGGTAGGCGCTCACCTGGACCTGCTGGGCCACGACGGTGAGCGGGCGCTGCTGCCAGTTCGGCACCTTCACCATCTTCTGGTAGAACTTCCGGGCCGTGTACGAGGGCGTCATCCGCTGCTCGACGCTGCCCCACCCGGGCCGCTGCTGGAACAGGCCGAGCGAGTCGTGGTCGGCGCCGACCCCTTCGTGCGGCAGCGCCAGCGACGCCGGGACCGTGCTGTTCGCCAGGTTGCGCAGCGCTGATTCCTGCATCGCGGTGGCCAGCGCGATCACCCAGCCGCGCGCGGGGAGCTTCATGTCCTGGCCGACCTTGATGATGACCGCGGCGTTGCGCAGCTGCCGCTCGCCGTACTCGGCGAAGCGCGGCATGTCGCCGGTCAGGTTCACCTGGTAGGTGGGATCGCAGTTCAGGGCCGCGAGCTTCGGGTCGTCCTCGTCGCCGCCGAGTTCGGTGAGAAGGAAGGCGCCGGCGCCGCCGACGCAGCAGAGCAGGGCGAGCACGCTCGTGACGGCGGTGGCGACCACGCCCAGGCGCAGCTTCCGGCGGACCTGTCCGGCGACGGCCGAGCCGGCGGTCACGACCGCTCCCAGTCGACGGCGTCCACCAGCCAGGGGCCGTCCGGCGCGACGAGTTCGAGCCGGAGCGTGCCGTTGTCCAGCGGAACGAGCGCCTCCACGAACGACTCGGTGCGGGGCCGGAGAGTAGGCGCGCCTGTCGTCTTCCGTGCCGGCACTGTCTCCGGGTCGGCGTCTGTCATCTTCTCCGCCAGCGCGGGGGTGGAGAGCGGTCGAAGCCGGGCCTGCCAGGCGTCGCCGGTGCTGCCCGGGCCGCTCAGCCACGCGGTGGTGAACCGCCCGGCGACCTGCTCCGGCGTGGCCTCGCCCGGCCGGGTCTTCGGGGCGACAGCGGTCGGCGGGCTGGCCAGCACGCCGTCGTCACCGGCCTCCGGGTCCGCGGTGCTGATCGGCTGGCTGGGCCGGCCGGTCAGGCCGAGGCCCGAGTCGCCGGGCCCACCGACCAGGCGGGCCGCGCCGATCACACCGAAGACCAGCACGGCGATCACCAGGGCGATGCCGAGCCTCGACCGGAGGACCCGGGTGAAGAGGAACTCCAGCGCGCGCCGCACCGGACTCACCGGGCCTCGGAGCGGATGCGCGGCGCCGGCCGGGCCGGGGCGGTGCCGCGGCCCGCCGAGTCCGGCCGGTAGACGGCGTAGGACGGTGCCTCCTCCGGCACGTCCGGCTCGGTCCAGGTCGACGGCGCGCGCCGGGGTCGGGGCGCACCGGCCGGACTCCCGCCCGGCCGTCCGCTCGCGGGCGCCCCCTCCGGCCGTTCCCGCCCGTCCGGCCGCTCCCGTTCGGCCGGTGTGGCGCTGTGTGCCGGATCCTCGTGGCGGGCCTCCGGCCGGAGACTGCGCTGGTCGGCGGTGACGGTGCGGCGCTTGCCGATGGTCGGCTCGTTGGTGCCGCCGGGCTCGGCCACGTCCAGCCGCGCGGCGATCCGCATGTCCCGGAAGAACCGGCGGTGCCAGGAGCCGGCCGAGCTGACCGCCTCGCTGCTGTCCTTGCCACCGAGCTGGGTGATCCGGCGGTACGGCCGCAGCAGCAGCCAGCCGACCACGCCACAGAGCCAGACCAGCACCACCTGGAGCCAGCCGGGCAGCGTGGCGGTGTTCATGATCAGGTCGACGGCGAAGAGGTAGATGGCCGCGCCGGTGCCGAAGATGGCGATGTTGAAGACGGCGGCGACCACCGCGTTCGCCAGCCGCCGGAGGCCGGCGCTGGCCGGGCGCATCAGGCCGACCGTGCCGAGGATCGGCGCGGCGATCACCGCCCAGCGGAAGATCAGGAAGCCGAGCAGCACCAGCAGAGACGCGGTGAGGTCGAACATGGCGAACAGCACCGAGGCCAGCACCGCGATGAACCCGGCACCGATTCGATCCATGTCCCGCGTGCCCTGGAGGTACTCGTACGCCTCGGGGTCCTCGGTCTTGATCTGCTCGGCGACCTTGGCCCACTGCTGCTGCTTGGCCTTGATGACGACGTCGCGAGTGGCGGGCTTGGACCGGATAGCCTCCGCCTCGCCCCATGTCAGTGACTTGGCGTCGTACAGGGCCGGGCCGTACTTCTTCGCGGTCTCGCTGTCCGCCGAGCCGAGCACACCGCGCAGCCAGTTCCGGTAGAGCATTGTCTCGGTCGCCGTGTCGCTGGCGCGCACGGCGGGTGGTCGCTTGTCGACGCAGGCGCTCGGGTTCGGCAGCGCGCACTTGTCCGGCGGAACGGTCTTGGAGGAGGGGCCGACCGCGTCGTGCACCACGCCCAGTGTGGTGATCAGCGTGCTGTCGGCGATGTTCGCGGACTTGACCGGCCAGGCGGCCAGCGCGGTCACCGCCACCATCACCAGCAGCGCCCAGCCCGCAGTGGTCATCGCGTTGCTCATGTCCGACTGGCGGGACCGCCAGAGCAGGTAGAGGCCGACCACGCAGACCGTGATGATGCCGAAGACGCTGAACACCTTCTGGTAGACGGCCTTCGTGGCCTGCTCCACCAGCGGGTCGGCCCAGCTCCACATGGTGCGCGGATCCCAGGCGCGCTCCCGCAGCGCGTTGGACGCGCCGATCACCGCGTTGGCGAACATGAACTCGCCGTTGGCGACCATCGTGGTGAAGCGGTAGTCCGGATGCAGCACCGAGGAGGCGCAGCCCCCGTCGACGTCGTACGTGTTGTAGCTGTAGCCGGCGTACCCGTAGTCGCTGTAGAGGCCCTTCGGGCCGGGCTCCTTCGCCGAGTCGGGCCGGGACGCGAACCAGCCGGCCAGGCCCGAGTCCGGCGCGGCGGGCACCGGCGCGTTGCGGCACTCGACCTGGTCCTCGCTGACCGCCTTGAGGCGGCCGACGCAGGCGCGGAAGTCGGCCTGCCATTCCTTGGTGCTGCACAACTCGGCCCGCGCCTGGGTGACCGGCGCGGCGGCGTACGCGGGTGTGGCCGCACCGATCACCGGCCAGGAGATCGTGGCCCCGGCGAGTACGCCGAGCGCGAGGAGGAGCGCCGCGATCCGTGCCCTCGCCATGTCACGCCTCCAGGTCAGCCAGGACGGTCGGCAGTATCCCGGCGGCCTGGGCGACCGCGGCGGGGGTGGTGTCCAGGTGCTCCAGCAGCCCGTCGACGTACGACACGTCGACCCGGACCTTCTGCACGCGACCGTCGACGTCGCGCATGACGAACTCGCGGAAGCCGAGCCGGTTGGCCGACCCGCTGTCCGCCTGGGAGAGCGAGGCGAGTGTGGCCTCGTAACCGTCGTCGACGGGCACCCGCAGCAGGCGCAGCGCCTCGGAGGCGATCTCGCTGTCCTCGGCGATCCGGCCGACGAAGACGGTGGAGACGAGGTTCTGCACGTCGAGGCCGAGGATGTCCTTCGGGTTCTGCGAGGCGACGAGCGCGGCGAGGTTCCACTTGCGGGAGTCGCGGGCGAGCCGGACCAGGAACGACCGGCCGGAGCGCCAGCCCTCCATGAAGTGGGCCTCGTCGAGGCCGACCAGTTTCCGGGAGGACATCGACCCGCCGTAGCAGCGGCGTACGGCCAGCCGGTGCGCGGTGTGCAGCATCGGCAGCGCGAGCGCCTCCTCGGCCGACCAGTACTCCCGTTCGATCTTGAGGTCGGGGAGCCGCAGGCCGGCCATGGTGATGACGGTGAGCGCGGCGTCGGCGCCGAGCAGCCCTTCCGGTGGCCGGCCGAAGAAGAGCATGGCCAGCGGCATCTCGGCGGTGTCGAGCAGCAGGTGGGCCAGCTCGCGGCCGGCGTCGTCGTCGAGCCCTTGCAGGCAGGTCACCACGTCGTCGAGCGTGGAGGTCTCCTCGGCGGGCACCTGGCGTACGGCGTGCCGGAACAGCGTGGCGGTGGATGCCTCCCGGGCCACCTGCGGCGGCACCAGCATCATGCAGATGTCCTGCACGAGCATCCGGCGCTCGGCGCGGGCGTTCGACACGGCGATCTCGAACTCGCGGTCACCGGCCGCCCCGGCGCCGAACTCGGTGCGCAGCGGCGTCGGGATCAGCGCGTACGGCGCCAGCGTGCCCTGCTCCGAGCCGGTCAGGTTGAGAACCCGGGAGTACGGGGCGAGTTCGGGCATGGCGCAGAGCCGGGCCAGCGGGCCGGACGGGTCGAGCAGCGTCACCTGCGCGCCACGGCGCGCTGCCAGGTAGCCGAGCGCGCCGAGCAGCGTCGACTTGCCACCACCGGGTTCGGCGACGAAGACGGCGAGGCCGGAGCGTTCGCGTACCTCCATCGGGAAGTGCAGGTCGAGGAAGACCGGACGGCGGCAGGTGCCGGCGGTACGCCCGATCAGGTCGCCGCGCCGGTCGCCGACTGTGGACGCTGCCTGCGGCAGCGCGGCGGCGAGCAGGTTGACCGGCATCCGCCGGACGTAGCCGGTGTTGGCGATCGGCTCGCCGGGGATGAACTCGCGGGCCAGCCAGTCCTGGTTCTTCGGGTGCTGGAGCGAGATCCGCAGCTCACGGGAGTAGAGCTGGATGAGCCGCCGGGCCCGCTCCAGGCACTCCTCCCGGGTCCGGCCGCCGACGGCGATGCGGTGCCAGCCGTGTGCCCGGGCCGAGTCGACGGGCAGGCCGGTGGTCATCTCGTCGCCGATCACCAGCGCGCGCTTGGCCAGGCGTTCCAGCTCGGGCGGCGCGTCGATGCCGTGCTCGGCGTAGTCGAGCTGCTGGGAGCGGATCATCCGCAGCCGGTGTTCGAGGTTCCGGAACGAGTCGTTGGGGCCGAGGATGTCGACCCGGGTGGACAGCTCCATCGGCCAGGGCAGCCGCTCGTGGAAGTGCAGCCAGGGCTCGTGCCGCTCGGGGATCTCCAGCGGCTCCATCCGGCCGACCGCGAGCACCGCGACGTGGCGTTCCTCGCCGGTCATCCGGTTGACCAGCTTCACCGTCGAGCCGTACGGGGTGCGGTAGCGCTCCACCTGCTCGGTGAGGGCCAGCAGGTCGCCGCGTTCCCACCGGCCGTTGGTGATCGGGGACAGGACGCCGGGCGGCGCCATGCACAGCGCCACCGACCGGTAGAGCAGCCATTCCAGTTCGGGCGCGGTGACCCGCCGCCCGCGCATGCCGAACGCGCCGAGGACCTCGTCGAACTGCTCGACGGTACGGCTCAGCCGGCGCCGCTCGCCGTCGGCGGTGCCCCGGCCGAACGTGCGGAGCAGTCGTTCGGTGAGCGAGTCGCCGAGCGACCGGCGGGCGAACGTGACGCCGAGGTAGGTCTGGCCCTCGGCGTGGTTGACCGCCATCAGGTGCCGCTGGGCGGCGACCAGGTGGTCGGCCCAGCCGGTGGTGCCCGGTACGTCGGGCAGCGGGGCGGCGGTGTGCGCGTCGATGGTGCGGGCCCACTCGTCGGCCGGGAAGGGCCGGGTGGTGCGGCGCAGGTGCAGCCGGAACCCGGCGAGTCCGGCGTACTGCTCGGAGATCGCCGAGAGCAGTGCCTCGCGTTCGGCGTCGGGCCGGAACGCCCACCGCACCTCGGGCAGCCAGTACCAGGCGGTGACGGTGTTGGGGGTGAAGGTGAGGTGGCCGGCGATCTCGGTGATGGCCAGCTCGACCGACGGGTCCCGGTCACCGAACTTGATCTTCGGGGCGCGGACCCGGACCGGCTTGGTCGGCCGGTTGCGGCGTTCCGGCGTGCGCTGCCGGGGCGGCGCGACCTCGCGGTGCGCCGGACGGCCGACCTCCCGCGACGGCGCGGCGCCGGTCGCGAGCGGTTCCGCCGGAGCGAGATCCGGTTCCCGGTACTCGGCGGGCGCGGGTCCGGGCGCGGCGATCTGCGGGGGCGGTGGGAGTGCCGGCTCCGGCTCGGCCGGGGGCCGGAGCGCGGGCAGCCGGTCACCGGCCTGCTGCGGCACCCGGCTCCGGGACGGCGGGGGCGAGGCGAGCGCGGCCGGCGGGTCGGGCAGGGCCGGCTCGACCGGCAGCGGTGCGGCGCGTGCGGGCTCGGGCCGGGGGCGTCCGACCGCGCGTACCCCAGGGGTCTGCTCGCGGGCCGGGGGTTCCGGCTCGGCCCGCGGCGCGGGCTCGACCGGCGCGGCGTGCTGGTGCGGGATCGGCAGGGGCTCACGGCCGACGCCGCGGCGGGGCGGCGCCACCACCGGCTCGACCGGCGGGGGCGGGGTGGGGGCGGGTCGCCGGACCCGGGGCTGCGCGCCGCCGAAGAGGTCGAGGAAGGGCGAGTCGATGTCGCCGTCGGGGCGTACCGGCTCGCGGGGCGTGATCGGTCGCGGCGGTTGGAAGACACCGACCCGGCTGTGTCCCGGGCTGGTGACGAGCGCGCCGTCCAGGACGACCTCGTCCAGATCCTCGTCCGGTGGGTAGTCGAACGATCGCTGACGGTTACCATTCGGCCCGGCCGGACGCCCGGCCGGGGAACCCGGCGTGGAAGAGCGACTCATGCGACCGCCTCACCCGCGTCGTTCGTCTGCACGGTTGTCGTACGCCCGGTCATGCCAGTTCCTCCCGGATCCTGATCCGGCTCGCGACGAGCCGCGGATCCCGCTGCTCGGTGGCCGGTTCCCGGGTGCGTCGCCAGTCGGTCAGCGCGGTCCGGATCACCATGCGCGCGGGCCGGTCCGGGTCGACGTACCGGAAGATGAACGAGGTCGTCACGATCGCCAGCGAGATCTCCCAGGCGGGGAAGAGCTCGACCTGGAGCGTGAACAGCCAGTGGATGAACATGTAGAGGGGTACGAGCAGCATGAACAGGCCGTACTGGGCGTACGGCAGGTGAACGGGAAGGGTGTACCCGGGCGGCCCCAGGTAGACGAGGCGTGCCCGGTAGATGTCGTCGTCGGTGCGCAGCCGCATCGTCGCCCAGCGTCCTACTCGAAGATCAGGTTGATCAGGTAGTCGCCGACGAAGAAGAGTGTGGCGGCGCCGGCGATGAAGGCCAGGCCGATGATGGCGATGGCCGAGCTGGTCAGCACCTTGGAGATCTCACCCCGGCTGGCCCGGCCGATGAAGATCACCCCGAGGACGGCGAGCAGGATCGGTGCGATCTTGCTGGCGAAGAAGGTGACGACGTTGTCGGTGTCGATGCCCTTCGGAGCCGGCTCGGCGAGTGGAGTCGACGCCAGGGTGTGGAGCGCGTGGTCGACGGCGCTCAACGCCGCTGCCATGAGCTCGATGGCGATCACTGGAAACCTCCCCAAGGTCGCGGCCGGCGGTGCCGCGTTGGTGCAAGTAGGCAAGCCTGGCGGGATGGTGCTCGGCGGACACGGAAGTGGTCAACGCTGTGTCCGTGACCCACCACGCTGGGTGGTGAGTTTTGGGCGGATTCTTCCCGCTTCGGCCCTCCCTCCAGGCTTCGCCATCTCGATGCTGGGCAATTCCAAAGCGTACGGCCCGGCCACCTTTGCGACAAGCCGCGAAGAGTCGACCGTGAATCGCCCGGAAGACCGATCGTACACCTGTTCCAATCCGCATGTCAGGGCTGCTGCGTCGGCGGCTCGCCCGGTCGCCGGAAGCCCCGCCCACGAGCGGTACTGTCGGCTCCGTGACCGATCTGGTACGGGCGGAGACCCCGGTGGTGATGGGCGTCCTCAACGTCACGCCCGACTCCTTCTCCGACGGCGGCAGATACGCCGATCTGGACGCGGCAGTCGCACACGGGGTGCGACTTCGCGCCGACGGCGCCGACCTGATCGACGTGGGCGGCGAGTCCACCCGGCCCGGCGCCGAGCGGGTCGACGCGGAGACGGAGACCGCCCGGGTGCTGCCGGTGGTCCGTGAGCTGAGCGCCGCCGGCATCGTCGTCAGCATCGACACCAGCCGGGCCCGGGTCGCCGAGGCGGTCCTCGCCGCCGGCGCGTACCTGGTGAACGACGTCTCCGGCGGCCTCGCCGACCCGGACATGGCCCGGGTGGTCCGCGACGCCGGCTGTCCGTGGGTGCTCATGCACTGGCGGGGACACTCGCGGGAGATGCGCGAGCTGGCCACGTACACCGACGTGGTGACCGAGGTCCGGGACGAGCTGAGCCGGCGGGTCGACGCCGCGCTCGCCGCCGGGGTGGCCGCCGACCGGATCGTCGTCGACCCGGGTCTGGGCTTCGCGAAGACCGCCGCGCACAACTGGGCGCTCAGCGCCCGCCTGCCCGAGCTGGTCGACCTGGGCTTTCCGGTGCTCTTCGGGGCCAGCCGCAAGTCCTACCTGGGCCGGTTGCTCGCCGACGCGGCGGGCGAGCCGCGGCCCACCGCCGGGCGGGAGGCCGCGACCGTCGCGACGAGCGTGCTCGCCGTCGCGGCCGGCGCCTGGGGGGTACGCGTGCACGACGTCCGCGGCACCGCCGACGCGCTCGCCGTCTGGCAGGCCACCGGCAGCCCCCGTCTCGCCACCGCGACCGGCAGGCGGCCCGCGACCGCGTCGCCGAGGGCGGCGGAAGCGGCCACCGGCGCGAGTGGAGGCGACAGGTGACCGACCGGATCGAGCTGACCGGCCTGCGCGCGCACGGCCGGCACGGCGTCTACGACTTCGAGCGCGCCCAGGGGCAGGAGTTCGTGGTCGACGCGGTGCTCGAACTGGACCTGGGCCCGGCCGCCCGCTCCGACGAGGTGACCGACACCGTGCACTACGGGGAACTCGCCGAACGGCTGGTCGCGGTGATCACCGGCGAACCGGTGAACCTCATCGAGACACTCGCCGACCGGCTGCTCGCGGTCTGCCTGGCCGAGCCGCTGGTCGCCGCGGCGACGGTGACCGTGCACAAGCCGGAGGCACCGATCCCGCACGCCTTCCGGGACGTCGCCGTCACGATGAGGCGTACCCGGTGACCCGGGCCGTGCTGTCGATCGGCAGCAACCTGGGCGACCGCCTCGGCCACCTGCGCGGCGCGGTGGCCGCGCTCGGCGACCGGGTCCTGCTGGTCTCCGGTGTCTACGAGACTCCACCGTGGGGGGACGCGGACCAGCCCGCGTACCTGAACGCGGTGGTGATGGTCGCGGACCCGGCGGCGACGCCGGAGGACTGGCTGGCCCGCGCCCGGGCCGCGGAGGCGGCGGCCGGGCGGGCCCGCGACCCGGAGCGGCGGTACGGGCCGCGCACGCTCGACGTGGACGTGATCGCGGTCTGGGACGACGCCGGCCAGCCGGTGCTCCGCGACGACCCCGAGCTGACGGTGCCGCATCCCCGGGCCCACCTGCGCGCGTTCGTGCTGCGCCCGTGGATCGACGTCGAGCCGCACGGCCGGCTGCCCGGGCACGGCTGGCTGACCGATCTGCTCAACGCCGAGCCGCTGGCCGGTGACGCCCTGGAACTGAGCCCACGACCCGATCTGACGCTAGAGTCGGACACATGACCCGCAGGAGCGTGGCCCGGCAGTGGCGAGCTGAGGAGGCGCGGTGAGCACCGACCGCTCCCCGCAGGGGCCCGACCGCTTCCGGATGGGGCCGACCCGGGCCTCCACGCTCGTGGTGGCCGGCCTGGCCGCCGCCGCGGTGGCCTGGCTGCTGATCAGCGGCTTCTACTACGACTTCGCGCCCGACCTGCCCTGGCTGCCGGTGATCACGCTGGCCGGCCTGGCCGTGCTGGAGGGCTACGCGGCGGTGAACACCCGCAGCCGGATCGAGCGGCGGCCCGGCCGCGAGCCGGTGAACCCACTGCTGGTCGCCCGGTTCGTGGTGCTGGCCAAGGCGTCCGCGCTGGCCGGTGCCATCTTCGCCGGCTTCTACGCCGGCCTGACCGGCTGGCTCTTCGTGGAACGGACCAATGCCGCCCAGGGCGATCGGCCCGCCGCGCTCGGCGGTCTGATCGCGTCGCTCGCGCTCGTCGCCGCCGCGCTCTGGCTGGAACGCTCCTGCCGGGTGCCGGAGCAGGAGGACGACGAGGACCGCGAGCCGGGCGACCGCGAGACGCCGCGCGGGCGTCTCTGATCCGGGGTTCCCCACACCCCGGCCCGGCGGTACCGTCCCTGGCGACCGGAGAGCGACGGCCGCCACGGTCCGCCCGCCCGTGGGCCGGACGCGGCCACCTGGGAGGCGCGGGTCTATGGCGTACGACGACGCGGGTCGGACAGCGCCGCCGGAGACATCGTCCGGCGTGCCCGCCGCCGTACTGGAGCACGTCTTCGACGACCCGGCGCACGGCGAGCCCGGCCGGGACCGCATCGCGGTGCACGTGCTCTGGGAGTTCGTGCTGCTCGCCGCGCTGGTCGCGGTGACCTGGCTGCTCTGGCGGGAGAACGCGGACGCGCTGCGCGGCGGCTCCCTGAAGACGCTGCTCGTCGACGTGGCCGCGCTCGGCCTGCTCACCCTGGCCGCCGGCCTGAGCCTGCGGGCCGGCGCGGTGAACCTGGCGGTCGGCCCGGTCGCGCTGGCCGCCGCGCTGCACTTCGCCGAGCAGGGCGACCGCGGCATGCGGGAGGCGCTGCTGCCGGCGCTCGCGGTGGCGGCGGCGGCCGGGCTGGCGCTCGCGCTGGCCGTGGTGGTGCTGCACGTGCCCGGCTGGGCGGCGAGCCTGGCCGGGGCGGCCGGCGTGATCGTCTATCTGGAGCGCCGGAGCGTGCCGGTCGCGGTGCAGAGTGACTACGACCCGCGCCGCAACGCGCTGTACCTCTTCGTGGGCTTCGCCGCGGTGGCCGTCCTCGGTGGCCTGTTCGCCGCGATGATGCCGGTGCGCCGGCTGATCGGCCGGTTCCGGCCGGTCGCCGACCCGGCCCGGCGGCGCGGCGCGGTGGCCGCCACGGTGACCGCGCTGGCGCTGGTCGCGTCCACCGTGCTGGCGGCGCTCGGCGGCGTGCTGATCGCCGCGAACGGGGACGGCGCCGTCGCGCCCGGCACCGGCCTGGACTGGACCGTGCTGGCGGTCGGAACGGTGATGCTCGGCGGCACCAGCGCGTACGGCCGTCGCGGCGGCATCTTCGGCACCCTGCTCGCGGTATGCCTGGTGGTGGTGTTCCTGGCCTGGACCGTGCCGCAGGGCTGGTCGGTCGGCCGGTGGGCGCTGGGCGGCGCCACGCTCGGCGCGGGGCTGCTCGTCACCCGGCTGGTGGAGACGTTCGGCCGGCCCCGCCCGGCGCCGCCGGCGACTGTGGGACCGGTTCCGGTCCGCCCGCTGCGGGACGGCGCGACGAGCGGCGGTTGGGGGATGACCCCGGCGCCCGAGCCGGCCGACACCTGGCCGTCGGTGCTGCCGGTACGCCAGAACGACACCCCGGTGGAGGCGTGGGAGGCCCCGCGCTGGGAGAGCGAGCCCCGGCGCTGGGACGCCGACGAACGCTGACCCGACCGTGGCCGTGCGTCCGGCGCGCCGGAGCTGATCTCGCCGGTTAGGCTCGGCGGCATGAGCGAGACTCCTGCCCCCGGCGGCCGCACCTTCGACGAGCTCGACAAGCTCTCCACCGAGGAGTTGCGCGAGCAGGCGTTCAACCTGGCCCGCGAGCGTCGCGACGTGGGCTTCTTCTGGTCGGTCCTGCGGCACCTGCCCAACGCCGACGAGGCCGCCGCGCTGGACGGCGCGCCGAACTCGATCGGCCCGACCATCGACGAGGCGAACGCGCTCTGGCGCGAGCTGACCGGGCACGGCTACGAGGAGTCCGCGCCGTTGCTGCGCGCCGCCTTCATCGACTACCTGATGAAGCACTGACGTCGATGACGACCCGCCGGCCGGCGACGGCCGGACGGTTGCGCAGGTTTGCCCGGCGCGACCGGCCGGGAACTGACCGTCGCATGGCTCTGAGCAACCGCCCCCGCGCCGTCTCCCGGTACGGCACGGCCGCCGGCACCGGCACCCTCGCCGCGTTCCTGCTGGTCGCCGTCGGCGGCAGTCCGATGTACGTGGACTGGGCGCAGCGCGCCACCGACCCGACCGGGGCGGGCGGCTGGTTCCTGCGGCTGCTGGCCTGGCCGTCCTGGCGGTGGCACGCCGACGAGGGCGTGTTCGCCACCAACCTGCGCGCGATCCTGCTGATCGTGCTGGCCGCTGCGCTGCTCTACCTGCTGCCCGGCCCGCAGGTCGACCGGGTGGCGTCCTCAGGCAGCCAGTTCCTCTCCGGCTGGGGCGCGTACGTGCTCGCCGCCGGGCTCAGCGCCCTGCTCGCCACGCTCCTCGGCCCGCACGGCTCGCTGTTCGCCGCGTTCCAGTCCGCCAGCACCGGCGTCACGTACGGCTTCTTCGCCGGCTGGATCGTCGGGCTGGCCAGCCTGGGCGGCCGGGCCTGAGCTCAGTCCACAGCGCCCAGCGCCAGCACCCGGGTACGGGCGAGCAGGCCCACCGCCCGGCCCTCCTCGGTCACCACGGCGTGCTCCGCGCCGGAGGTGAGCAGCGCGCCGAGCGCGTCGTACGCCGAGTCGCCGAGCGCCACATTGGGCAGGCCGGCGCCCCCGTCGGCCGGGAGCGGGTCGAGGACGGCGCGGGTCACCGGGGTCACGGCGAGGCGCCGGATGCCCCGGTCGGCGCCGACGAACTCGCGGACGAAGTCCGAGGCGGGTGACCCGAGCAGCGCGGCGGGCGTGTCGTACTGCTCCAGCCGGCCGCCCTCGGAGAGCACCGCGATCCGGTCGCCGAGCCGGACCGCCTCGTCGAGATCGTGCGTGACCAGCACGATCGTCTTGCGTACCTCGGCCTGCAGGCGCAGGAACTCCTCCTGCAGGCGGGTCCGGACGATCGGGTCCACCGCGGAGAACGGCTCGTCCATCAGCAGCACCACCGGGTCGGCGGCGAGCGCCCGGGCCACCCCGACCCGCTGCCGCTGCCCGCCGGACAGCTCGTGCGGGTACCGCCGGCCGAACTGGGCCGGGTCGAGGCCGACCAGCTCCAGCAACTCGCCGACGCGGGCGCGGGTGCGCTGCTTCGGCCAGCCCAGCAGTCCCGGCACTGTCGCCACGTTCGCCGCGACGGTCTGGTGCGGGAAGAGGCCGACGTTCTGGATGACGTACCCGATGCGGCGGCGCAGCGCCACCGGGTCGACCCGGGTGACGTCGTCGTCGCCGAGCAGGATCCGCCCGCCGGTCGGCTCGATCAGCCGGTTGATCATCCGTAGCACCGTCGACTTGCCGCAGCCGGACGGGCCGATCAGGACCACCAGCTCACCGGCGCCGACCTGCAGGCTCAGCTCGCGTACCGCCTCGGTGCCGTCCGGGTAGCGCTTGCGGATGCGTTCCAGCGTGATCGACGCCGCGCCGTGTCCGGCAGCGTCCCCCGGGGTACCGTCCACCTGTGTCCCTCCACCTGAGCTACCGGGCCGACCCGGGTAATCCGTGGTTCTCCTGGCAGTACGTGCGGGACAACTCTGACACGATCCTGGCCGCGCTGCGTGAGCACACCTGGCTGACCGCCCGGGCCGTGGTGATCGCCGCGCTGGTGGCGCTGCCGCTCGCGGTGCTCGCGTACTGGTTCCGGTCGTTGTCGGCCTCCATCCTTGCGCTGACCGGGGTGCTCTACACCGTCCCGTCGCTGGCGCTGTTCGCCTTCCTCGCGCCCTACCTGGGCATCGGCGCGATCACCGTGCTCACCGTGGTGGCGCTGTACGCGCTGCTGGTCATCGTGCGCAACGCGCTGGCCGGGCTGAACCAGGTGCCGCCGGAGGTGCGGGAGGCCGCCGAGGGCATGGGGTACGGCCGGTGGGGGCGGCTGTTCCGGATCGAGCTGCCGCTGGCGCTGCCCGGCGTCCTCACCGGCGTACGGCTGGCGACGGTGTCGACTGTCGCGCTGGTCACGGTGGGTGTGGTGGTCGGCCGGGGCGGGCTCGGCCAGCTCATCTTCGCCGGCTTCCAGAACAACTTCTACAAGGCCCAGATCATGACCGGCACGGTGCTGTGCGTGCTGCTGGCGCTGGTGCTGGACCTGGTGCTGGCCGGCGTGGGCCGCCTGCTCACCCCGTGGCTGCGCGGGAGGTCCGCCCGGTGAACCCCGTCGAGCAGGCGGTCGTCTGGCTGAACGACCCGCTGAACTGGACCAATCCCGGCGGCGTGCTGGACCGCCTCGGCGAGCACCTGAGCATGTCCGCCCTGGCGGTGCTGCTCGGATGCCTGGTGGCCTGGCCGATCGGCCTCTGGCTCGGGCACAGCGGCCGGGGCGGCGGGCTGGTGCTGCTGGTCTCCAACGTCACGCTGGCGATCCCGACCCTGGCCCTGCTGACCATCCTCCCGCTGACCTTCCTCGGCTTCGGCCGGCCGGCGGTGGTGGTGGCGCTCGCGGTCTTCGCGGTGCCGCCGCTGCTGGCGAACGCGTACACCGGGGTGCGGCAGGCCGACCCGGAGGCGCGGGACGCGGCACATGGGATGGGGCTGTCCGGCGGGCAGGTGCTGCGCCGGGTGGAGCTGCCGCTTGCCGTGCCCTACCTGGCGGCCGGTTTCCGTACCGCGGCCGTGCAGGTGGTGGCCACCGCCGCGCTGGCCTCGTTCGTCAACGGCGGCGGGCTGGGCCAGATCATCCGGGCCGGCTTCGGGCTCGACATCGCCGCCGGCGGCGGCCAGATCATCGCCGGCGGGGTGCTGGTCGCCGGGCTGGCGCTGCTCGTCGAGGGGCTGCTCGCGATCGTGGAGCGGCTCGTCACGCCACGTCCGCTGCGCCCGGTCCGCCGCCGGGCGAACCGCCGCGCGACGGCTGCGACGGCCGGAAGTTGAGCCGCCGGTGACGATCGGGTGACGAAAACCGCTCCGAGTTTGTCGGTCGGGTCCGGAGGATATTGGCTGGAGTCGCGGGTGGCCGTCCGGTTCGCCCGTCGGACACGCGGCCGGCCCGACGGGTCGCGCCGGGACACGGAAGGCGGGCACTCATGCGTGCGCGTACACGACTGGTCGCGGGGGCGTTCGGCGCACTCACCGCGGCCGCTCTCCTCACCGGCTGCGGCGACGCCGGCTCGTCCGGCACCGACGCGCCCGAGCAGGGCGCCTCGGGGGCCGGCTGTGCCCCGGTGGCGGGCGACCAGCTCGTCGTCCTGACCGACGACAAGAAGCTCCAGAACACCGACAACGTCATTCCCGCGATCAACGCGAAGGCGGCCACGCCGCAGCTCGTCGCCGCGCTGGACAAGGTCTCCGCGAAGCTCGACACCCCGAAGCTGATCCAGCTCAACCGGGCAGTCGACGTCGACCGCAAGACGCCCCAGGCGGCGGCGAAGGAGTTCGCGTCCGCCAACGGCGTGACCGACGGGATCGAGAAGGGCCCGGGCGGCCAGATCACCGTCGGCGCCGGCAACTTCAGCGAGAGCCAGACCATCGCCGAGCTCTACAAGATCGCGCTGGAGGCGGCGGGCTACCAGGTCAAGGTGCAGACGATCGGCAACCGGGAGCTGTACGGCCCGGCTCTGGAGAAGGGGCAGATCCAGGTCGTCCCGGAGTACGCCGCCACCATGGCGGAGTTCCTCAACACCAAGGCCAACGGCAAGGACGCCCAGCCCGTCTCCTCACCGGAGCTGGACAAGACGGTCGCCGCGCTGAAGACCGAGGGCGACAAGGCCGGCCTGGTGTTCGGCCAGCCGTCCCAGGCGCAGGACCAGAACGCGTTCGCGGTGACCAAGGCGTTCGCCGACAAGTACGGCGTGTCCACGCTCTCCGAGCTGGCCGCGAAGTGCTCCGGGCAGGCCACCGTGCTCGCCGGCCCGCCGGAGTGCCCGCAGCGGCCGAAGTGCCAGGCCGGTCTGGTCGAGGTCTACGACTTCAAGGCGGGCTCGTTCAGTTCGCTGGACGCGGGCGGCCCGCAGACCAAGAACGCGCTGAAGACCGGCGCCGCGAGCGTCGGCCTGGTCTTCTCCTCCGACGCCGCGCTGGCCACGAGCTGACGCGCCGCGGCCGGCCGGCGCCACGCGCGCCGGCCGGCCGCGCACCCCGGGCGGTTGCCTGCTCAGCAGGCCCGCACATCGAGTCACGCCGACCCGTTCCCCTCAGGTGGAACTCTCGGTACTGTGCTCAGCCATGCCCGCCTCGGTCGCTCCTGCCGACAAGCGCAACCCCACCCCGCTGACAGTCCTGTTCTGGGCCGGTGTGGGGTTGGCGCCGCTGGCCGCGCTCATCCTGCTGATCGCCGACGGCAACGGCTCGCTCCGGTTCGGCGCGGTCCTGGCGATCCTCGCCGTCGTGCTGATCGGCCTGTCCATCGCGCTGCGGCCGGAGGGCGGTTCGGGCGGCGCGGCGTCCGAGGAGTTGCGCGAGGAGCTGGAGCAGCTCCGGCGGGAGCTGCGGGCCGAGATAGTGGCCGCCGCTCAACGCGGCAACCAGGCGCTGGACCAGGCACGCCGGGCGGAGGAGGCGGCCGGGGCGGTGCGGCATCGGCTCGATGCGGCCGCCGCGGGACTGGCCTCCGCGCCCGCCCAGGATCGCCCGAGCGGCGCGGCCCGGGTGCCGGCCGCCGGGGCGTACGAGGCGGATCGGGGTCACCCGGCCGGTCGCGACGAGGACGAACCGGCTCGTCCGGCGTACTCCGGTGGCCGCTACGGCGGCGAGCCCGACGGCGAACCGCCGCGGGCGGGCCGCCACGACGCCGAGCCGGCGCGGGCGGCGGTACGCCCGCCGGACCGGCCCGGGAGCGGCGTGTACGGGTCGGCGCGCGTGTCCGATCCGACCGCCCGGCCGGAGTCCCGCCCGGTGGGCGTGGTCCACCACACCGAGACCGTGCACGTCACCACCCGGCACACCATCGTCGGCGGTGGCACCGAGCCGACCGGCTCCCGGTACGGCGGATTCCCCGGCGGTTGGTCGGACGAGGACCGCTCCCGGGGCGGCGACCCGGCCGATCACCGGGGCGCGGGGCAGCGTGAGCGGGGCCGCGAGGACCGGGCCGACGCGGGATGGACCGGCACGGACGACAGCGGCTGGGGTGCTCCGGCGGGTGGCGAGCGCTCCGGGTACGGCCGCCGGGTCGGAAGTGCGCGGGACGACGGCTTCGGGCCGGGTGACGGGCACTCGCCTGCCGACGCCGGACGCGCGGGCGCCGAGCATCCGTGGGCGGGCGTCGGCGGGGAGCAGGGCTGGTCCGTGGGTGGCCGTTGGTCGGACGACCAGGGCCGGGCTGCGGCCCAGGAGCAGCGACAGTGGTCGGGCGACGACCGGGCCGGCTGGGCGCCGGGCGGCGCGGCCGACGTTCCGGCCTGGCCACCGGCCGCGCGGCACAGCGAACCCGCCGCGCGGCACAGCGAACCGGCCGTCCGGCACAGCGAACCGGGCGCGTCCGGGGCCCTGGACGCGCGGGAAGGCCGGGACCGGGCGGACGGCGATCACTGGTCCGAGCTGCGTGCGAGTAACCGCTGGGCGGCGGTTCGCGACGACGACGCGGGCCGGGAGATCCGCCTCGGGGAGCGACGGGCCGCGATGCACGCCGACAGCGCCGGCACGGAGTACCGGATCGAGGACCGATGGGCGTCGGTGCGCGGCGGCAGGGCGGACGCGGGTGGGCCGGGTGACGGCCACCCGGCGTTGCCGGCCGGCGGGGTGCCGGTGCCGGACGAGTGGCGGCCGCCGACCCAGCGCAGCGGCCAGCCGGAGTGGCGCCAGCCGCCCCCGGAGTGGCGTCAGCCCGAATCGGCGCGCCGCGAGCCCGAGCCCGAGCCGCAGTGGCGTCAGCCGGAACCGCAGTGGCGTCCGCCGGAGCCGGAGTGGCGTCCGGCCGATTCGCAGCGCCGCGAGCCCGAGCCGGACTGGCGTCAACCCGAACCGGAGTGGCGCCAGGGCGAGTCGCAGTGGCGTCCGGCCGAGCCGGAGTGGCGTCAGCCGGAACCGCAGTGGCGTCAGCCGGAACCGGAATGGCGAGGCTCGGAGCGCGGCGCCCACGGCCAGCAGCGGGACACCGCCGACCGCTGGCGCTGAGCGCCCACGATCACTTGTCGATGTCGCCGACCACGAAGAACATCGAGCCGAGAATGGCGATCAGGTCGGGCACCAGGCAGCCGGGCAGCAGCGACGACAGCGCCTGCACGTTCGCGTACGAGGCGGTGCGCAGCTTCATCCGCCACGGCGTCTTCTCGCCCCGGGACACCAGGTAGTAGCCGTTGATGCCGAGCGGGTTCTCGGTCCAGGCGTACGTGTGCCCCTCCGGCGCCTTCAGCACCTTCGGCAGCCGCGTGTTCACCGGCCCGCTGATCCGGTCCACCCGGTCCAGGCACTGCTCGGCGAGGTCGAGCGAGACGTACACCTGGTCGAGCAGCACCTCGAAGCGGGCGTGACAGTCCCCGGCGGTCTTCGTCACCACGGGCACGTCGAGCTGGTCGTAGGCCAGGTACGGCTCGTCGCGACGCAGGTCGAGGTCGAGCCCGGAGGCGCGGGCGACCGGCCCGGACGCGCCGAACGCGGCGGCGTCGGCGGCGGAGAGCACGCCGACCCCGACGGTACGGGCCAGGAAGATGTCGTTGCGCCGGATCAGGTTGTCCAGGTCGGGCATCCGGCGGCGTACCTCGGCGATGGCGGCGCGGGCGCGTCCGGTCCAGCCGGACGGCACCTCCTCCTTCAGGCCGCCGACCCGGTTGAACATGTAGTGGATCCGGCCGCCGGAGACCTCCTCCATCACGGCCTGGATGGTCTCCCGTTCCCGGAACGCGTAGAACATCGGCGTGATCGCGCCGATCTCCAGCGGGTACGAGCCGAGGAACATCAGGTGGTTGAGCACCCGGTTCAGCTCGGCCAGCGCCATCCGCAGCCAGGTGGCGCGTTCCGGCACCTCCATGCCCATCAGCCGCTCGACCGCGAGTACCACGCCCAGCTCGTTGGAGAACGCCGACAGCCAGTCGTGCCGGTTTGCCAGCACGATGATCTGCCGGTAGTCGCGTACCTCGAAGAGCTTCTCCGCTCCCCGGTGCATGTAGCCGACGATCGGTTCGGCGGCGACCACCCGCTCGCCGTCGAGCACCAGCTTCAGCCGCAGCACGCCGTGCGTCGAGGGGTGCTGCGGCCCGATGTTGAGCACCATGTCGGTGCCGAGCTGCTCACCGCCCGCGCCGGTGCCGACTGTGAGCTCGCGGAGGTCGGCGGCGTCCGTGGTCATGCCCGTCATCGTGCCACGACCGCGTCGAGCGCGACGCCGACCGGCTGCCGCAGCCACAGGTGCCCGCCGAGCCCGGCCGGGTCGGTCAGCTCGGCCGCCGCCGACGCCGCGGCGAGCGCCCGCAGGTAGCCGGCCGGGTCGCGGGAGGCCAGGCTCAGCGGCGGTCGCCCGCCGTCGGCCCCGAGCGCCCGCAGCGCCTCCCGCTGAGAGACCAGGGAGTACGCGCACCGCGCGACCCGCTCACCGGCGGAGGCGACCGAGTCCATGGCGACGTGCGCCGTCACGTCGCACGACCCGTCCGGAACCGGCGGCACCTGCCGCCCACCCCGATACCCGGTCAACGTCCCGTCCAGGGGACGCGAGTCCCGCAGGTGCCCGTAGTCCACCGCAAGCGCCAGCCCCCGCGCCACCTTCCCGACGGCCCCCGCCCAGGCGAGGTCCCGCCCCACCCCGATCTCCGCCCGCCCACCGCTGCTGCCGCCCCCACCAACGGCGTTGATCAAGGAGTTTGTGTCCTGATCCGAGCTCTCCACGTCCGCAAACTCCTTGGTCAACGGGGCGTTGCGCGGGAGGGCCGGGGGCCACCAGTGGATCAGCCAGGTGGTTTCGGTGGCGGACGGGGGCGGGCCCAGCGTCTCCTCGCCGGTTCTCGGGTTCACCAGGAGGAGGCGCCAGCCTGCCTGGGTGTGGACCGCCACGTCCACCGGGACGTTGTCCAGCCATTCGGTGGCCAGGAGCAGGCCGGTGATGCCGTCGGGGATGTCGGTTCGCCAGTCGATCTGCGGGGGCAGGTCCGGCGGGCGGGTGGCTCGTTCCACTGCCACCGGGTGGATCCGGGCGGACAACTCGGGTGCGGCCCGGGCCAGCAGGGCCCGGAGCAGTTCGCCCCGGCCCGCGCCCACGTCCACCACGTCCAGCCGGTCCGGGTGGCCCAGCGCCGCGTCCACCGCTTCGAGTTGCCGCAGCAGGCAGGCGGCGAAGACGGGTGAGGCGTGCACGCTCGTGCGGAAGTGCGCGGCTGGGCCGGCGCCGGAGACGAAGAACCCGTCCGGCCCGTACAACGCCTGCTCCATCGCGTCGCGCCAGCGCAGCGGGGTGGTCACCCGCCGACCCTACGGGACGTACCCGAAAGTGCGGTTTGCCCGCCACCGCAGCGGCCTCTTCGGGCGGCCGGTGAAGGTTTTCACACCTTCTTGTTTCCGGTCTGTCACCCGGGCGCATACTTGCCATCGACCGGTACCCCCTTCGAGGACTGGATCGCCGCCATGAGCGCACCGCTGCGCCACCGGGCCACCGCTGCCCCGCTCGTCTTCCCGCGTACCCTCGCCGTCGGCGTGCTCGGCGCCGGCCGGGTCGGCGCCACGCTGGGCGCGGCTCTCGCCGCCGCCGGCCACCGCGTGGTCGCCGCGTCCGGCGCCTCGGGCGCGACAGGGGCCCGGCTGGCGCTGCTGCTGCCCGAGACCCCGCACCGCTCCGCGTCCGAGGTGGCGCGTGCCGCCACCGACCTGCTGATCGTCGCCGTCCCCGACGACGCGCTCGCGGGCGTGATCGCCGACCTGGCCGCGAGCGGCGCGCTGCGCCCCGGCCAGGTGGTGGCGCACACGTCCGGCGCGCACGGGCTGGCCGTGCTGGCCCCGGCCGCCGAGGCCGGCGCCCGGCCGCTCGCGCTGCACCCGGCGATGACCTTCACCGGTACGCCGGACGACCTGTCCCGCCTGCCCGGCATCTCGTACGGCGTGACCGCCCCGGCCGAGCTGCGCGCGTTCGCGGCCCGGCTGGTGGCCGACCTGGGCGGTGTGCCGGAGTGGGTCGGCGAGACCGACCGGCCGCTCTACCACGCGGCGCTCGCGCACGGCGCGAACCACCTGGTGACGCTGGTCAACGAGGCGTCGGACCGGCTGCGTGACGCCGGCGTGGAGCGGCCGGAGAAGGTGCTCGCCCCGCTGCTGCGGGCCGCGCTGGAGAACGCGCTGCGGTTGGGCGACGACGCGCTGACCGGCCCGGTGTCGCGGGGCGACGCGGGCACCGTACGCCGGCATCTGGACCGGCTGGCGCGGACCGCGCCGGAATCCGTACCCGCGTATCTGGCGTTGGCACGACGGACGGCGGACCGCGCCGTCGCGGTCGGCCGCCTGCGCCCGGCGGACGCGGCCGCCCTCCGGGACGTGCTGGACGGAATCGAGGTGGCGGCCTGATGGCCGAGGTGCTGCACACGCGCAAGGAGCTGGCGGCCGCCCGCGAGGCGATGACCGGCACGGTCGGCGTGGTGATGACCATGGGCGCGCTGCACGCCGGGCACGAGATGCTGCTGCGGGCCGCCCGCGAGCGGGCCGACCACGTCATCGTGACGATCTTCGTGAACCCGCTGCAGTTCGGCCCGAACGAGGACTTCGACCGCTACCCGCGCACGCTCGACACGGACCTGGAGATCTGCCGCCGGGTGGGGGTGGACGCGGTGTTCGCGCCGCCGGTGGCCGAGATGTACCCGGAGGGGCAGCCGACGGTACGGCTGAACCCGGGGCCGCTCGGCGAGGACCTGGAGGGTCTGAGCCGTCCCGGCTTCTTCCACGGCGTGCTCACGGTGGTCATGAAGCTGCTCCAGCTCACGCAGCCCGACCTGGCCTTCTTCGGCGAGAAGGACTACCAGCAGCTCACCCTGGTGCGCCGGATGGTCCGCGACCTCGACGTGCCGACCGAGATCGCCGGCGTGCCGACCGTACGCGAGCCGGACGGCCTGGCCCTGTCCAGCCGCAACCGTTACCTGTCGGCGGCGGAGCGGGAGGCGGCGCTGAGCCTGTCCGTAGCGCTGCGGGCCGGGGCGGCGGCGGCCGAGCGGGGCGAGGACGCGGGCGCGGTGCTCGCGGCCGCCCACCGGGCCTTCGACAACCCGGCCGCCCGCCTCGACTACCTGGTGCTCACCGACACCGAGCTGGAACCCGGCCCGGTCGACGGGCCGGCCCGGCTGCTGATCGCGGCCTGGGTCGGCGCCACCCGCCTGATCGACAACACGGCGATCCACCTCGCGCCGCGTCCCTGACCCCACCACGAATGCGGAAAGGCACCCCGATGTTCCGGACCATGCTCAAGTCGAAGATCCATCGCGCCACCGTGACCCAGGCCGACCTGCACTACGTCGGCTCGGTGACTGTGGACGAGGATCTGCTCGACGCGGCGGACCTGCTCCCCGGCGAGCAGGTGGCGATCGTGGACATCACGAACGGCGCGCGGCTGGAGACGTACGTGATCCCGGGGCGGCGGGGCAGCGGCGTGATCGGCATCAACGGCGCCGCCGCGCACCTGGTGCACCCCGGTGACCTGGTCATCCTCATCTCGTACGGTCAGATGGACGACGCCGAGGCCCGCACGTACCGCCCGAAGGTGGTCCACGTCGACGCCGACAACAGGGTCGTGGACCTGACCGCCGACCCGGCCACGGCCGCCCCCGGCACCGCAGGCGCCCCCGTCCCCAACCCCCTCGCCGCCTCTCCCCGTTGATCTTGCAGTCGCGGCCCCTCCGCCACCCCTTTCGGGCGGTTTGTCGAGGCGGTTAGTGCAAGATCGGCGGGGCGCAAGGGCGGGGAACGCGGTCTGTCACCGGAAGGTCATTTTCGGCTACCCTGGGCGGACCGTCGGGGATCGACGGTCGTCGGCTGGGGGAGGCCGCGATGCGCCGTGCGATGAGCTTCCTGGTCGCCGCGATGGTCGCGAGCGCCGCTCTGACCGGCTGCGCCGGCACCGGCGGCCTGGACGGCGACCTCGCCGACGACTGGCCTGCGATGGCCGCACCCGGGCCGTTCACCCCGGCCGCAGAGGTCTGCCAGGTCGCCGACTTCACCGCGAGCGTCGGCCTGTCCGCGTACGCGCCGGTCGGCTGCGAACTGCCGCACCGGGTGGAGACCGTGCACGTCGGGGCGTTCACCGCCGACCGGCCCGCCCCGCCGGCGCTCGCCTCACCGGAGATGCGTACCGCGTTCGCCGACTGCGACAAACGGGCCAGCGGGTACGTGGGTGACGACTGGCGCGCCGGACGCCTCCGGCTGGCGGTGGCGGTGCCGACCGCCCTCGGCTGGACGGCCGGCTCCCGCTGGTACCGGTGCGACCTGACCGAGCTGACCACGGTCGAGGCGGCGGCCACCGTGGTCACCCGTACCGGCAGCCTGCGCGACGCGCTCAAGCCGCCCTCCCCGCTGCGGCTGGGCTGCCAGCGCACCACCCGGGAGGCGGGCCGGGTGCAGCGGCTCACCCCGGTCGACTGCGCTGTCGCGCACGACGCCGAGTTCGTCGGCGTGTGGGCCGCGCCGGACCGCCCGTACCCGAAGAAACCGGAGGACTGGGTTCCCCTCTACGACGGCTGCTTCGCCGTGATCGCCCGCTACACCGGGGTGCCCGCCGACGCGTTCCTGCGCTACCGCAGCGACGTGGTGGTCCGCCCGCCCGCCGCCGGTCGCTGGGCGGTCGGCGACCGGGGCGTGCGCTGCTACCTGTGGCTCAGCGACCGTACGGTGACCACCTCGCTCAAGGGCGCCGGACCGGCTGCCCTGCCGCGCCGGACGAGGTAGCCGAGGGCACTCGTCACGCCCCCCGCGCCCGAGCCGAGTTCGCTTCGGGTTGACTGTGCTCATGGACCTACCCACCGTCGACCTGCCGACGCTGCCCCGGCTGCTCGCCGCGCCCGCCCCCGGGTGGGTGGAGACGACAGACGTGATCGTGGTCGGCTCCGGCGTGGCCGGGCTGACCGCCGCGCTGCACCTGCGCGAGGCGGGTCTGCACGTCACGGTGGTCACCAAGGTCGACATGGACGAGGGTTCGACGCGCTGGGCGCAGGGCGGCATCGCCGCCGTACTGGACCCGGCGGACACGCCGGACGCGCACGCGTACGACACCGAGGTGGCCGGCGTCGGCCTCTGCGACCCGGCTGCGGTCCGCGCGCTCGTGGCCGAGGGCCCGACCCGGCTGCGTGAGCTGATGCGGATCGGGGCGGAGTTCGACCGCAACGCGGACGGTTCGCTGATGCTGACCCGGGAGGGCGGCCACCGCGCCGACCGGATCGTGCACGCCGGCGGTGACGCCACCGGCGCGGAGGTGCAGCGGGCGCTGCACGACGCGGTACGCCGCGACCCGTGGATCCGGCTGGTCGAGCACGCGCTGGTGCTGGACCTGCTGCGCGCCCCCGGCGACGGGCCGGGCGGGCTCGGCCCGGCCTGCGGCATCACGCTGCACGTGCTCGGCGAGGGCAGCGAGGACGGCGTCGGCGCGATCCTCGGCCGCGCGGTGGTGCTGGCCACCGGCGGGATGGGGCAGATCTTCGCCGCCACCACCAACCCGGCGGTCTCCACCGGCGACGGGGTGGCGCTGGCGCTGCGCGCCGGCGCGGCCGTCACCGACGTGGAGTTCGTGCAGTTCCACCCGACCGCGTTGATCGTGCCGCCCGGCGGGCCGGGCGCGGGGCTGGCCCAGCAGCCGCTGGTCTCCGAGGCGCTGCGCGGCGAGGGCGCGCACCTGGTCGACGGCGACGGCAAGCGGTTCATGGTGGGCCAGCACGAACTGGCCGAGCTGGCGCCCCGGGACGTGGTCGCCAAGGGCATCCACCGGGTGCTGCTCGCGTCCGGCGCGGACCACGTGTTCCTGGACGCCCGGCACCTCGGCGGTGACTTCCTGGCCCGGCGGTTCCCCACCATCGTCGCGTCGTGCCTGGCCATCGGCGTGGACCCGGCGACCGACCTGATCCCGGTCGCGCCGGCCGCCCACTACGCCTCCGGCGGCGTCCGGACCGACCTGCGCGGCCGTACCTCAATCCCCGGCCTGTACGCCTGCGGCGAGGTCGCCTGCACCGGCGTGCACGGCGCGAACCGGCTGGCCAGCAACTCGCTGCTGGAAGGGCTGGTCTTCTCCCGCCGGATCGCCGAGGACATCGCCGCCGGGCTGCCCGAGCAGGCCCGCCCGGCGGAGACCGGCGCCTGGATCGGCGGCCCGGGCGCGCTGGTGCCGGCGTCCGGCACGGCGGAACTGCAACGGGCGATGACGCGGGGCGCGGGCGTGCTCCGGTCGGCGCGGACGCTGGAGGCCACCGCCGCCGCGCTCACCGGGCTGGGCGCGGGGCGGGGCGTGCCGCGTACCGCCGACTGGGAGGCGACGAACCTGCTCACCGTGGCGTCGACGCTGGTCGCGGCCGCGTACGCCCGGCAGGAGACGCGGGGCTGTCACTGGCGGGAGGACTTCCCGACGGCCGACGAGCGGTGGCTGGGCCACCTGGTGGCCGAGGTGGGTACGGACGGCCGGGTGGCCGAGCGCTGGGAGGAGAAGCACTCATGAGGGAGTCGACGGAGCAGGCGCTGCGCGACGGTGGCCTGGACCCGGAGCGGGTCCGGCGGATCATCCTGGACACGCTGCACGAGGACCTCGGGCCCGACTTCCTCGACGTCACGAGCGTCGCCACCATCCCGGACGAGCAGCAGGACACGGCCGATCTGGTGGCGCGCGCCGACGGCGTGGTGGCCGGGCTGCCGGTGGCCGCCGCCGTGTTCGAGCTGGTCGCCGACGTGACCGGCGCCGGGCGTACGGTCGAGGTCGAGCTGGTGGCCCACGACGGGCAGCGGGTGGCGCGCGGCGACGTGCTGGCCACTGTGACCGGCCCGACCCGGCTGCTGCTGACCGCCGAGCGGACGGCGCTGAACCTGCTGTCCCGCATGTCCGGCGTGGCGACGCACACCCGGGCCTGGGCCGACGAGCTGGCCGGTACGAAGGCGACGGTGCTGGACACCCGCAAGACCACGCCGGGCCTGCGGGCGCTGGAGAAGTACGCGGTCCGGGCCGGCGGCGGCACCAACAAGCGGATGGGCCTGCACGACGTCGCCATGATCAAGGACAACCACAAGGTCGCCGCGGGCGGGATCAGCGCCGCGTTCCGCCGGGTCCGGGAGGCGTTCCCCGACGTCCCGGTGCAGGTCGAGGTGGACACGCCGGCCGAGGCGGTGGAGGCGGTCGAGGCGGGCGCGAAGTTCCTGCTGCTGGACAACATGACCCCGGCACAGCTGCGCGAGGTGGTGGCGTCGGTGGGCGACCGGGCGGAGCTGGAGGCCACCGGCGGGCTGACGCTGCCGATGGCCGCCGAGTACGGCGCGACCGGCGTCGACTTCCTCTCCGTCGGCGCGCTCACCCACTCCTCGCCGATCCTGGACATCGCCCTCGACCTGCGCGACGTCTAGGCTGCCGCTGTGCTGCTCTGCATCGACATCGGAAACACGAACACCGTGCTGGCGACCTTCGACGGCGACAAGCTGGTGCACTCGTGGCGCATCAAGACCGACGCCCGCTCCACCGCGGACGAACTGGGGCTGATGTTCCGCGGGCTGCTCGCCGGTGACGCTGTGGAGATCACCGGGGTGGCCGCCTGCTCGACAGTGCCGGCCGCGCTGCGCTCGTTGCGCACCATGCTCGACAGGTACTACGCCGACCTGCCCAGCGTGATCGTCGAGCCCGGCGTCCGCACCGGCGTCCAGCTCGCCATCGACAACCCGAAGGAGGTGGGCGCGGACCGCGTGGTGAACACGCTTGCCGCGTACACGCTCTACGGCGGGCCGTCGATCGTGGTGGACTTCGGCACCACCACCAACTTCGACGTGATCAGCAGCCGGGGTGAGTTCCTCGGCGGGGCGTTCGCGCCGGGCATCGAGATCTCCTTCGACGCGCTGGCCGCCCGCGCGGCGCAGTTGCGCAAGGTGGAGGCGACCCGCCCGCGCTCGGTGATCGGCAAGAACACGGTCGAGTGTCTCCAGGCCGGGCTCTACTTCGGCTTCGCCGGTCAGGTGGACCGCATCGTCGAGCGGATGTCCGAGGAGCTGGGCGGGGTCAAGGCGGTCATCGCCACCGGCGGCCTGGCGTCGCTGGTGCTCGGCGAGTGCCACACCATCACTCACCACGAGCCGATGATCACGCTGATCGGCCTGCGGATGGTCTACGACCGCAACACCTGAGGTGCAAGGAAGGGCCCCCTGTTAACGCCTCCGGTAGAGGAGGGGCCCCTTTTTAACGCCGCCGGGCCCGGAGCACCATCGTGCGGTAGGGCAGCTCGACCGTCTCCCGGCCGGCCAGGTCGGGGTGGGTGGCGAACAGCTCCGCCAGCTCCGCGTCCACCCGTCGCCGCTCGTCCGCGTCGGCGGTCAGCCAGAACGAGCGGGTGTGCAGCATGCTCACCACCTCGTCCGGCGTCAGCGTGGTCGCGTGGGCGAACTCGCCGATCTCGACAGCGGTGAAGGCGGCGCCGAAGTCCGCGTACCGCTGCGTCACGTCGCCCGCGTTGTCCCCGAGGTGCGCGATCCGGGTCAGCTCCGCCACCCACCCGACCCGCTCGTCCCGGATGTTCCAGACCGGCGCGAACGTGCCGCTCGGGCGCAGGACGCGCGCGGCCTCGGCGTGCGCCCGCTCCCTGTCGAACCAGTGGTAGGCCTGCCCGACCAGCACCGCGTCCGCCGACCCGTCCGGCAGCGGCACGGCCTCGGCGCTGCCCGCGAGCGCCGTCGTGCCCGGCGTGGCGGCGGCCAGTTGCGCCCGCATCCCCGGATCCGGCTCCACGGGTACGACTTGAGCCACCGTCCCGTCCGCGGTGAGCGCCAGCAGTCCCCGGATGAGGATGCCGGTGCCCGCGCCGAGGTCGACCACCCGGGCGTCGTGCAGCCCGTCCAGTGCCCAGCGCAACGCGGCCCGGGGATAACGGGGACGGAACCGGTCGTACTCGGCCGCGGCGGCGCCGAACGAGAGCGCCGCAGTGGGGTCGGTCATGACGGGCAGGTTATCCCGTAACGGCCGCCAGGCCGCTTGAGTACGCTCATGTGCTGACCCCGCCGATGTTCCCAAGGCCTGAGGAAGCGTGCCGTGACCGAGCAGAACGCCCTGCCAGCAGACCCCGCCGACGACCTTCCCGAGCAGATGAAGGTCCGCCGGGAGAAGCGGGACCGGATGCTCGCCGAGGGCACCGAGCCGTACCCGGTGGGCTTCCCGCGCACCACGACGCTCGCGCAGCTGCGCGAGCGCTACGCCGACCTGCCCACCGACACCGCCACCGGCGACCGCGCCTCGGTCACCGGCCGGGTGATCTTCATTCGCAACACCGGCAAGCTCTGCTTCGCGACCCTTCGCGACGGTGACGGCACCGAACTCCAGGCGATGCTCTCGCTGGACCGGGTCGGGCCGGAGCGGCTGGCGGACTGGAAGCGCCTGGTCGACCTCGGCGACCACGTCGGCGTGACCGGCGAGGTGATCACCAGCCGGCGCGGCGAGCTGTCCGTGCTGGCCGAGGAATGGGCGGTGACCGCCAAGGCGCTGCGCCCGCTGCCGGTGGCGCACAAGCCGCTGAGCGAGGAGTCCCGGGTCCGCCAGCGCTACGTGGACCTGGTGGTCCGCCCGCAGGCCCGGCAGATGGTCCGCACCCGGGCCACCGCCGTCCGCAGCCTGCGGGACACGCTGCACGGGCAGGACTTCATCGAGGTCGAGACCCCGATGCTGCAACTGCTGCACGGTGGCGCGGCGGCCCGCCCATTCGTGACCCACAGCAATGCGCTCGACACGGATCTGTATCTGCGAATCGCGCCGGAACTGTTTCTCAAGCGCGCGGTGGTCGGTGGCGTCGACCGCGTCTTCGAGATCAACCGTAACTTCCGTAATGAGGGCATCGACTCTTCGCACTCGCCGGAGTTCGCGATGCTGGAGGCGTACCAGGCGTACGGCGACTACGACACGATGGCCGAGCTGACCCGAAATCTCGTACAGCAGGCCGCGATCGCGGTCGCCGGATCGACCGTGGTGACCCACGCCGACGGGCGTGAGTTCGATCTGGGCGGCGAGTGGCGCTCGGTGACACTGTTCGGTGTCCTTTCCGAAGCGCTCGGTGAGGAGGTCACCGTCCGCACCGAAAGGGCACGGCTGGTCGAGTACGCGGACAAGGTCGGTCTCTCCGTAGACCCGAAGTGGGGACCGGGCAAGCTGGCCGAGGAGTTGTTCGAGGAACTCGTGGTGCCGTCGCTTCAGGCGCCCACGTTCGTCCGCGACTACCCGGAGGAGACCAGCCCGCTGACCCGGGCCCACCGCAGTGAGCCGGGCCTGGCCGAGAAGTGGGACCTGTACGTGCTGGGATTCGAGCTGGGTACCGCGTACTCGGAGCTGGTCGACCCGGTCGTGCAGCGGGATCGGCTGGTCGCCCAGGCGCAGCTCGCGGCGCGCGGCGACGACGAGGCGATGCGGCTGGACGAGGATTTTCTCCGAGCGATGGAGTATGGAATGCCGCCGTCCGGTGGCATGGGAATGGGAATCGACCGCCTGCTGATGGCGCTGACCGGGCTGGGAATTCGGGAAACGATCCTGTTCCCGTTGGTCCGGCCGGAGTAGGCGCTCCCGCAAAGCTTCTCCGGCTCGTTACCCCGTCCTATTGACGGAACAAGCGCCGGACGGGTTATTGTGCTCTTGCGAGTATTGCAGGAGCAGCACCCTGCTCGAAAGGAATGTGGGACGTGGCCAAGCAGATCATTCACAAGCTGGTCGATGACCTGGACGGCGGGGACGCTGACGAGACCGTCAAGTTCGCGCTCGACGGCGTGCAGTACGAGATCGACCTCTCCGCATCCAACGCGGAGAAATTGCGTGACGTATTCGCGCCGTACATCGCGAACGGAACGAAGGTCGGTCGCGGGGGTGTGGTCGTGGGTGGCCGGGCCGCTCGGGGCCGGGGCGGCGCGACCGCCGACCGCGAGCAGAACCGGGCCATCCGCGAGTGGGCCAAGAAGGCCGGCAAGGACATCTCCGACCGGGGCCGGATCCCGCAGGAGATCGTGGACGAGTACCACGCGAAGGCGGGGCACTGACCCCACCTTCGTCACGGGCGACGCGACGCCGGGCCGGAGTGCGACTCCGGCCCGGCGTCGCCGTTTCCGCCCCCGTTGTCACGCTCGCGGCCGGCGTCCCGCCGAGTGGCGGATGTCCGATCCGCCTGGCCGCGAGGCGGGGTGGGGTGGGAAGAAATCTCCCCCCGGGGAAGTTGTCCACAGGCGGTGGAGATTCCGTCCACAGGTTGTGGACAAGCGCGGCGGGTGTGTGACGCCGCCCAGGTCTGCTCGGCCGGCCCTCTGCCGCCGGTCGAATTTCGCTCTGCGCGTACAGGCAGGGGTCCCGGAACACCTCCTGAGCGTGGACGGTTGTCTGAAACGACGTCGGAACGAGCATTCGCGGGGCCACACGACCTCAGCGGAGACGGTCCGCGGCGATAGAGTAAGGAGGCACGGACGCCCGTCCCGGACGTCCGCGCACCGGCCCCGCCGAGATCTGACCATCAAGGCGCACGGCACGTGAGGAGCACGAGGGCATGTTCGAGCGGTTCACCGACCGAGCGCGACGGGTTGTCGTCCTGGCCCAGGAAGAGGCCCGGATGCTCAACCACAACTACATCGGTACGGAGCACATCCTGCTGGGCCTGATCCATGAGGGTGAGGGTGTCGCGGCGAAGGCTCTGGAGAGTCTGGGTATTTCGCTGGAGGGTGTGCGTCAGCAGGTCGAGGAGATCATCGGCCAGGGCCAGCAGGCGCCGAGCGGGCA